>JBFYLJ010000093.1:0-14413 GCA_041305465.1 Methanothrix sp.
ATAAAGTAATCTTCCAGGAGATCTTTGGGTATCATGGTCCTGTTTCCTCCAGTTTGCAAGACAGGTAGGATACAGGGCCTTCCTAGTTAATATCAATTTACAGAAAATTCGTTACACTGCCCCAGAAAATTCTTGAAGATATTGAGAAATCAGAAAGCATAAAGATTGCTTCACAGACTGTGGATATAGTAGGTTTCCCTGAAGTTCGTCTCACTCGACCACAGAAGTAGCTTTCCATCAAAAAGATGCAGGTCAGGTTATTCTTCCTGACCGCAATTTTTCAAGATCGTTTTTCAGATCCGAGCTCATCTTGGCTCCATCTAGTTTTGATGCCGCGAAAAAATTAAGCGCTATGGAATCGTACTTGATTTCTTGCAGGTTCGCGCCTGTAAAATCAGAGTTTTCGAAGGCGCAGGTGTCAAAGACAACGCCACTCAGATCTGCACCGGAAAAGTTGGTGTTATTCATATAGGTCTGCGTAAAACGGGTCTTTCTCAGGTCGCTGCCGCTGAAATCTGCATCCAAAAAGTTCAGCAGAATTATGCTGGACGACCTCAAGTTCGCCTTGATCCAAACAGTATCCTTTAGGGTCATGCCATAAAGATAAGATGCCGTGAGGTCCGCGTTCGATAGATCCGCTTCGTTTAGAAATACATTCGTGAGTCTTGCTCTATTCATTTGGGCATCTCTCAGATTCACCCCGGTAAGGTCGGCGTAATCCAAGTTGACATCCTTCAGAGTACAACCTGATAGATTAGCTCTCACCAAATATGCCCGGGTAAAGTCCGAACCGGTCAGATCGGAATTGCTCAGGTCGGCTCCAAAGAGTTCCGCTCTGGTGAATTGGCAATTTCTAAGACCACTTCCGCTCAGATCCGTCCAGCTCATTTTGGCACCGATCATGTTTGTCCTGATCATATATGCATCATTCATGGTTGCCATGCTAAGGTCGGCGCCAAGAAGCCTGGCTCCGTTCAGATTGGCACCAGTAAGGTTGCACCCGCCTAGCAAGGCGCCGGTAAGATCTGCGTTTTCAAGATTAGAGTTGGATAAGTCGGAATCGTCCAGGTGCGCTCCGGGCAAACTGGCGCTTGATAGAATAGCTCCGGCAAGTTTAGCATTGGGCATATGGGCGATTTCGAAATTTGCTCTTGAGAGGTTGGATTTAGAGAGATCGGAGCCTTCCAAATCGGAAGAAGCAAGATCCGATCCATAGAGGTTCGCCATGCTGAGATTTGTGTAGGTCAGGTTGGCAAATCTAATGCGAGACTTGATTAATCGAGAACTGACGAACTTTGCGCCATGACAGCGGCACTCCGAGACATCCGCACCGTTAAAATCTGCATCCGACAGATCTGCATCGATCATGTTAGCCCCCACCAGGTCTGCCCCAGACAGATTGGCACCATCCAGGATCGCATCTTCCAACATGGTCCGCCTCAAGTAGGCATTGGCTAAATTTGCGCCTGTCAGATTTGAGGCGCTGAGGTTGGCTGCCATAAGATTGGCAGCGCTAAGGTTTGCATCTACCAATCTTGCACCGGACATTCTGGCCTCTTCCAGGTTGGCCTTGAAAAGATTCGCACCGGTCATGTCCGAAGCTATGAGGCCAGCTCCCACAAGATCTGCTTGTGAAAGGTTAGCTCCGATTAGTCGCGAATTGCATAGGTTAGCCCGCCTTAAGTAGGCTCTGAATAAGGAGGCCCCGGTAAGATCGGCATCAAGAAGATTCGCGGCGGTCAAGTTCGCATTATCCAGATTTGCTCCTGCTAAGATGACACTTGGCAAACGAGCCTGGCCCAGATCAGCTCCTTGCAGGTTGGCACCGGTCAGATTCGAGCCGGTAATATCAGATCCGACAAGATTTGTACCCGATAGATCCGCAAAAGACAGATCTGAATCATCTATATCTGTTTCATCCATCTTTGATCTGCTGAAGTTGGTTCTGACCAACCGGGCATTGCTCAATTCGGATCCTTCCAGCACCGATTCGCTGAGGTTCGTCATTTCCAGATTGGTATTTTGCAGCTGCGAGCGGCTAAGGTTGACCCCGGATAGATCAAGGCCGCTCAGGTTTGTGCTACTGAGATCAACGCGTGATTGGAATGGCCGGTTAATTATCACGCTATCTGCGGGCAGGCTGGCGATGGGAATGCCAAAACGAATCAGCTCAAAATTGTCAAACTTATAGCGGTTGAAGTTCTCTCTAACTACTGCAATATTCTCCGCGTTTTCTACCTCTAAGATGCGCAGCGCAAGCTTTGCAGCCTCGCTTCCCTGAGACGATCCAGTGAGCAACTTTCCTCCTACAACACCATATCCAATAAAGAAATCCCACAAAGCATAAATTGGTGCTGAGCTTGCTCCTTGGATGAGGCTTGTTGTATCCTCATAGGTCAAGATCTTTCCCTCCCTATCTCGATTGAAGCTCATCTCCAAGATGAGGCTGTCATCAGGCAGGGAATGGACACGCTGCGCGAGCTCCTCTACTGTGAAGTTGTCAAGGTACTCAAAAGATACCTTGCCCTCAAATTCTGGAATCGCAGCATCCATGATCTTTCGATTGGACTGACCGGTTGTCGTATTATCATTTACAATAGCAATGAGCTTTGTATTAGGATGCAATTTGAGCATCAAAGAAATGGTATCTTTGATATCGAATACTTCCATTACGCCTGTGAAATTGCGTTTTCCTCGCAGCATCTCATCTTCGAAACTGATAACGCCGCAGAAGACTACCGGCGTTCCCGGAAAAATCTCATCGCGGTTATTGAGCAAAAATTTAAAGGCGTCTGTATCGGTAGAAATGATTGCATCAAAGTGCCTATCTTTATACTTTTTAAGATACAATGTCTTTAAGTAATTCAGGCGGGTAACGTTTGGATCAATTCTCTTTGTATCCATGAATTCTACATTTATAACTGCCGAAGGCATATAAATTGCAAATTGGTGCTTTATCTCGGAGATAATGCTGTCATCCCACGTCATCCCAAGATTATAGGAGGCAAGAATTAGAACTTGCTTCGATGTCTTCTCTTCAGCCGCCAAAGAACCTGTAACGAGAAAAGCTATCAGAAGAAATCCGACAACAATTTTTATCAAAGACTGCATAATTTTGTCTCCTTATATCTCTTTTTTTGACCGGTTCATTCCAAAGACGCTGCGGTTACGTCGGCCAGTCCGGATGATTGACCATTGGGCACCAATACGTAGAGGGTATCATCTATTTGGACATCTACGTGGTCTTTTTTAGGAACTGCGTTAAAATCATGTGTGACCAAGAAGAATGCAAGATCCTTCACGCCCATCCGTGGATCCTCATTTTGAGTGATCAACTTTGTGAGTGCCGAGTTATCAGATGCAGCGGATGAAAGCGCTGTAAAGAACTGGGATGTAAGAATAATGAAAATTATAATATTATAAAAGCAAGTTCTTTTTATCATCGCTTTTCTCCAGGCAACTATCCAACAATATTGTCTCTCATGTACCTATTTAGCTGTGATGCTCTCTGCACAATTAGCTATTTAAGCAGAAATTCCCATTTATAAGCAATGATCTTCCAGATCCTGGATGCCAATTACACCTATGATTCAGATAGAAATCCTCTGGTGCAGCTTTTCGGCACTACTTCCGAGGGGAAAAGCGTTACCTGTCGTGTGGCAGGCTTTCGCCCCTACTTTTATGCGAGCGTGGAGGAAAGCCTATCAAGCAGCGCCCGGGATGATCTTCTGTCCCTGGGACTGGATGTAGAAGTGGTGGAGCGCTTTATGCCCATCGGCTTTCAGACCACTCCCCAGAAGATGCTCAAGATCACCACCCATGACCCCAAAGAGGTGAGAAGTCTCAGGGAAAGGGCAAAAGAGGTGGCCGGCATCAAAGCTGTCTATGAGACGGACATTCTCTTTAAAAACAGGTTTCTCATAGACAGCTCTTTGGGCGGCATGTGGTGGGTGGAAGCGCCCATCCCGGAGTGGACTGTGAGCCAGCGAGCTGCCACAGCCGTGGCCGCCTCGGCCCTACCACCGATACCTTTTGAGGCTTTGCATCCGGTTTCGCATGAAACCAATGCACCGCTGCGCCTTATGAGCTTTGATATCGAGTGTCTGCCCGATCATGGGGAGATGCCCAAGGCGGAAAAGTCGCCCGTGATTTTGATCAGCATGGCTTTCGAACCGGAATATCTGGGTAATAAGACCATGGTGCTGGTGGGAAAGAATATCGACTGCCCTCGCTCTGACACAAGATCCTGCCAGGACGAGTATGATCTCTTAGCAACGTTCGCATCAATTGTTCGTGACTACAATCCGGATATCCTGGCCGGCTACAACTCCAATGAGTTCGATTTTCCTTACCTGCAGGAGAGGTGCAGGCAAAATCGGGTAGATGGGCGAGTGGGCCGGGACGGCAGCTCCTGGTACATAAGAAAGATCGTAAGCAGAACGGATGTCTCCATTACCGGTCGGGTGGTGGTGGACTTGCTGCCCATCATACGCTCCTCATACAGCCTCAAGCAGTATACTCTTAGAAACGCAGCATCCGAGCTTCTCAAGATGGAGAAGTACGATGTTGATCCCAAAGAGATCGAAACCCTCTGGGCCGAGGATGGCGAAGGTCTGCGCCGCTTCATCAGCTACTCCCGAAGAGACGCCGTGTTGGCCTTGCACATGCTCCTCGACCTGCGGCTCATGGACAAGTACATCGCCCTCTCTCAGGCCAGCGGATCATTGCTGCAGGACATAGTGAATGGCGGGCAGTCCGGCATGGTGGAGAGCCTGCTCATGCGCCGCTTTCGCGAGCGCGGCAGGGTGGTGCCGCCAAAGCCAGATGCAGATCTCTCGGATGAGCGCCATATGGAGAACGAGAGCCTGAAAGGCGGAGCTGTCCTTGTGCCGGAGAAGGGGCTGGTGGAGGATGTGGTCATTTTGGACTACAAGTCCCTTTATCCTACTATTATGATGGCTCATAACCTCTGCTACACGACCGTGTTGACACAAGCTTCTGCGGCAGAGGGCCGGATGGCAGATGTCGGGGATGAAGACATCATAACTGCTCCATCGGGCGGAAGGTTCGTCTCGCCCGAGGTCTCGCCGGGCATCATGCCTGCGGTCTTGCAAGAGCTGCTCGATGAGAGGATTGCGACCAAGAATCTGATGAAGAATGCTGGGGAAGAAGAGCGCCGCTTTTTAGATGCCAAGCAAAATGCCATGAAGATTCTGCTCAACAGCTTCTACGGCTACTCAGGTTACGCTCGCGCCCGGCTCTACAGCCTGGCACTGGCCAATGCAGTCACATCATTTGGCCGGGAGAATATTCTGCGCACCAAGAAGATCATCGATGAGATCGGCTCAGTTTATGTGATAGGCAGAGAGGTGGTCTTCAAGGATGCACTGCCTTTTGGAAAGGCGGCAGAGAAATGCTTTGACATATCTGTGGTCTATGGGGATACAGACAGCGTCTTTGTGCGTCTGCGGCCTGCCGGAGCTGGGGCAGGGGCCATTTCCCTTGAGGATGCCGAGCTGATCGGCAAAAAGATTGCACAGACCGTCACCTCTTCGCTTCCCGTTCCAATGGAGCTGGTCTTTGAGGCCTTCGCCCGGCGAGGAATCTTCCTGGCCAAGAAACGCTACGCTCTTTGGGTATTTGAGCCGAGGGGCGACGGTTGGATGGATAAGATCAAGGTGAGGGGCATGGAGACTGTGCGCCGGGACTGGTGCGGTCTGACCTCGAAGACCCTCAAAACCTGCCTGGAGCTGGTGCTCAAAGAGGGCAAGGTGGAGGAAGCGGTAGAGCATGTCCGCTGCGTAGTGCTCCGGCTGCAGAATCTGGATCTCTCTATGGACCCGTCCCTGCTGGAGGATCTCACGCTGACGCGCCGCTACACCAAGAGTTCCGGCTCCTACAAGAACAAGCAGCCCCACATCCAGTTGGTCGAGAAGATCCGAGAGCGTGGCGGAAGCGTGCCTGGCGTCGGGGACCGGGTTGCATTTGTGATCGTCCAGGGAAAGAGGGGCAAGAAAAACAAAGAGCTGTTTGTGAACCGGGCGGAGGATCCTTCTTATGTCCTGGAGAAGAACATGCCTCTGGACACAGAGTACTACGTGGAGAAGCAGATCTTGCCGCCAGTGCTGCGTATCTTCGAGAGCTTTGGGGTCACCAAAGACAGGCTTTGCTCTAGAAGGGGGCAGAGCAATCTCTTTGCTTTCAGTGAGGCACCTAAAGAGCAGAAGCAGAAGTCTCTGTTTGATTTCTAGCCATTAATGTTTTAATGACTTCCAGCGAGGAAAGAAATGGAAGCTTTATCTGGCTGATACCTCGATCAAGGCAGTGAACCTGTGGGCCGAGGTCAAGGCTGCATCTAAATCATCTTGTATCCCTTAGCAATTTTGCATTTTCCAGGTAAAGCTCAAGGGCTTTCTTTAGATTGCCTAGGGACTCTTTCGGTGTGTCTCCACAGCTTGCGATCCCAGTTTCTGGAAACTTTGCTACCCAGACACATTCTTCTTCCCACAACATAGCTGTTAGATTTAGCTTCTTCATCCTTCATCTTTTCCGGCTCGAGGACAGGAGGTAGAGGACTTCCTCTTCCCTCAAAGGATCGAATCTTTATGTTCTCCCCACTATCTTATTACCATGACAATTATTTCTGCTGAAGAGATGATCGCAATCGATTCCAATTGCAGGTATTTCGGCCTGCTGCCCTTGCAGCTCATGGAGAATGCGGGCGCAGCTATTGCTAGGGAGATCGTGGTCAGGGCTAAAGGCAAGAGAATCGCCATTGTCGCAGGCCGCGGCAATAACGGCGGCGATGCCTTTGTTGCCGCCCGGCACCTGGTCGGCTTTGATGTTACCGTTTATCTTTTAGGCCGATCCAGAGATATCGCCACGGAGGAGGCAAAGAGGAACTGGCAAATTCTGGAGCGCTTGGGCTATGATCTGCGCATGATTGCGGATAGCGCCGATCTGCACCTGGAAAAGTGCGACCTGATAGTCGATGCCATCTTCGGCACGGGCGTTCGGGGCAGCATCAAGGGCCTGGAGGCTCAGGCAATAGATGCTATCAATTCCTCTGGAAAGCCGATGATCTCGGTTGATGTTCCCAGCGGTTTGGGCACCAACAAGGTCGTGAGGGCCGATGTAACTGTTACCTTCCACCGGCAAAAACCGGACATGGTAGGCAATGTCGTCTTGGCTGATATCGGCATTCCACCCGCTGCAGAGTTTTTCGTGGGAGAAGGCGACCTGTGGCTGATGGGAAGAAGGTCTCTGGAGAGTCACAAGGGAGACTCCGGACGGATTCTGGTGATAGGCGGCGGGCCGTACACCGGGGCTCCGGCGCTCTCTGCAATGGCTGCTCTGCGAGCGGGTGCAGACATCGTCACAGTGGCCGCACCCAAAGCAGCCGCCCGAACCATCTCCGGCTACTCGCCTAACCTGATAGTTCAGGAACTCTCAGCGGATCACCTCTGCCAAGAGGATATACCGGTTCTCAAGGAGCAGATTGCCAGGCATGATGTGGTGGTCATGGGCATGGGACTGGGAAGACATGCCGAGACGATGGAGGCTCTGGCTGAGATCATCCCTCTCTGCAAGAAGACAGTCATCGATGCCGATGCCCTGCAACCACAGCTGCCCTTAAGAGGCATTGTCACGCCCCATGCAGGCGAATTTCGGAGAATCAGCGGCATTGCCATGGTCGATCTGGACTACAGGCAGAGAGCGCAGCCGCTTCGAGAATTTGCCCGACAAAAGGGGCTGGTGGTCCTGCTCAAAGGAAAGGTCGATCTGATATCGGATGGTGAGGTGGTGCGGGCCAATACCACCGGCAATCCGGGAATGACCGTGGGAGGCACAGGAGACGTCCTGGCTGGAATTACAGCGGCATTTTACGCTCGCGCCTCAGCGATGCGGGCGGCGACTGCAGCCGCCTTTGTCAACGGCAGGGCTGGAGATCTGGTCTATCCTGAGAAGGATTTCGGGATGGCGGCCACAGATGTGATTGAGAAGATTCCAGAGGCTATGAGGCTGTGAGAACTTGGCTGCAGAGGAAAAGCTGGCGGGAATGGTTGATATCACAGAGAAGCCACCTGTCTTCAGAAAGGCCACGGCCACGGGATCAATCCGGCTAAAAGAGGCTACAATTGAGGCCATAAAAACTGGCCGGGTGAAAAAGGGGGACGCTCTTGCCACTGCCAGGCTGGCAGCAATCCTGGCTGTTAAGGACACACCCCGTTTGATCCCTCTTTGCCATCCGATTCCTATCACAGGGCTGGATGTAAACTTTGAGATTGAGACAGGGCGAGTCCGGGCAACTGTCACTGTGACTTGTGTTGGGAAGACTGGGGTGGAGATGGAGGCACTGACCGGGGTTGCGGCGGCACTGCTAAATGTCTGGGATATGGTCAAGTACCTGGAGAAGGACGAGACCGGCAACTATCCGGAGACTGAGATGGAGGGGATACGTGTTTTGGAGAAGATGAAAGGATAGTGCATGAGATTCCTGCAAGTGGTTATGCAATGTGATCGCTATTTTTCTTACCGTGTGGCTTTATTTTTATCCTTCATCAGCCTTATTTGTTTCCGTCTTTGCTTTTTCTAACTTCTTTCTCTTTTTTTCAACGTCTTTGATCGCATTATCTAATTTTTTCCTAGCTTCATTTAATTGTTCAGTTTCCTTTGTTCGATTAGCTGGAGGTGCGGCCTTTTCTTGCTTTTCAGCCTCCTCCCAGGTTGCATATGCTTTCTCTACATCGGCAATCGCCAAAGAGAGGGCGTATTTGCTAACCTCGATGGTTTTGTCGGCACCATATCCTAATGCATCAATTGTCTCTTTGTACTCTCTCGTGCCGATATCTCCCATTGCCAATCTTGCGGCAACAATTTTGCCGATATCTAATTCTCTTTCTTCTTTATTTCCTAAGTATTTTTCTAGATTTCCGGATGTCTTATACTCGTCGATAAACCTGCTGCCGAAATAAAACAATATTATTAATATGTATACATATAAGAAGTTTTTGGTAAATGTAGCCATTACCTCCTCGGGAATCATTTGCTCGCTGCTTGAGGCATTTGCAGAACTGGCCGGTAGGGGCACACTTCCTCCGGATTCTTTGCTATTATTCTCTTTTGAAACTCTTAACAGGGCAATTTCCGTTTTGTTTAAGGAAAAATCAGCGACTAATTTCTCAGGAGTTGCGAAGCCTCCACTACTGGAATTTATTTTCGCCTTGATGTTCATGGTTTGAGAAACATCCGAATTATTTTTTATTTCTTTATTTATTTGTTTATCCATTTTCATGGTAAAATCTGCGTCATAGCTCTGGATATTCATCTCCTTCTCATCAATGCTTTTTTCGAACGATATCGCCAAGAATATTATGTATATCACGGTGAGAGATATTACAATGGACTTTCTGATCTCGCCGTTATCCAACTTAGATCCGATATTGTAATCTGCAGATATGGAGAGAATAAGGGGGATCACCAAACAGGCTATACCTATTAATGGAATTATATAAAATGGTTTTCCGAAGATGTAAAAGGTCCAGCCTAAAAAGGTTGTGCCTAATAGGACAAAGAGAAGCAGGTAGTTGCAGGGACAATCGTTTTTATCTGCACCAACTTTATTCTTTCCGACAATTAAATATAGCTTAATGACAGTATAACCTGCAAGAATTAATATGAACACAAAGATGAGGAGCCAAACAATTCCCGGCCAATAATCTCTTATTAATCCTTTTATGGATGCTAAATACACATCCGGAATTCCATTATCTCCCGGGTCGTATTTATCGTTGCGATCTATATCATTATGGACCGTTCCAGATATCGAAACTGTTTCATTTCCAGAACCTACACCTGTGAAGGTTAGAAAAATGAGCAGAATAAGAGAAAACACCTGGATGGCCTTTATTGAGCAAACACTACTGCAATTGGTCTTCATGCCGCCTCATAATTAATATATTGCTCAGTATTTCTTAATTAATAACTTATTAGTATGGGCCGATATTTTTTATTTTGAATTGGCACAGATTTTAATCTGCATTGGGCTATTACTATAAATATTTTTCTCAATTTACATATTCATTTTTTGAATAACTTAATTGCACTTGCATAGGGAATTGTGCCATGCTGGCGTTCCATGTCGGCTTGCTTGAGCTACCACAAGAATTAAATGCACAAATCCGGTATCGCCTCTTGAATCGTTGATGTATTAGATTGCACATAAACGATCAATAAAAATCACCAGCATTTCCGCATATGAAGATCAAGGAGAAGAATGGCATTGAGACGTTTGATGTCCGGAAACGAGGCCCTGGCTAGAGGCGCTTTTGAAGCCGGTGTGACGGTCGGCGCGGGCTATCCTGGAACTCCATCCACAGAGATCCTGGAAAACCTGGCCCTGTACAAGCAGGATGTGTATTGCGAGTGGTCGCCTAATGAGAAGGTGGCCTTTGAGGTGGCGGCAGGAGCATCACTGGCCGGAGCCCGCAGCATTGTGACCATGAAGCATGTGGGGCTGAATGTGGCAGCGGACCCGCTCATGACCCTGAGCTACATCAGCGTGGAGGGAGGATTTGTGGCCTGCGTGGCCGATGATCCGGGAATGCACTCCTCGCAAAATGAGCAGGACACCCGCAATTATGCCCGCTTTGCCAAAATTCCATTATTTGAGCCTTCAGACAGCCAGGAAGCCATAGATTTCCTCAAACTGGCCATGCAGGTCTCCGAAGAGTTCAAGACCCCGGTCATCTTGCGCACCACCACCCGCGTAAGCCACTCCAGAAGCCTGGTGCAGCTTGGTGAGCGTGCCCTATCCGAGAAGAAGATAGGTATGGTGAAGAACCCGCCACGCTTCGTGCCCATACCCGTCTGGGGCCGGCCCATGCGCCAGAGGGTGGAGGACCGGCTAATTCGCCTACAGGCTTTCTCGGAAAGCTCGCCCGCCAATCGTCTGGAATGGCGGGACAGACGTTTGGGGATCATCACCTCTTCCATCGTCTACCAGTATGCCAGAGAGGTATGGCCCGAAGCAAGTGTGCTCAAGCTGGGCATGTCCTATCCCTTCCCCGACGCTATGATTCGGGAGTTTGCTGCAGGCGTCTCCAACCTGCTTATCGTGGAGGAGCTGGATGACTTCATTGAGCAGCATGTCAGAGCCATGGGCCTTGCCTGCCGGGGAAGAGATGTTGTTCCCGGCATCATGGAGCTTTCTGTGGACCGTCTGCTGGCGGCAAGAGCGCTCCTGGAAGGAAGGCCGGTGCATGAGCATAAGCCTTCTGCCTTTTCTGATAGACTGCCGCCCCGTCCGCCGGTGCTCTGTCCCGGCTGCCCGCATCGTGGCATCTTCTACTCCTTGAGCAAAAGAGAGGTGCTGGTGACTGGCGACATCGGCTGCTACAGCCTGGGAGCCTTCCCGCCCCTGGACAGAATGGACAGCATTCTTTGCATGGGCGCAGGCATCTCCATGGCGCACGGCCTGGAGAAAGCGGGCGAACCCTGTAAGGTCGTAGGCATCGTTGGCGACTCCACCTTTTTTCACTCCGGCATCACCGGCCTCCTGGACATAGCCTACAACCGAGGCAGCAGCACCATAATTGTACTGGACAACCGCACCACGGCCATGACCGGTCATCAGGACCATCCTGGCACAGGAAGAACACTAATGGGTGAGGCGACGAAGGCCGTTTCCATCGAGGATATCGCCAAAGCCTGCGGAATAGAGCGCGTTTGTGTGATCAATCCTTATAACCTGGACCAGGCAAGCCGGGTTATCTCTGATGAAATTGCGGCAGATCAGCCGTCTATGATCGTCTCGCGTGCCCCCTGCCCTCTGCGAGAGAAGAAGAGGGTGGGCGAGATCCGGAGAATTATCGCGGAGGAGTGCAAGGGCTGCGAGCTGTGCCTGGATCTTGGATGCCCTGCCATTGAAGGCACACAAGACGGCCCGAGGATCAACGAGACGCTCTGTGCAGGCTGCAGCCTGTGCGAGCAGGTCTGCCCTGCTGGGGCGATTGTCAGCGGGAGGGGAGCATGAGCGAGATGGAGAATACGGCAGATCAGACTGCCATGGCGTTGGAGACGAAGAGCATCGTATTAGTTGGCGTGGGCGGACAGGGAATCTTGCTGGCCAGCGAGATTTTGGCTCAGACGGCTATGCTGGAGGGCTACGATGTCAAGACGAATGAGGTGCACGGCATGGCGCAGCGGGGCGGCTCGGTGATGGCCATGGTCCGCTATGGAAAAGAAGTTCATAGCCCCCTGGTAGCCAGGAATGCGGCTCATATTCTGGGCGCTTTAGAGAAGGTAGAGGCGCTTCGTTATGCAGACTACCTCAGGCAGGGTGGCCTGGCAGCCGTCAGCACTCAGGCTATAATGCCGGTTACTGTCTCCTCAGGCGAGGCCCGGTACCCGGAAGATGCTGAAGAGCTGCTGAAACAAGCCTTTCCCAGGCTGGTTTACATCGATGCTGCAAAGATCGCCAGAGAGCTGGGCGACATTCGAGCGGCCAATATAGTCCTTCTGGGGGCAATCTCACAGGGTTTGGATCTGGCCCAGGAGTCCTGGGAAAAAGCCATTGCGCTGTGCGTTAAGGAGAGGTTTTTGCAGATCAACCGGAAAGCGTTTGCTGCCGGGAGGTGCCATTCATGAAGACTGATGACAATTTTCACAACAAATCGATAGAAACGAGATCCTCAAAGGGCATAAGGGAGATGCAGTCCGAGAGGCTTAGGGCTGTAGTCAAACATGTTTACGAGTCGAATGCCTCTTACCGGCTGCTCTTTGAGCAGGCCGAAGTCAGACCGGAGGACATCCGGACGGCAGATGATATTGTCAAGCTGCCCATGACCAATAAGGACATACTGAGAGAGAGCTATCCTCTTGGGCTGGCCTGCGTGCCTCGCCGGGAAGTCGTGGAGATGCACATGTCTTCCGGATCCACGGGAACTCCGGTAGTCATGCCCTATACGGAGAATGATCTTTTGCAATGGGCTGAGTGCATGGCCCGATGCTATCGCATGGCCGGGGCGAAGCCCGGAGACGCCACCCAGATCACGCCCCTCTTCGGCCTTTTTAACGGCGGATTTGGCATGTACCACGGAGCCAGGGCAGCTGGGCTCTTTGTCATACCAGCCGGTCCCGGCAATACCGCCCGGCAGATACGCCTGGCCAAGGATCTGAAGACGCGGGTATTCACAGGAGTTGTCAGCTACGGGGTGCGGCTTATGGAGATATTGGAGGAGCAAAAGGAGACCTTGCCTGATCTGGAGATAGGCATCTTCGGAGCGGAAGCTTTCTCTGAGTCCATGAAAAAGAAGGTCTCAAGCGGCCTGAACATCGATGTCTTTGATATCTACGGCATGACTGAGTCGGGCGGCGTGGGAACGCTCGGCATGGACTGCCCGGCTCATGACGGCCTGCACGTCTGGGAGGATCAGTACATAATCGAGATCATTGATCCAAAGACGGGTGAGCCGGTGGCCGATGGAGAGGAGGGCGAGCTGGTCTTCACCTCGCTGACCAGGCAAGCTCTTCCCATGATTCGCTTCAGGACAGCCGACCTTACCCGCATCATCTCTCGTGATACCTGCGAGTGCGGCAGGACTCACCTCAAGATCGCACCCATCACCGGAAGGCGGGATGACATGCTCATTGTCAAGGGAGTCAACTTCTTCCCCAAGCAGATCGAGCAGACGCTGCTGGGAATACCAGGCATCGGCAACAACTATCAGATTATAGTGGAAGAGGTGGACGGGGTCAACAATGTGCGGGTCAATGTGGAGGCAGGGCCGGGAGTGACGGGCTACATGGTGGAAAAGGCGCTCAAAGAGGCGCTGGGCTTCTCACCCAAGGGAGATGTGTTTCCGCTAGGAGGGCTTCCAAGACAGGAAGGAAAAGCGAAAAGGGTGTTTCATGAGAGGATAGGAGATAAAAAAGCTTGAACTTTTGGATACTCCAATTCTCTGCAAGCAGGGTCACATCCAGCACCCGGGCCCACATGCCACTCCCTGTGGTGGCTGGCCACCATGACCGCACCCAGGCGCTGATCAGCATCATCCTCCACCCGGCAGCAGCAGGAGGGCCATGCAGCCGGGTGCAGGGCCCGGGCAGGGGGGAGGGGGGCCGGCCCTCAATGATCACGAGCGAGTCGCGTGGGATTTCCGGGTGCGCCCAAGGGGCGGGGGTGATGGAACGCGATATGTGGATCAATATGAGGGGTTTCTAAGCTAGGTTTTCTGCAAGGCTACGCTTCAGTGGAACTGAAAAATCGCTATTCTATTACCCGTAAGAAAAGCGCCGAGGGTGAGATTCGAACTCACGAGACCCTTGCGGATCACCAGCTATCCAGGAGAACTCACTCCAGGCTGGCGCCCTACCGCTAGACGACCTCGGCACAGATTTGGATTTCAGGTTT
>JBFYLJ010000094.1:0-9159 GCA_041305465.1 Methanothrix sp.
GCCCATATCCCTGAGCATCTTCTTCTTGCGACTGAGAACATCGACCACGCCGTGGCCGACAATGCCGTAGCCCACCAGGGAAACTTTGATGTCCCTCATATTCAGACCGCCTCCGCTTCTATTGGTTCAATTACAAGCAACTTCTTCTCTGCCCCTACTTCGCGCAGGATGGCCAACGCCTTCTGAATCTCAGCTTTTCCGGTGGCCCGAATCTTGAGATAGGCGGAAGACGGCTCGTCCACACCGGTCATGGTCAAAGAAACGTCCATGACCTCGGCAAAGCCGGTGGAATCGATGCGGTTTACGGTATCTCCCAGATCACTGTGCAGCACATGGCCCACCAGCACCACAGAGACAGCCTCAATGAGGCGGTCTTCGCCTGCTCGCACCACGGAGATGCCGCTCTCATAGAGCTAGGCGTTGACGGTCTCGATCTTGCTCCGGTCCATCTCCACTACGAAGCGAACCGGGATCATGCCGCGAGGTGTCTTCCTATCCCTGTGATGAACCACGCTGATGATGTTGGCCTTGTTGTCCCTGAAGGGCTGCAAAGCCAGAAGAAGCTGACCTGGTATATCCTGCAGCTCTAAATCCATGGAAAGTCGCATAGCATTCCTCATAATCTGATGAGGGTGTGGTTTATGTTATGAGAAATAAAGGTTGTGCAGATCTGCTCAGGCAAATGTGCCTTATGGCAAACAGCCTATTTCCAGGACACCGCCACAAACTGAATCATTAAGCTTCAAGGATTTCAGCCTATCTCGAAGCCAAAATTGCTTTTTTACTCTAGCAATTTATAAACCTTAACTCCCATGGAGTAGGGAATATGGAGTAATTATATCAATCTTCTTGCTTTGTCTTTATACAATAAAAATATATGGATATAGTTCCCCTGCCGAGGGGTATGGAACAATGGGCAAGAGATTGGCTGGAAGTGGGGCGAGTCAAAGGCGTGAAGCGCCTTGAGATAAAAGTCAAAGGAAGGACCTAATAAAGTCGCGATTCATCTTGATTCTGTCCAGCAAAGATATGCCTGTGCCGAAGAAGGTTGGAGACTTGGATAGTAAGCTTGGATTAGGATTATTCCCTGCCACATGAGGATTTAAAGTTTAAAATCCTGAACCTTCAGGAATTCCATTACCTGAGTTAGATGCAGGACCTTCGTGTTCACCTGCTATTGCAAATCCATAGAGTACTGTCAATGCAATCATGGCAAGCAATGCAACGACTATCGCTGGTTTTCTCAATTTTATTATCAGTCAATGGTTGCGGCATTTATCTGATATATGCTTCCCCCTGGCATTAACTGCTAACAGTTGTGAAGGCACCTGAAAAAATAAAACCGCAAAGTCACCGGCAGCGCAGGAGAGTCGGACGCGGAGACTTTGATCCAGTTCGAGAGGAGAGACTTAAAGCTGAGAAGGGAATTGATAGCGTGCAAAGGATTTCATATGTCTCTCTTTCACATAACTCGTCAATCGGGCATTCCCCTGGTGGGGTGCATCTACTTCGGCGTAGTCGATCGGGGAAGCAGCTTGCTACAGATCAGGCCGAGCTGCGGCTGCAATCTCAGTTGCCCATTCTGCTCGGTGGATGCCGGGCCGCACTCGCGCTCACGCGTCACAGACTACCAGGTGGAGCTGGATTATCTGATGGAGGCGGTTGAGGAGATTGCCCCCTTCAAGGGTCCGGGGGTGGAGTGCCACATCGACTCTACCGGCGAGCCCATGCTTTATCCGGATATTGTTCCCCTGGTCAAAAGGCTCAAGGCCATAAAGGAAGTAAGCGTCGTCTCCATGCAGAGCAACGGCACTCTGCTCGATGAGGAGAATATCCGGGCTCTGGAAAGATCAGGCCTTGATCGGATCAACCTCTCCATTCATTCTCTGCAGCCGGAGAAGGCCGCCTTCCTGGCTGGCATGCCCGGCTTTGACATCGAAAAGATAAAGCAAGCGGCAAAGAACATTGCTCAAAGCAAGATCGACCTCTTGATTGCGCCTGTTTTGATTCCGGGCATAAACGACGAGGATTTGCCGGAGCTGATCCGCTTCTCCCAGGAGGTCGGCGCGGGAAAAAGGTGGCCGCCCCTTGGTATTCAGAAATTCGAGCACTATCGGCTGGGCCGCTCGCCAGGGAAGGTCAAGGCCCAGAACTGGTGGCAATTTTACAATCGCAGCATGGCCGGGTTAGAGAAGCAGTTCTCCATACCGCTACGCCTCAAGGCCCAGGATTTCAAGATTGAGAGGCGGCCCACCATCCCTACGGTCTTTGAGAAGAAAGAGAAGACTTGGGTCGAGATCAAGGCTCCTGGCTGGGTAAAAGGGGAGATGCTCGGCATCGCCAAAAACCGAGTGGTATCGGTCATGGACTGCCCAGTAAATCAAGGCAGCGTGCGGGTGCAGATTGTGAGCAACAAGCACAACATCTACGTGGCGGTGCCATGCTAAAGTGGTAGGATATCAACAATTTATTTAATGCAATGGATATAATACACACCATCCTTATTCTCAACGCCATGAATATCGTGGCCAAAGCCTTTGAACTTGTTATCCCACTTTTGTAGAGCATCAAGGTACTTTAGATGTGGACCATTAGATGGTCCGATATTCTCTCCTGACAGCAGCATGGGAATGCCAGGAGGATAGGGAATAACCCCTGTGGCTACTGTTCTACCGGCAATATCTTTCAAGGGCAGAAGTTGTGCATGGCCATGCACAAATTTCTGATAGGTCTGGTTGGGCGTCTTATCCTGCATGGGTATCTTTGCATAGATATCTTCCTGAAGTCTCATTAAATTCAATTCTTTCACCTTTTTGAACATCTCCTCGGCCAGCTCTTTCAGTCCCATCTTCCCATAGTGGTTTGGATCCAGCAGCACTTTGTCAGGCAAAACCTCTTTTAATGGAGTATTCTTGTTGTAATCATCTCGAAACCTCAAGAGGGCGTTGACCAGAGTGCCCCATTTGCCCTTGGTAATTCCCATCGAGAACAGGAAGAGGATTGTGAAGTCCGTTGTCTTTTCCACGACTATGCCGCGATTGTCAAGGTAAGAAGTGACCAGCATTGCCGGTATCCTGACCTCTCCCTCCTCCTTTAGAGATCCGTCCATTTCAATTCCCGGTGTGACCACAGAGACCTTGATGGGGTCAAGCATACAGTAGCCTTCTTCGAGATTGCTAAAGCCATGCCACTTGTCTTTGGTATGCAGCACCCAGCACTCTGGATTCTCGGCCAGCGTCTTGGGGGATACTCTCTCGAAGTCCTTACCATCAATCTTGTCTGCATTCCATACGTCAAAGAACCATTCTCCATTTTCCTCTGATTCTTTGAATATTTTGCGCATTATCTGGCGGAAAGCAATGGCTTCATCGATCGATTCTCTGGTTAGAGCCTCACCGCTCTCTCCGGACATCATGGCTGCTGAGACCTCATTTGAGGCGATTATGGCATATTGGGGCGATGTAGAGGAATGCATCATAAATGATTCATTGAACCGTTCGTGGGGGATGCATTTTCTGCCGTACCTGACATGAATGAAGGATGCTTGTGAGAGGGCTGCGAGCAACTTGTGTGTCGAGGTGGTAGTGAATACTGTGGGAGCATCCTCGCGTCTACTCTTTTCAAACATGCCGTACCGCTTCTCATACAGGGGATTGAAGCGGGCATAGCCGTACCATGCCTCATCGAAATGGATGCGGTCAACGCTATCGCCCAGGATCTGCAAGACGCGCTTGACATTATAGCACAGGCCGTCATAGGTAGAGTTGGTGATAATAGCATGCATAGGCCGCTTATATCTTTGGCTTGATGCATCAAAAGCATCAGAGGAGCCCTCCTCATCATTGGCATCAGCTTGGACAAGCAGGTTATGGGCCAAAATTGATTTCTTGACTGCTTCTTTGCCGATGTTCTCCGGATAGATCGGCCCAATCAAGCCCAGATGGTTTCTGGAGGTCTTCATATAGGCAGGAATTGCGCCGGTCATTATCAGGGCCTGCTCAATGGACTTGTGGCAGTTTCTATCGACCAGGACGTGATCGCCACGAGTGACGCTTGCCATGAAGACGATGCGGTTTGAGGCTGATGTGCCGTTGGTCACACTGTAAGTGCGGTCCGCGCCAAAGATCTGGGCCGCATATTTTTCGCTCTCGCCTATAGGGCCGGAGTGGTCCAGCAAAGAGCCCAGCTCTCCCACAGATACGGAGAGATCCGACCTGAGCAGGTTCTCTCCAAAGTACTGGAAGAATGCTCTGCCGACGGGCGATTTGAGGAAAGCAGTTCCACCAGTGTGGCCGGGGGTATGCCAGGAGTACTCGGAGACTTTAGCGAAGTCCATGAGGGCTTTGGTAAAGGGCGGCTCAATCTGATCTCGGTAACGATTCATTGCCGCTAATACCCGCCCGGCAATGAATGTGGGCGTGTCTTCCAGCACCCAGACCAGTTCGTCCACGTGCGACATCACTTCTGCATTGATCAGGGGAGCCTTTCCGCTATCGGACATGAGAAAGACAGGCATATGGCTATTTCTGGTGCGAATGAGCTTGAGCAAATCTTTGGCTTTGTTGTGGGTTAGGGGATCATCATCGTCAAGGCTCCAATCCATGAGAATGCACTGGATTGAGGGGTCTGAGAGAATTACGGATTTGCCATCGTCTGCAGAGCCTGATTTTATCACCGTGGCATCTCTTTTTTCCAGTTCATCTACCAGAGAGCGCACAGCTCGACCTTCTGCAGTGGGCAAATCAATCTCATCGTCTACAATTAGCACCTTCATTCCCAATGCCAGATCATTAACGCTTGTCATCTCTATCACACTCAGCATGTATTATGGGTGTGTATTAATTCAATCCATTATTAAATGTTTGTAGAATCATGGATTGAATATTTTGGCAATGAGTGTCGAAGTTCAATCGAGTCATTCACGAGAGGGATGCCAAAATAATTTATACCAATAACGCATAGTAAACTTTAATGATTTTATGTGAGGTTGGAATATGAAAATCTTCCTGTCTATAGTGGCCGTATCTCTATTATTGTTGATTTCGCTGTCCACCTGCTCTGCCAGCCTGGCTCAGTTTGCTGGCGACTGGAACAACGTTGACCCGAACACGGGAGGAATAACCAAATTGAGCATTGCCATTTCAGGCGCATCCGCTAATGTGCATGCATGGGGCAAATGCCATCCTACCGACTGCGACTGGGGGGGTGTTAATGCCAACGTCTTCGCTTCCGATGTATCCTCTGATCCAGTTAGCCAGGCGCAGGCGTTGATGGCAACATTCATCACAGCTTTCTCAGAAACCACTCTTTTCATCAATCCACAGGGCAGCAGGCTATCTGTGCAATCATACACTCGCTTCACTGACAACAGCGGCAGAAGCAATTATGCATCTAGCGGCGTATTCCAGAAGAGTTCTTCCATCAGCGCTGCAGGCATTATCGCTGAAGTTCAACCTTTGCAGAAGTACAGCAAGCTGGAAATTCTTCCCATTATGGGAAAAATCGGAACAATTTGAAGAGATAAAATGTTAAATATCTTAGAGGTCTGAATATGAGATTACTTTATCCTTGTCTGGCAGCAGTCCTGCTGCTCTTATTGACTGCCACCGGCGCTCTTGCCAGCATGGCCCAATTTGCCGGTTCCTGGACAAATGTGGATTCCAACACCAGAGGGATCACTAATTTAGATATTTCTGTCATGGGCACCAACGCCAAGGTACAGGCTTGGGGCAAATGCCATCCCACTGATTGTGATTGGGGGACGGTGCAGGCTCAGGTTTTTGCGCCCAGCGTCTCCTCCGACGTTCTCAGTGGAGCCGATACCCTGATTGCTGTTTTTGTTACATCATTTTCGCAGACCACTCTGGTCATAAAGCCAGCCGGCAACCGGCTCAAGGTGGACTCCTACGATCGCTTTACGGACAATAGCGGCAGAAGCAATTACCTGGCCAGCTATACCTTCCAGAAGGCTTCGGCACCTGGAGGCACGCCGCCCGGCGGTGCAACGCCCGGTCCAGGCGACATGGGCCCCGGTAATATCGGCCCGGGCAACCTAGGTCCTGGAGATATTGGTCCCGGTGGAACGATTCCCGGCAGCACACCGGCTCTGATCGATCTGACCGGCGTCTGGAATTGCGATGACGGCGGCATTTACTATGTTCGTCAGCTTGGAGCAACCGTCTGGTGGTATGGTGAGCTGGATCCCAATACGCCCAACTGGTCCAATGTCATGAAGGGCAGCATCAGCGGAAATATGATCAACGCTGACTGGTCAGACGTGCCCAAGGGAAGCGTGATGCAGAACGGTAATCTGGTCCTTCAGATAGCATCCAATAACAAACTGGTGGCCATTTCCAAGACGGGAGGCTTTGCCGGATCGGTCTGGACGAGATAGCCCGAAACTTTTTCTCTTTTTTTCCTTATCGTTTGTTCCAATGCTTTGTGGAAATGCACTCAATCATGGTCTATTATCCGCATCGTCCCGGCTCGGCTGAATAGGGCCTATTTTCCTTGAGGCACCACTGCATCTGCTCTAGTATCGGCTCGATCCTGCCGTCCGCTTCTTCCTTTAGCTTTTGCACCATTATCTCAGCCAAGCTGCCCTGCTCAATGCGCTTTGCCACCAGGGGAAGATATCGCTTCTCTTCAGCAGTGGCACTCTTCTCGGCCTGAGCGAGCAGCTTCTCCAGCTCCGGGCGCATTCCAGCTACGCCGCTATGCATAGCTTCTTCCAGCATGTCGAGAAGAGCGCTATCATCCTCCTCCAGTACGATATCGGAGCGAAGCAAGGCCAGCAAGAAAGCTGAGAATGCCATGTCCGAGTGCAGGCATTCCTGCTCATCGATCGCTTTGACCTCCAGGCATTTTCTGGTAAAGCGCACAATCACTCCTCTGGAATTGACCCACTCTCGGCAGAGAATTTCAGCTTTGCATCTCTTGAGCTTGCTGTAGATCTGCCGGTTGATCTGGACATAATCATCTACGCTATGCAGCTTTTCGGGCAATATGTCATGGCAGATCTCAGGAATGGCCGCCTGATTTTGCCGGTAATAGACCAGCCGGTTGTCCATGTAAGGGGTGAGCTTTCCTTCAACCATGGGCGAAGAGGCGGAAACGGCGACGAGATAAGGCATAAGTGAGCGAATCTTGTTGAACATGGCGACCTGCTCTTCCCTGTCCGCGTAAGGAATGTTGATTTGCAGAGCCTGGATATTCAGCCAGCCGTGCTGCTTGATATTGAATAGCCGGTCGTATGCCTGATAGTACTCCTGCTCATCGTGATCCCAGTAGGTCGTCTCCTGCAAATTGAGAAGCGGATGCATTCCCAGACCCATAAAGCCGTACTCGTGATTGGTGGCCCGGTAAAGCTCACAAAGACCCTGGTAAAGGTTGCTCTCCAAAAAGCTGAGGCTTCCGGGCCTGGCTGGAATCAGCTCAATGGCATGCTTTTGCAACTCCTTGGAGACCAGTATTCCCCCGAAAGCCACTTCATGTTGCACCTGTCCGGCGATTCTCTGGATTATTTGGTCAGAGATGGCCATAGGCCTGTGGTTTTTGTCATTTATGGAGTACTCGTGCTCCGTTCCGATGGGCGAAGAGGCTCCTAGTGCCTTATGAATTGTTTTTCTCATGACTTAATCGGAGAGCTGGATCTGTGCCACTAGATCCGTCTCCGGCTCCTCGATCTTCAGGATCTCTGCCATTTCTGCGGCTGGAATGCAGTCTATCAGATGCATGATTTTCTCCACCGAGGTCTCGAATAGTCCGTCGTAAGCTTTTTTATTGGCTTTGAGAAAGCGGACCATAGGGCAGATGCTCTCTCTCTTGAGGAATATCTGCAGGACGCCCTCCTTGATATCAAATGTAAAGGGTCCGGCTACGCAAGTCTCGGGCTTGATGGAGTGGATGCTGCATTTTCCATCTTGAAAGAGCACGCAAAATCCATCATGCTTCAGGCGCAGCCTCTTGTATCCGGCAAACTCCACGGCGCTCTCAGCCACGCCGTTTTTAATCAGTATGTCGATTCTTTCCTGGCTCAGAGGGGGACGTGCCTCAAAGCAGCAGCCTCCATCCAGATGGCATTCGGTGCATGCCTGACTTATGGCTTCACACAGGTATTCTTCCATCAGAATATCATCTCTGTCTAGAAATCGATCTTGTAAGAGTAGGCAGCATTTTCTTCCAGGGCAGAAGGATTGGAGATGCCGGCAGCAGCTCCCAGGCCGTACTCACCCTCAAAGCCATGCGGACCCAGGGCTCTCTCAGAAAGTCCATCGGCATAGCTGCATGCATCCCCTGTCATCAGGTAGGAGATGATCTTTTGGAACATGTCCGGATAATGGGCATCCTCTCCTCCATCCAGGGAAGGATTATCATTGACCTCGATGACGTAGAGCTTTCCGTTGCTCTCTTTGATGTCCACACCATACATTCCTTTGCCGATGGCATTGCCGGCCTCGCGTCCCAGCTCAATAACCCCCGGCGGAACCTGATCTGCAGGCACGCTTTCCACATCGCAGTATACGATGTGGCCGTTCACGGAGGCCTGGATCTTAAAAGTTTCCGAGGGGATAATGTATCGACAGGCATAGAGCAGTTGTCCATTGATAACCCCCACTCTCCAGTCAAATCTGCTCTCGATGTACTCCTGCACCACAATCCAGTCGGAGAGCTTGAAGAATCTCTTAGCAACCTTCAATAGCTCACTTACGCACGATACCTTTTCCACCCGGACAGAGAAGGATGTGGATGGCTCCTTAAGCACCAGGGGCATGCCCAGCTCTTCGAAGAGCTGGGAGGCATGAGCCTCATCAAGCTCCTTCTTCTTTAGGAACCTGGTCCTGGGCATGGAGATATTCTTCTTCATGAGGTGCATGTACATGTTGATCTTGTCTGCACAGATCTGGATGGAGCCGGGATCGTCTATCACCGGTACACCGTACATTTGCGCTATCCTGGAGGCCACATAGGTGATGTTCATGGGATCGGTATTGGCGCGAATGAAGAGCGCGTCTAGTTTGGGTATCTTTTTTATGTCCACTGGGAAGATGAACTCAGCAGTGTGGCCCATGCTCTCAGCCACGTCCCGGCATTTTACCACGGCCGTGAGCTGTTCAGAGCTGCTTAACGTCTGTCGATTGACGAAGATGCCTAGTTTAC
>JBFYLJ010000095.1:0-9672 GCA_041305465.1 Methanothrix sp.
GCCACGAGGTCGATGCTTTGTGTCATATGTTCCTCGTTCCAACTGATGATGTTTTAGAGATAAAAGGCTATGTTATTAGATTGGATGTCAACGAAATTCTCCAGGTACACGTTGCGCCTCTTGCCCTTCGTGGTCTCCTTCTTCACCCAGAAGACGCACCGCCAGCCACCCCCCTATCTCGCCCGGATCTCCGCCCTTCACCGCCCCCGCCCCGCGCAGCCTGTCGCCTCTTCGCAGCCGGGCCCGGATGTCCGCCAGCTCCCCCCGGCCCTCCAGCTTGGCGGCGGCAGCCAGAGCAGCGTCAAGCCTCCTGGCCTCGTCTCCTGCGAGCATTTTTCCCTGTGTATTTGGACCTCGTTCCAAGAATTACCAATAATATAGATTATTGGTAAATTATTGGTATCCTGGCAACAAGTAGCGGGCGTCCTTATAGCGTCCCTCTTTTTGCAGTTGTCCAGCTTTTTGCATCTTCTGCAGCAGATACCTTGCCCTGGCCTCGTTTACGTCCAGCATCTCCTGAGCATCGACCCGTCTTATGAAGCCGTGTTTCTTCACGTAGGCTAGGATTCTTTGTTCTTCGTTAGCAGAAGGTGTCTCGGTCGTGGTCTGTTGATAGAACCTCACCAGAAACGCTGTCCTCTTGTCCTCGAAAACCGGTGCTGGTAGCCCTCTTTTCTCCATAGCATACAGCATGGCATCTATGCCGCTGCCTCTGTTCTCCACCAGGTGCACGTCTTCCATGAGCTGCACCAGCAGCAGGTTCCTGGTGGACTGGCCTTCCTTCAGCTCGTCAACGGTGACACCGCCATAGAGCCCTCCTGGATTCTGGACCTCCAGGCGGTCGGCAAACATCCGCACCTGGATGTGGCTGCCGCGCACGAAGTGGCTGTAGTCCCGGTGGGCCACGGCGTTGACTATGGCCTCCCTCAGAGCGACCTCCGGGTACTCGGGAATGTCCTGCCTGGTAACGCCCCGGATAAGGCTGCCCTTGCGCATGATTGCCCGATTGATGTTGCTTCCTTATCTCGTTTTAGGAAAGGAGATCAACTCTATTCCCAGCTCCTGCAATCCCGCTTGAGCTGAAATAAAATCAAAAACGTATTTATAAAAAATATGAAATGATTTATGCTTTTATCCGGTAAAGCCTATCAATGGCCACAGACCCATTTTCTCCATCTGCAAGATATATCAGCTCAATCTCATCGTTGGAAATGACCGTCCCCAGGGTATAGCCCTTATCAAACTCGGCGATAGAGAGCGTTTTATTATCCAAACCAATGGCACCTGCAAAACCTTTGCCTCCCTCCGTCTCGTTATTCAGCTTGAATGTCATATTTCCTGCGAAGATGCGACCCTCCTGCTCTGCGACAGTAAGAATGAAGCTTCCGTTTTCCGTCGAATTGGAGTAACCTATTCCTTCATCATACGCATTCCACGAACCTGTCCATTCCCCTAGCAGGTTCGGAACTTCCGCCGCACAAATCCCCATGGCCAGGAAGACCAGGCTCAACAATGCAAAACACCAAATCGGTTTCATAGATATTTATCAGTCGTTCATATATTATAAATTTTTCTTAATGTTGATGGCGCTCAGCTCCTCCCCCAGCCCTCCTGCTGGCAGGCCGCCCTCGCCCCGTTTTCCTGCTCCCTTCCCAGTAGCTGCTTTAGGACAATGTTATCTTTAATCAGGATCACATTTATATACATATTTGATCTAATTCAAAGAGAATGCCTTTAAGCCAGAACGACGTCCGAGCGCTTGTCCTCATCACCGGATCTAAAGAGCCGGTGAACCCCCGCACCCTACAGGCGGAGCTGGGGCTTCGCAGGGAGACCGTCTCCCGGCTCATAACTCACCTGGTGAAAATGGGGCTGGCAGAGCGGAGAGGGCGCGAGGTCGTCCTGGCCGGCACGCCCCCGGCAGATGCCTTCAAGAAGCTCTACTTCAGCCACCGGGCCTCGCCTCTGCATAAGATCCTCTCCCTGCGGCGAGTGGAGCTGCTCGCCAGGCTGGACCGGACCCCCCGGAGCCTGGAGGCTCTGGCCGCCGATACCGGCATCCCAGCAGATACCCTGTACGGCTACCTGAAAGGTTTTCTCTGGGTGGGCATCGTCAGCCGCTCCAGGCATGGCAAAGCCTATCTTTTCTCCTTCAACTACACCTTCTGGCCGGAGCTCAAAGAGTTCGTGACCTCACTTCAGGAGTACCAGATGCTGCGCCTCGTGCCCCGTGAGGCCCTGCTCATCAAGAGCTACGGTACAAGCGTGCTCTTCAAGAGCCTGCGGCCGCAGGACGCCACATTCACCTCCTTTTCCGCCTACGAGGATTACGGGATTCTGCTGGGGCTGAGGGATTACTACTACACCCTGCCCAAAAGGGAGCTGTCCATCCAGGAGGTCTTCATCCACTCCCTGGACTCGGCAGGCGAGCTGCAACAGAAGCTTTTTTGCGTGCTGTTCTATCTGAAGAACAGGGATAAATTGGAGGCAATCGATCATCCCATGATGAAGGATCTGAAGGCAGTGCTGCAGGGCGAGAAGATCAAAGGCTATCCGACCATGGAAGATATCGAAGACAGGACAGATCTCTATGATATCAAACTCTGACAAGATCTCCAGGCGCGAAGAGGTCAACGAGGTGCTCGAACAGCTCGGCCAGGTTCTGGAGCAGAAGGTTGAGGCCCTGCTCATAGGCGGAGCCGTGTTGCTGGAGCTGGAGCTAAAAGACGCCACCAAGGATATCGATGTCGTCTGCCGTAGCGAGGAGGACAAGGAGAGGCTGCTTGCAGCGGCCAAGGTCCTGGGCTTTGAGATCGTCGGCCCGGAGAAGAGGCATGAGCGGCTGGGCGTCAAGCGGCTGGCAGTGAAGGGAGGACGCAATCTGGACATCTTCGCCGAGCGGATCTCCTACGACTTCGACCTCTCCGAAGCTATGTGGCAAAGGGCTACTCGAATCAGGTCTTTCGGCGGCCTGGTGATCAGGGATGCCTCCCTGGAGGACATCTTCATCATGAAGCTGATCGCTAACCGGCCGGGAGACGCTCCGGACTGCTCCAATCTGGTCATTGCGGGCCTGGACTTTGATGCAGTCTACCGGGAGATAGAGGCGCAATATCGCAAGGCTGGCGAGGCGAAAGAGAAGATCTGGATCAACTACATCGAAGAGGGAATAGCCCGGCTGCAGGATAACGACCTGACCATTCCCATAGGCGACAGGATATCCACCCTGGCCTCTGAATACCACGAGAAAAGGTAAAATGCAAGGGCGATTTTAGGTGATGTTTATCAAACGTTTGCGGATCGCACAAATGATATACAGAGATGAGCCAAGACATGTCGATAAAATGTAACCGCTGCGGCCAACCTCTTCGGGACCTGCTAATGGGTGTATTCAAGGACGAAAAGGGTTACGGAATTTTTATGCACCGGGGTTGTGATTGCGTCCTGCGAGATCCAGCCATTGCCGATCAGTACGAAAGCACTAATGCGATCTGGCTCAAGTTACGTCTGGAGGGATGTAAGGCAGTTGATGCCCAGGGCAACATAGTAGAGATGGACCCGGAGAAGATTCTGACCGTGGATTATGCTCCGGACGGATCACCCCTCCCACCGGAAGAAAACCAGGAGGCTCAAGAGCCAATAGAAAGCGCTATTCCTGACGACCTGCCCAAGTGCTCCAACTGTGAAGCCTGGCTGGACGAACGGCCTGCTGGAAATGACCGAGGCCTTTGCTGCACCCATTTCGGCTATACCTCTCCGGATGAAGTATGCAAATCCTTCATCCCAGGACGCCGCATTTGTGAGCGCTGCCATTTCTGGATAAATGACCGGCCAACGGAGACAAAAGGCTATTGCAGCCACCTTGAGACCCGTGTGGAGCCCGGCTGGAGCTGTATCGACTTCAAGAGAAGGATTGAATAGCTGCAGGAGCTGCAAGACCCATGACTGAGCAAAATCGCAAGTACGTAACAAAGGAGATCGGCAAGCTTCTGGCCGAGATCTGGCGGATCAAGGGGCTGGCAGAGCAGGAATACGGGCCGCAGCACCCGATCACCAAGAAGCTGGGCAGCATGCATGCGGATGCCCAGGGGCTGCTGCGGAAGAACTCGCAGGATAATTAGAGCTTTATCGCCAGTGCTTTGGCCTTCTCCTGCCTGGCCTTCTGCAAGGCCGCATCAGCATCCATTTTTGTACAGTTCCATGGATTCATATTCCTGGTCTTGCTACCCTCCCGCCAGGCGGCCCTGGCTAAGACAAAGAAGGAATAAACCTAATTATTCTTCTTTTTCAAGTTATCAAGTGCAAATATGGCTATAGATCTAACAGAGCGATCCTCATCAGCAAGCAGGAGGTTTAAGGCATCTTTCGCTCTTATATCACCTATAAGCCCTAGAGAATTTGCAGCGTGCCAACGTACTTGAGGCACGTCATCGTTCAGAGCCATTAGTAGTGGCTCAACAGAACGAGTATCTTTCAGTTCTCCTAGAGCTTCTGCCGCATGAATTCTAACTAAGGCATTTTGATCGTAAAGTGAGGCAATCAGGGGATCAACAGCGCGAACATCCTTAAATTCTCCCAAAACCTCGGCAGATCGCGCTCTTACCTCCGGATTTTGGTCGTTCAACGTTTGGATCAATGGTTCCAAGGCGCGTGGATCTTTTAATCTCCCCAAGCTCCACACGGCTGCACTTCTAACAAGATAGGATTCATCCGTTAAGGCTTGAATCAAAGCCTCAATTGCACGAGTGTCGTTAAAATTGCCCAAATAAAATGCAGCAATAGATCTGACATTCGGGTTCTCGGACTTTAACTCCTGGATCGATAACTCTATGTTGGGATTTTTCGATTCATTTAAGCCGACATATCCAAAGTTCTCGTCCATAAAGTTTGCATTTCCGAAGATCTCGTCCATGAAATAGGTTGTGCGGTTGATGCTCAATAAAATGAGGCCTGATGTATCGTTGAATTTTGAGATACTGACACCATTGGTGTTGTTGATGCTAATGTAGACAGGTCCGTTGAAGTTCGAACCACTGAATCCAGCGGTATCGTTAAAGTTTGAGCCCCAGAAGCTAGCATGGCGATTGAAATTCGTGTCCATAAAGTTGGCATAACCAAAGTTCGCGTTCATGAAATAGGCAGTGCCAATGAACTTAGAGCCAATAAAGCGTGCCTCGTCCTCGAAGTTCGAACCGCGGAAGTAGGCATCGGCATTGAATTGCGAGCCACTAAAGTAGGCATCGCCTTCGAAGTTCGAATAACGGAAGTAGGCATCGCCGTTGAACCTTGAGTATATAAAGTTAGCATGACCAGAGAATTTCGAGCCAATAAAGTAGGCATCGCCTTCGAAGCTCGAGTTCATGAAGCAAACATTGTCCTTGAAGTTCACGCTCTTGAAGCTGGCAGAGTTGAGTTTTGAACTACTGAAATTGGCATCGCCTTCGAAGTCCGAATCACGGAAGTAGGCATCGCTAAGTTTCGAACTACTGAAATTGGCATCGCCTTCGAAGCTCGAGTTCACAAAGAAGATTTTGTTATTGAAGTTCGCGTCCATAAAATTAGCAGAACCATTAAATAACGAGGTAAAAACTACAGGTCCGTTGGATTCCAAGCCAGTAAAGTAAGTATCGCCATTGAATATCGAGTAGATGAAGCCGACATCGTTATTGAAGTTCACGTCCATGAAATTAGCAGAGCCATTGAATAACGAGGCGAAATAAGCAGTGCCATAGAATTTCGAGCCTGTGAAGTAGGCATTGCTATCGAACTTCGAACCTATGAAGTAAGAATTACCTTCGAAGGTCGCGTCTATGAAGTAGGCAGAACTGCCAAAGGTAGTTGAATTAAAATCCACGAAATTTTGGAAATGGGTATGGTTAAAATAGACTGGACCACCTATATCCAGTGCACTGAGGTTCAAATCACCTATTATAGTGCAATTATCGAACTTTGCGGATTTGCCCGCCAAGATTCGTGATATAACGTCACAAGAAGAAATCACTTTCGATAAATCCATAGCATCACCGGCTACTGAGTTTTGTTCATTGGTGTTTATCGAGGTATTTTGCTTCCAACTCTCTGCGATCTTCTGACATTGTGCTGACGCCGTAAACACAAGCAAAATACCAAAAGCGACATAGATCAATCTCATAAGATCTAATAAGTGCCCAGCAAAGATATGTTTACCGGCCTAAATAGTCATGACATATGCTATGAAACAAAAAGTGATACACAGAAGTGTTCCGGGCAAGCCCTCAGAGGCTGATGTTATGAGTCTATGTCGTTTTGAAGCGTTAAGAACCTAAGTTCCAAGCCCCCGGATGATCCCTGTCTTGCCCTGGCTCTTCTTCTTCAGCTTCTCCATCAGGTCCGTAACACGCTCCTTGGTCTGCTCAGTCCCCACAACGTCCCGCTCGATGGAGATGTTCAGGATATCGCTTTCCCGGCAACCGGCCGGGAGCAAGGAGAGGGGAAAGTTGAGCCTGAACTCGCCCTTATCCCCCAGCAAAAGTACCGCCAAATCTCCCTCGACCCGATCAATAACAGCTTTCATTTACGGCACCTCATGGCGGATGACATGTCCCGCATGGCACATATCCCTGCGCTCGGGCGTCTGCGGAGCTGGAGAATGTAACCAAGTTTGCGGGTTTGATTCGTTTTGCAGCGCTGCAGCTTGGGTAATGATACTTGTCCGATTTTGATGAGCCCACGAAAGGCCCCTGCGAAACCGTGGCGGTAGTGGAGGAGGCAGTCGATGTGGCGGGCCATGCGACAGCGGAGGCCGTGCTCTTTGGTGCGGTGGCGGATGTGGTCCAGGATTGCTTCCCGGTAGTTACAGTGTAAGTCTGCCCGTCTGTGGTTATTACGATGTTCCCATCGAGGTCCGTCCTGTAGATCTTCGTGCCGGTATTCTGCAGAGCGCTCAGGGTCTTGCTGGTCGGGTGGCCGTAGGCATTTCCCGCCCCGACTTCGATAATGCTGCTGGTAGGAGTAACCCTGCTCAGGAAGGCCTGGCTTGAGGAAGAGGAGCTGCCGTGGTGGCCGACCTTCAGGATATCACTCTTCAGGTCATACCCCGCAGCCTTGATGCTGTTCTCGGCTACGACGCCGGCGTCGCCCATGAACAAGAAGGAGACCTTGTTGTAGGTGACTTTCAAGACAACCGAGTTTTGATTGAGGTCCTTAGCAAAGAGCGTTGCAGGAGGTGAGAGGACCTCGATCTTGAGTCTGGGGTCGAGATCGATGGTCTGGCCCCGTTCGGCTACTGCAAAAGGTATGTTCTTTTGATCAACCAACGTTAGGAAGTTCTCGTAGGTTTGCGTCGTGTGGACCTGGCCACTGTCCAGGACCTGACCGACCGGGAGATCGTTGAGGATATTCAGCAAGCCGCCGATATGATCATCATGCGGGTGAGTGGCCACGACTAGATACAGGCTTGAGACCCCATGGCCGCTCAGATAGGACTCGACTCTCGGCCCCATGTCCTTGGTGCCGGCGTCGATGAGTACGTTCTTTCCTGCGAACTGGAGCAATTCTGAGTCGCCCTGGCCCACGTCGATGAAGTGAACGGTGAGATTCTCGCTCGCAGATACTGCGGCTGCCGAGACGGCGATGATGAGAGCCGAGAGCAAAACTGCTTGCAGGATCTGTTTAAAATTGAACTTATCCATTTTCTTATTCCCTCAGTCGACTCCTTTATCGGTCTGAGAATATAGCGTTTGAGCTTCAAATCTCAAGGATTCTCTATTGACAGAACCTCAAAGTTGATATCATTTCAGCGTGCAATGACTCTCAGAAGGGAATACCATGGCCGAGAATGAGATGAGAAACTTCGCCCTGCGGGACGAGAATGGCAATGAGATAGGAGTTTTCACGGGCAAAGCGCCCCGTCAGGCGGCCCTCAAGGCGGCCAACCGTGGCTACACGGACATCAAACTCCGCGAGCGGGGCACGAAGAAGGTGCACGTATTCACAGGCGAGAGGGTGCAGGTGGACAAGCCCAAGGGCGCGCCGGCCTGGATGCCTGACAAGATCTGGAAGCCCATGGTCAAGAAAGTGGGCACCGAGACGCTGGAAGAGCTTTGAAAGCTGAGATGCCAAACTTATTGTAGTTTTAGCGATTACAGATAATTGTGACATATGTAAGAACGATTGCAATTCTGCAATTGCTATTTTTTCTTGGAATTGTAGTAGCCCAAGGCTCAGAAGCCATTCAAAGTATTGAGCCAATAAAAACAGTTTTATCAGGAGGAGCAAATCCAATCGAAATTACAAAAACAATTGGAACATTCGACGGAATCAATAATGTGCTGCCTGTAATGGTTGAACTAAAATACTTAGGCAGGTACACAATAGATATAGGAGTGATAGAATATGTAGAAAACAATAAAATACTCAATTGTTCCGGATACAAGATCATAAACACATTGAATGAGATATACGATGATGCAAACATTTCGACACATTCAGTAGATTTAAATCCCTCTAGTATTGAATTTAATATTCATAATCTATACCCTAAGAACCGAGTAAGATTCAACTACTCCATCGATATTAGCCATCGAAATGATTTCCAAACATATACTACAGCACGATTTTATTCTGAAGATGGTTATCCTGATTCGGATTATTCATTTAGAATGAGTACATCACCAGTCTTTGATGTAACCGTAAATATTAAAGAAATAGAAGTCCCTATTGGTAAACCTATAGAATTAGCATATAATATAATGTATTTGGGACCTGCAGATGTAGATATCGTTAATGCAACCTTTGATTCTACGGACACATATGAGCTTGAAGCACCGTTTACGAAATTTGCAGTAAGAAAAGGAGATAATCTTACCATCCCAGTAATCGTGGCTTATCCCAGTGAAGGCAAATATCGCTTGCCGAGGATTTATATAAATGGTAAAAATTTTTATTTTGAAAAAACTATTGCAGTAATCAGTAATTATAATGTTTTTTCAGCTTATATGGCGGTTGTATTTTCTTCAGTAGTATCAATTATGGCGCTGCTACCTGGTGTTATTGCACTTATTCCTTTTTTTAAAAAACAGCGGCCACCCATAAAACAACGAATTAAAAAGAAAAGAAAATGGCTCTAATAAAATAAAGCGTCAAGATATCTCCCCCACCGCCTCCAGCACCTTTTTCGCTGCCGAGCATCTCTCCGCCCTGGTGGCATCCGCCGCCATCCGCTCCAGGTCCTCGACGTTGATTTGGCCCATTTTAAACTTGGTAACGAGAATGCCGGTCATGACGGCATCGCTATGCTTCGCTTTCTTAGCCAATTTTTCCCATTCTCCCATCTCAGATTGTTGAATAGGGTATTAACCTCCTCGCTCCAGCGCGCTGCTAAATCCAGAATTTTAATGATGATATTACACGGAAGTGTCTATTAATATTAGGGAATGCATCTTAGGGCCTGGAGTGCTAAAATGAGACTTAGAGTAATCAGCGCCAGAAATGAGACCCCAAATTTGAATCCAAATGAGAAGACTGTTCACCTGGCCTTTCGGGACAGCAATGTAGATTTCCTTAACCTGATGCAGAGGTGCCCCAGGCTGAGAATGATTCAGGTCCCGCCATCCTACCGCAAGACCATGTCCAATGCCATCCAGGTATTCCTGGAGATGCAGGGAATTGACATGCTGGAAGGCGACGTATGGG
>JBFYLJ010000096.1:0-58646 GCA_041305465.1 Methanothrix sp.
GCCACCTCCGAGATGTGAATCAGGCCCTGCTTACCGGAATACTCGTCCATGGAGACGAAAGCTCCGAAGTCCACTACCTGAGTCACGGTGCAGACGACTAGAGATCCGACCTCTGGCCAGCCCTCACGTTGCATTATAGATCACTCTAAGACTTCTACAACGGTGGTCTTGATCTCAGCCTTGCCGCCAGTGGGCTCAGCTAAAGTACGCCCGCAGACCAGGCATTTGACAACCGTGGAGGCATGGGCGAATATTACCTGCTCATTCTCGCAGTCGTTGCACTTTACCTTGACGAACTTGGATGGCAAAATTTATCCCTCCACCAGATCGAACTTGCCTGCCCTGAAGCCTGCACGGTTATGGGCCTTCTTGCAGGTATTGCAGCGGTAGCGCAGGTTCAATCTCTTTACGGGCTTGTCTCCGCCCGGCACTTTAGAGAACTTGCCCTGATTTCCTATACCATTGGCCCGCGACTTCTGCCTCGTGATATGAGTCATCGAGGAAGCACGGCCTTTTCTCACCCTCTCCACCGTTTGGGGGGTATGCTTCTTACAGAACGGACAATAAGCGTTAAGCTTTTTTGGCATCTTCACAGCACATCATCTCTCAATCTTCACTTCAGAAGCTAACTTTTTGTTGCGCAGATTTCTGGCGTGAACGGCCGGGAGCACAGCCACATCATCCTTCCCGAGAAGGTAATTTCTCCCGTCAACTCCCGCGAACAGAGGAACACTATCCAGCAACCGCACAATTTCGTATTCCCGAGATATATCTTTCTTGCCCATTAAAGGCCTTTCGGTGTGAGCTACATGAGCCAAGATGGCCTCGCGTCCAGAGGCAATGGCAGAGAACATCTGCCGGTAGATCTCCTCCTCCTCCTCGGTCATGCCGGGGAGGGCCTCTTCACGAGAAGCTGATCTGGCACTACGTAGGGCTCTTCGGACTATCTTTTTTACCCTCTGGTCAATGAGCTTGTTAACGCTGTTCCTCTCGCTCTTGAGGGTGTCTTGCAGAATCTGAGCCTCTACGCTAAAGGAGTCTTCTACCTTAGAGAGCTCCTGCCCCAGGCCAGCCAGATAAACTCCTACCTGCTGGTAAAAGTTCTTATCCAGATGCTGAAGCTCAGCTGATTTGCGTTCCTCTCGGAGCGCATTGGCCAGATCCAATTCTTACACCATCATGCCCCTATGCGGGCCTGTTCTCTGTTGGCCAAATAATATATAGATTAATGCTTTGTGCGAGCCTCCGCCACGCCCCGGCACATGAGAAAGACGGCGACATAGGCGGGCAGCTCAGTAGGCCCCTCCACCAGATGGAAGCTTTCGCCTTTCATCCGAGTCTTGAAGGGTTTTATCATTTGCAGCGGCACAGCCTCCTCCCCGAAGACCACTGCATCTTGCAGAGGATCGAAGTCCTCCAGATCGCGCAGTGTGAGGGGCGTCACGCGCATTCCCGAGCCGCCGTGAAGGCTGCCGGGACAGCGAATCAACCGGCGTATGTCGGCTGTCACCGGCTCGTCCGTCTCGCCACGCTCCTCATCCAAATTGAAGCCCACCTTCACGCCCTCGCTGTCCAAAAACTCCACGAGAAGAAGCTTCCAGATTGCGGCACTACCTCGAAAGAGGTCCAGATTTCCCCCGGCAATCTCGGCCAAAACATTTGCACCTTGCAGGCTCCGATAGAAGCTGGCGGCTTTTTTGGGTCCGATCCCCTTGCGTTTCGAGAGAAGCGCGATAGCCTCAGCTTCATTCAGGCGGCGCAGATCTTCTACAAAGGAGATGATAGCTCGATTGATCCTGCCCCCCCAGCCTGCCGCCCCCGCAGATGGTGCACGCAACCGAAAAGCCCGATCTTTGCCCCAGTCGCCTTCCATGGGGGCCATGTGAATGAACCGATCCATAGCCAGGCCCCGGCCCGCCAGGTAGTCCACAATCTCCCTGCGTTCATCGCCGCCGAAACGAAAGACGCGCGGATCTCTAACGTGAATATGATAGCCTCGGCCACCTGAAAAGACGACACTCATTCTGCTCTCGCTAAAGCCGAAGTCGGATAAGAGAAAATCCAGCAGCTTTTGCGTCTCCTTCTTCACCAATTCCAGCATCTCAGCGTAGCTTCTGGGCGCATTTCTCAGGTGATCGGCATCCAGGTCGAAGATGAGGTCCGCACCCTGCCAGAGCTTCTCCTTCATGGTTGGTGCCCCTGGTCGCTCGTAGTAAGCGGCAGAGTGATAGACGTGGCGCGGCAACATGGCCCGCACATAATCGATGAGCTCTCCGCGCGAGAAGAATGATTTGTGCCGGCGCATACCTGAGTCGTCGAAGAAGAGAAAGCCCCATTCGCGAGAAGCGAGGCTGGGTGGAGCATCCAGGGAAGATTCAATGTAATAGCCCCGGAACTTGGAGACCAGGAAATTATGAGTTAGAGCGTTCAGATTCCCACCTTCCGTAGACCTCTGGCCGGCGATCGGCGAAGCAGGAAACCTCGCGACGGAATAGATCCCGATCATCCAGGTCGATATCGGCCAGGATCAGTGCCTCATCAGAGCCGGCTTCGGCTAAAACCTGCCCACGCGCATCAATGATCAATGATCCGCCGCCGGAGGCCCAGTTGCAGGCCAGATGTGGCATCTGATTCTCGATGGCCCGAGCCATGGCCAGCGTGCGCCACTGCTCGCGACGCAGGGCGGGAAACTGGGCTACGGTGACCAGAAAATCTGCGCCCTGCAGGGCAAGGGAGCGCGCGACCTCAGGAAAACGCAGGTCGTAGCAGATCTGCAGGCCTACTTGGCCCCACCGCGTGACCATGGGCAATATGACGCCGCTGCCGTCAAAGTGCTCCTTCTCCGCACCAAAGGGATGAATCTTGGAGCGAAGCCGCAGGCGGCTCTGGTCGAGACAAAAGCCAAGGTTCCTGCGGCCACTGCGCAGCGAGCCTATGATCAGGCAGTCATGCTCCTCTGCCAGCGCCCAAAAGGGATCAAGCGAAGGATAGGGCGGCAAGTCCTGCGTTGATGAGGTGGATTGCAGGGAGGGCTCGTAGCAAAAACCGGTCAGAAACAGCTCAGGAAAGACCAGGACCTCGGCTCCTCCGGCCAGGGCGCTGCCTGCCATCTGCAATGCTCGGGAGAGGTTCTCTTCGGTTTTACAGGGCTCAATCTGTAGCTGAAGGCAAGCTGCTCGCATAATAAAAATAGGGCAAGTCCGGATATATTAATGTAAGAGTGGTTTTATGGCCAGAAGCTACAAGATCCGCATTTCGAGAATTTCGAAGAATGCCCTAAAAATAGGCTGGAAAGAACTTAAATCCAGAACAGCACTTTGGGACTCTTGGCAATGAATACGAACCTCAAGACACGGATCTTCGGCATAGTGGAGCCGGGAGACGAAAACCGTAAGTATTTCGACTTCTTTATCATGAGCCTGATAGTATTAAACGTAGCAGTCGTGGTACTGGAGACGGTGGAATCGCTTAATGCCAGTTACGGACGGCTGTTTCGCGCCTTCGATCTCTTTTCCGTCGCAGTCTTCACAGTAGAATACATCCTGCGCCTCTGGAGTTGCACTGAAAATCCCAGGTTCAAGACTCCCTTTTCTGGAAGGTTGCATTATCTCATAACGCCCATGGCGATCGTTGATCTGTTAGCCATATTGCCCTTCTATCTGCCACTCGTCCTTCCAGAATTGCGGTCCATTAGAGCCATACGCCTCTTCCGTTTGTTCCGGATTTTGAAGCTGGCCAGGTATTCCGACGCCCTCAAGACGTTTGCTGAAGTTCTGAACCTCAAGAAGGAAGAGCTGGGTGTAACATTCTTTGCGACTTTGATTCTGCTGGTTGTAGCATCCAGCATGGTCTACGAAGCAGAGAACGCCGTCCAACCAGAGGCTTTTGCCAACATTCCCGATGCCATGTGGTGGGGCGTAGTCACCTTGACAACCGTGGGCTACGGAGATATATATCCCGTGACACCTATTGGAAAATTCATCGGCTCTTTTGTGGTAATCTCAGGAATTGGCCTGTTTGCTCTTCCAGCAGGCATTCTGGCCTCGGGCTTCAACGAGGTGCTGCAGAGAAGAAAAGAGAAGAAACGGAAGAAAATGATCTGTCCGCACTGCCACAGGTACATCGGAGATTATGTAATGATGAAGGAAGAGGAAGATGATGCTTGATTTTATTGCACACTAAATATCGCTCTGCCTTTGCGTCGTCTCCTCTTGGCCCAATTCAGGCTTCTGGTTGTCATTCGTTTTTACCGCCAACCACCTGGCAAGCATTTTCGCCAGCTCTTTTTGTTTAACCGGCTTGGCAATGAATTCGTTCATTCCCGCCTGAATACACTTCTCCCGGTCTCCTTGCATGGTGGCTGCTGTCATGGCAATGATGGGAACGCCGGGATTGAGTGCCTTCGATCCATCCTGGCGAATTACTCGTGCAGCCTCAAAACCGTCCATCTCAGGCATGTGGAGGTCCATCAATACCAGGTCGTAAGCAATGGTCTGGAGCGCATTGACGGCTTGCTGACCATTTGCCACCACATTCACCTCAAGTCCCATCTTTTTAAGCATAGCCTGGGCAACTTTCTGGTTCACTGGATTATCCTCCGCCAGCAGGATGCGGATCTTGTGCTTTGCGCTTTCAGAAATGGCAGGCTTCGCAGTGAAGCGATCTATAGAGCCAACTTCCTCGATTTTGGCGAATGTCTTATCTCTTGATCCCAACCCGGCTGGCTGCTTCTCAAAAACCGCTGTGAACCAGAAGGTGGACCCTTTGCCTTCTTCGCTTTGCAGGCCGATGTCGCCTCCCATCAATTTCACCAGTTGCTTGGAGATAGCCAGTCCCAGGCCAGTACCACCATATTGACGCGTAGTCGAACTGTCCATCTGAGTAAAAGGCGAAAAGAGAATCTTCTGTCGGTCTGCCGGGATGCCGATGCCTGTGTCGGTAACTTCGAAACGTAGCGTGACATTTCTATCGTCCTCGCTTTCCAGGCCGACAAGGATCACGATTTTGCCCCTCTCGGTAAACTTCACGGCATTTCCGCCCAGGTTGACCAAAATCTGGCGCAGCCTTCCAGGATCGCCTCTCAGCCGGGACGAAACTTCTGGCTCTACCTGACAGATCAACTCCAGCCCTTTCTCATGGACATCAAGAGCCAGGAGATCGGCAGTATCTTTTAGCAGGGAGTGGAGATCGAAGTCCAGCATTTCCAGCTCCAATTTGCGGGCTTCAATCTTAGAGAAGTCCAGTATGTCGTTGATAAGAGATAGCAGCATCTCGCCGCTAATTCGGGCAATTTCCACATATTCATGCTGCTGTTCATCTAAATCCAGATCCTGCAGCAATCCGATCATACCGATGACGCCGTTCAAGGGGGTGCGGATCTCGTGGCTCATGTTGGCCAGGAATTCGCTCTTGGCGGCATTGGCTTGTTCCGCCATTTCGGCCATCTGTTGGGCATGCTTGCTGGCAGTCTCCAGTTGCAGATTGGTGTTCTTCAGGTCTTCCTCGAATTGTTTGTACCTGGTAATATCGCGGATGGACTCGATTGCACCCACAATACCGCCGCTGTGATCATATAGGGGAGAAGCTATACCCCAGAGGAACACACCCTCCTTGCCGTTGAGCAATGGAATGAATGTCTCTGCAATCAGTTGATCTCCCTTTCTCAGAACTAAATAGTATTTATCCTCAATCTCTTTCCGATCCATGAATATCAAGTCAATCAGAATAGGCCTATGTTTGCCGTAGAATGGAACAGAGTAATCATAATTCCCCTTGCCGATCATCTCGGCCTTAGGAACTCCCGTCATCTCCTCGATAGCTCGATTCCATGCGATAACTCTTCCTTCTCGATCCACCGCAAATGTGGCATCAGGCAGAAAATCTATAATATCAGCCAGGCGTTGCTCCGACTCGCGTAGAGCTTCTTCAGCACGCCGGTATTTGGTAATATCATGAAAAATCCATATTCTGCCGTAATATTTACCGTCCCTGTCGATCACTGGCGAAGAATACCGATCCAGTACCATGCCGTCCTTAAACACTATTTCGTCTTGGCTGGTCTCTTCCCAATGACCATATAGATGTGTCACCTTATCAAGGAATTGCTCAGGATTCCTGGTCTTGCCTACCACATACTGAAGAAGCGCCTCGTCGTCCTTTTTATTCCTAATCTCTGCAGGCACATTCCACATATTCAAAAGCTGCTGATTGGTGATTATTCGTTGCCCCTGGCTGTCTACAACCAAAATCCCATCCAATGAGGTTTCAATCTGAGCTTCAAGTATCGCAGTCTTCCGTCGTAGATCATCCTCGGCCTTCTTGCGCTTGGTGATATCATCGACAAATCCCAAGAATCTTTTTTCGGATATTTTGTTGGCTGTGATCGACCATATTCTTCGTTCTCCATTCTTCGTCAAAAAGGGTATTTCAATGAACGCATGGCCATCTGCCTGCAGCTTTCGAAAATGGTTGACGCCTGCGTCCCGCGCGTCTGATGGCAGCAGATCCGGAATACTCATTTGGAGAAGCTCGGATTCATCATATCCGGTGATATTGCAGGCCATTGGATTTACATTAAGGTATCTTCCTTTCTCATCGGCAACGAAAACGCCATATGGAGCACTATTTACATAACTGCGGTAACGCTCTTCATTCTCCCGCAACGCTTCCTCAGTCCGCTTGCGCTGTGTTATGTCCCGCAAGAAAGTGACCGCCAGGCCCCCTTTTATTGGCTGATATAGAACGCTGATTTCCACCTCAAAAATGCTGCCATCCTTGCGACGGTGACGGGTTTCAAAACGATGCCCGCCCAGCATCATTACTTTTTGCATATGAGAGTACGTTTGGGCAGGTGTCTCAATTGCCTCCAAATCTGAAATCTTCATGGCAAGCAATTCCATTTTGCTGTAGCCGCTCATCAGGCAGTAGGCCTCATTTACTTCCAAAATTCTTCCTTGAGTGTCCGCTAGCCAGAATCCATCAACCGCCGTCTGCAGGATCGTCCTGTGCATTGTCTCGTTCTCCTGCGACAGAACTTCTGCGCTCTTGCGTTCTGAGATGTCTACATTGACCTCGGCAACCAGCCATTCTCCGATCTCATTCTGGAAGGGAATTGTGGTAACCTGGATCGGGCGAGAGTCCTCTTTTACCAGCACCTCCTCGGTGACTGTAAGGGACCTGGTCCGGAGTGCCTTTGCCACCCCACAGCTCGGGCAAGGTTGGTTGCGCCCCATAAAATAATCGTAGCATTTGTGTCCAGTCGGTTCCCCGTAGATCTTTTGCCACTCCGGGTCGATGTAGTGGATATTGAAATCTGCATCGATGATGTCAAGTCCTGTCTTGGTAGCACCCAGGATGAACTCGATCCGGGTTTTGAGGGCTTGCAGCTCTTTTTCTGCCTGCTTGCGGTCTGTGATGTCGGCAAAGATGCAGGCGAACTGGTTGACAGCAGTCCGCAAAGTCCTCACCTCAAAATACTTTTTCAGTTCGACGGAATAGTCCTCGAAGAAGGCCGGCTCGCCGGTGAGCGCCACCTTGCTGCAAGTATCAATCCATTGCTTTTCGGTGCCTGGCAAGACCTCTAGAACGGTGCGGCCTATGATATCTTCCTTTTTCAGACCGGTGAGGCGCTCGAAGGCCGGATTGACATCAAGGAAACGGTAGTTGATCGGCTCACCCTGACCATCAAAAATGATCTCGTGCAGTGCAAATCCATCCAACATTTCCTGGAATAGCGTCCTATAGTCGTGCTCGGCCTGCTTGAGCTTTGTGATGTCGCTTGTTGAGCCAAAGACAGTGACTCGCCCGTCCGGCAGGGAGCATGCTGACATCCTGGAACGAACCCAGAGAGTGGCGCCGTCGGCCTTCAGCAGACGGTACTCTGCGGTTTTATCCTTGGTCCCATCTATTTTGCGCGATTGCATTACTTCGAAAAGCGTCCTTTGCACAGCCGGCAAGTCTTCGGGATGAATGTAGGATAAGTATTTTTCGAAGCTGTCTCCGATCGTGCCGGGAGGTAGGCCCAAGATCCTGTTCGCAACTGGGGAGATACAGGAGTTGATGTGCTCTCCCTGGTCATTGACATCATAGCGCCAGACGATCTCGGATATCATCGAGACTGCCTGCTCGTACTGGGACTTGCTGGATTGCAAGGCTTTCTGCAATTCGTTCTCAGCAGGAGTGCTGTAGGTGATGTCATTGTCCATGATTATCACTAATGAATTGTTCTGATTGATACATTTGTTGGAAGAATTGTCCTTGGATTTTGCCTTCCTCTTATTACATACCGCTTGCAGTATTTTGAGCGAACGCTGTCATTACCATCTGAAATTCCAGCGATGATTGTGAATAAATGTATGCGGATACCATATATGCCGCGATAGAAAGGCCTGCCAGAACAAATGCAACCCCTAACAGTGCTAGTTTTTTATGCGACCTTGCAGGATCACATTTATATTTCAATGAGCCATTTGCTATCTTCAAGTGAGTGAGGCGCAAAGATGAGATGGATGCTTTTCACGATGCTGTCAGTTATTGCTTGCATCGCTGCCAATATGGCTACGGTTATCGCATATGATGGTGGCGCTAACGTCCAAACTACAGATGATAGATTAGCCCAAAACTTTACGGAGCACTCCTGGATATTCGTTAACGGCTACATGGAAGAGTCAAGAATACTGCAGACCCAGACAGGATTTAAAGGCCAGAAGATCGCCCTCACCACAAGTGGAAGCGGAATGGCGACCAGAACCATAGACTCGGAGGTCTACCGGGACTCGAATATGGATGAAGCATCCCTTACAATCTCAGCCAATTATGATTATGCCCCCTACATTCCTCCCCTCACGCAAAGTGACCTTAGAAATGCTCTGTGCGCCAAGAATTACGAGGTGGGCTCAGTCTTTTCTGAGTCCTACAACATCGACAAGGATCTAATAAAGGATACCAAGATCTACCAGAACGACAGCTTCTCAGTCTATGAGATCAGCTCCGAGGTCCAGGGAACTGCCAGGATCGGCCAGCGGGTGCAGAAGAATGCCAAGACAGTGCCGTCCTTTATGATGAACGGGATGTACGTGGGCTATGCGCAGATAAGGTCGGAGACCGTTGTAGGGAATACCTCCGTCCTGACCCTGCCCTGCCCGTAATGGGTTTCCATTAGATCATGGCCGCACGGTGAGCCGCTGCAACAGCAGCCCTCATCTCCTGTGGGTCCAGAGCATAATGCAGGTGGCTAATGCAGCGGCAATCCGTACAGCCGAAGCGGGGCACTGCCATGAGCTGTCTCCCAATGGCTTTCGCGATGCTGCACTCCAGATCCCGGGAGGTTTTGGTGATGAAGACCTCCACCAAGCTGGTGTGGGGTAAGAGATAGTCGATGTGCCAGCGTCGAGTTGTTTTTATGCTTTCCAATACCAGGATGTGGCGATCCACGCGCCTAAGGCCGCCTGGACCCCTCGCCGAACCTGTGTAAGAATAGAAGCCGCCGACAAAGTCAATGATGTCCAGTGATCCGACAGTTATCTGCTCTGGCTGTGGCAAAGAGAGTATTAGTGTATAGATTCCAGGTTCATTTCTCTGCGGCTGCATAGACCGTTCTCAGGATGGCGAATATTTGAGCTTGATGCCTTGTGGAGGAATCATGGAGGAAATATACGAGGGGCATATCAAAGCAAGTCTTTTCTATGATGAAGGAGCAAATAGCTCCTGGTGAAAATTAAATGAAGTTATTATTAGCAGCAACCATGATGCTGATGCTATCAACCATGGCGATTGCCGTGCCGGATAGTCAACAGCTTGGCCCTTATGCGGTATCGTTTGATCTGAATGCCAATTATCAGGTCCAAATCGCCCAGCCCGCTGAAATGGGGACCGCCAAAGCTTATCAGATGGGCTTATTTGTCGATAATTCCACTTATGCCTCAATCGGCATAACGGAGTACGCCGAGCTGACGGATGCTACCTTGATGGTTTTTAAGAGCATGTTACCTATGAGCATGATGCTCCAGGGTCTCAATATCACAAATGTCGAAGATATGGCAATTGATGGGAAAGAAGGCTTCTTGGTCTCAGGTGAGCCTTTCGAGGCAATAGCAGGAGCTCCGAGCCAGATCTACCGGGCCATGTACTGGCTCGACAGCCAGGACTGCGAATGCGGACCGGTATCTGTAGGCAAGACCAGCGTCGTAATCACCTCAACGTATCCCCTGGATGTCACAGAGAGCCTGCTTTCCAGCCTGCAGATAGTTGAGGGCCAGGCAGCGACCATGGCTGCCCCATCGGCCCAGGGCGGCCAAATTCTGCCTCCGGCTTAAGCGATTGAATCTCCAGAGAAAACAACAACGGGAAAGAGGCCAGAAATAGGCTTTTTCCGTCGTTCTTTCTTTTTTAGAAGAACCAAATATTTATATTATCGCGCGTCTTAAATGTTTCAATATTCCAGTTTTCAGCGCTGAAATATGTCGAGGTGGATTTGAATGATCATACCCAGGAACTTGTCTACTATCCTATTATTTTCCACCCTGGCCGCTTTCATTGTGACCCTGCCGGGTCTTGGCCAGTGCTACGGTCTTCCCCATCCTAGTGAGGGAGAAGAGCGCATCTTTGCTCAAAGTGCATGTGCCGGAGTGAGCAATGGCCCGCCCAACCCTACCGTCTTTACCATTGACGAGCCACGGTCTATCACCAAAATGGGAACTTATCACTATGGTTCCGGACAATCGCCGGGAACAATTGGATTGAGAGACGAGCAGGGCAAGACCTACGGCCCCTGGCAGGCCGAAGGAGAATCTGGCCAGGGAGGAGTTGCGAATGCTTACTGGATCGTCTATTTGACTCCTGCATTGGATTTGCCTGCAGGAACCTATACTATTATCGACTCAAGTCCATCGACCTGGTCCTACACCTACGAGAGCGAGGATTGCGGACTTGCCTCAGTCATCGGTCTTATGGGCAGCAGCGACAGCGGAAAGTCTGCCCCCTGCGCCGGAGACGGGATGGACTATTCGCCCCGCAGTCCGACCGATCTTTATGATGCCGGACCTGTGCTTGTTCCGGGCACATACAATATCTGGTACGGCAAAAGAACCGGCACCCGGATAGGAACCCCTGATAAATGGAGCAAACTGGGGCCGGAGGAGCTGGCGGGCGGCAGGTTCTATGTCTTTGATGTTACGGCAGCCGTCCTGGTCGAGTCTACACCCCAGATGATCAACCCGATGCTCACCAATCCCGCTCCAGGCGAGTCGTTGGTATGGCTGAAGCTCAGCTCGGAGGTGCCTTATGTGGTCTGCTTTGAGGGACCACTGGATGGAGGCTTGCAGCTGGCTGGGGCCTGGAAGATGTCCGGACATCAGGAAGGCTTCAACGATTGGAAGGCGGACCTGAATTTAAAGAAGGACGGCACCCTGGAATGGACAGAGACCGAGGGGGCTAATGTGGGGGCTAACCGAGAAGGGACCTGGCAATTCGACGGGACGGTCCTCACCCTGAATTGGATATCTCCCGGCGGGGGACAGACCAACTGGGTATCGCGGTCAGTGGCGAAAAATTCGATATCCTCAGGGACCTACACCGTAAGCCGGGCTCCGGGTGGGACATGGTCTGCGATGAGGTCAAAGAATGAATAAAGTCTTGATATCGATTATCTTCATCATATCTTTGATGGAGTGCACAGTTGCCATAGATGGAAGCGGTGTAGAGCTGCGGCCTGGAGAGGCAGTGGCAGAGATGCTATTTGATCGTGGCATCGGCGAGGCGTGGGTAGGCGGCAATCCGCCATCATCCGAGCCATATGATTCCATATATTCTCAATACTATTGGAGCTACAAAGGTTCTGCTCCCAAAAAACATATTGATAGCCCAAAGAAGCATTTGATAACAGACCGTACGCCCAGCACAGTCTATTTCAGCTATCAGATGCAGGCCGTGCCGTACACTCAATACCAGAGCAATGCAGCCTACACAGGAGGAAACATCCTCTGGATACTGGGATCTTCCAGCTGGTCTCAGTATGCCAAAGTTCCTCAAGGGTTCGGTCTATCTCTGCTGGCAGCATCCTCCAAAGGTGGCAACGGATATCTGTATGAGATTGTCCCTGATGGAAAGCTATCCAAGGAAAGCTTCTACTTCTTCCCAGGCAGCAGCCAGATAGACTTCTATGCAGACAAGATCGGCCAGCATGTATTGCTCTTTATTATTGGCGGCCAGGTAAGCAATGCCATAGTCATCGATGTTGTCAATGCCTATCAGCCAACATATCCGACGAACCCAAGCTATCCGCCTGCTCAGATTCTCCCTCCTACGACAACAGCTCCGCCGGTGACGGGTGACACGCCAGTGACGATAGTCTCCCAGAGGATGAGAGGATATCAGGTCTTCCTGGATGGCAATTACATAGGAACGGAAGGGACGGGAGGAGATGCACTTGATGGGAGGTTCAGCTTCAGTGTGGTTGGCGGTCGCAATCATGATGTGCGGGCCTATGATGGTCAATTCAATTACCCCAAGACAATGTTCTTCCAAAGGGGTGTTCAGAAGATAATCTACGTGGAGCCGGGAACAGCAGTCTATGTTTAAGCCAATGTCCTCCTTTTTTTCGTACTATAACCAGAAAACAAGGGCACAAAAAGGCTTATAGTATCGGGAAAGTACTTATTCCAGAAGTATTGATATGCGAAATTAGAGCGGGGTTTGCCAAGCTGGCCAAAGGCGCGGGACTTAAGATCCCGTCTCGCAGGAGTTCGCGGGTTCGAATCCCGTACCCCGCATTATTGATCTTGGTTTTGGCGAATAATTTATTTAAATAGCTGGAGAAACATCGCATAACCCCGGCTTATTGCCATTTGGGATGAGTTTGTATGTCTTTGCGTTCAAATTCAACTCTACGTAGTCACCCACGGGCTTCGCATCGAAGTTGTGAGTCAAAAGAATGAATGCCAGGTCTTGAACTGTAATTTTTGGGTCATCAAATGAGGATATGCGCGCTTTCAACTCTGCGAGATCATTTCCATATGAGGAGGCTGTTTGGAGCAAAACGATGAAAATAAAGATCAGAATAGTGCTTCTTACTCTGATCTTTAGATTTATGATGCGTGCCATTGTCTCTCACCAGTTAGTTCTATTGCATTGCTCGCATGCTCTCCAAATCTCTCTTCAAGTCTTCGCTCATCTTGGTTGCATTAAGTTTGGAATTGAGAAGATTTTGCAGGCTGAATTTGTCGTATTTTATGCGCTCCAGGTTAGCGCCACTCAGGTCTACTCCTATCATCATGATCATCGTAAGATTGGCATTCCTAAGATCTGCTCCGGATAGATTTACATCCTTTAGGAGGATAAGTTCCATCCTTGCATTCCTGAGATCGATTCTGCTCAGATTAGTATCTTGGATGAGCATAGGTCCTTGTAGCGTAGCTCCATCCAATCTTACTTTATAGAAATTAGCCCCTACAAGATTCAATCCATCTAGATTTGCACAAGCTAGATTCGCTCCGGTCAAGTCCGCCCCATTTAGGGCAGTGCCGTAAATTCTTGCTGAATCTAGTTGGGCACCTTTAAGCTTGGCATTGCTGAGATCGGAATATGATAGATCTGCGCGCGTTAGATCTGCACCGGTTAGATTTGCACCCATCATATAAGCCCTAGCTAAATCAGCGTCACTCAAATCACTATTACTCAGGTTAGTACCATAAAACTCAACCCGCGATAGCTGGCTTGATGACAAACGGCTATTACTCAGGTCTACCCAACTCATTTTTGCGCTCATGGCATTTGACCAAGGCATGTTTATACCCTTCATATTCGAACCGACCAGATTGGTTTCAACAAGCCTCATTCCTGTCAGGTCTGCCCCCCTTAGATCCGAACCTTCCATGCGGGCTCCAGTAGCATCCGCTCCATTCATCTTTGCTTCAATAAGTACGACCTCGTGCATCCTGGTATCTTCAAGATCCGCATCCGACAGGTCTGCTCTGGTAAAGTTTGCATGACACATACAGGCACCAGTGGCATTTATTCGATTCAGATTGGCTCCTATGAGTTTTGCTTCATGCATTTGGGCATCTTGCAGTTCGGCATCCGACAGATCGGCATGGGATAGGTCTGAATGCGAAATACAAGATCCCTCAAGGACTGAATTCGAGAGATCTGCCGAGCTAAGGTTAGCGCGAGTCATATTAGCGAAAACCACATTCGAATTGGACATATTGGAGCCGATAAATCTTGCACCAGAAAGCCGTGCCTCGGAGAGATCTGCGCCGCGTAGGTCTGCATAAGATAAATCTGCATTTATTAAGTTGGCACCTACAAGACTGACTCCAGTAATATTTGCGCTCACTAATATAGAGTCTTGGAGCATAGCGCGCCTCATATACGCATTAACAAGGCTGGCATCGGTTAGATCTGATCTATTTAGATCTGATGCCATTAGGTTTGCATTGTCCAGTTTTGCACCTACCAGCTTCGCTTCACCTATTATCGCCTGATTCAGGTTTGCACCAGTCAAATCTGCACCTGTAAGGTTTGTGCCGAAAAGATCGGACAAGATGATATTTGCTCCTCGAAGATTTGCAAAGGAGAGATCTGATTCGTGAAGACAAGTTTCCCCCATGTTGGCTCCGGTTAAATTTGCCTTGATGAGAGATGCATTGCTGATCTCTGAGCCCTCCAAGTCAGCTCCACGAAGGTCAGCACCGTTTAAATTGCAGCCTACCATATCGGAACGATTCAAATGAACTCCGGACATGTTCTGCTCGCTAAGGTCCAGGTCGTTCAGGTTAGATCGGTCTTGATATAACTTATGGATAGAATCGTTTTCTTCGATAACAGCAGACGAAATCGAAAAAGAAATAATAGTGAACAGGACAAATCCCAGAGCAGACCTCATCATTAGAAACCCCAATAACAATAATATAGATTATTGCATAAATAGTCATCCATCGCCAGGAGTTCTAATTCTAAGCAAGCGTGGCTAAGGCAAAGGACTTAAGATACCATCTCGCCGATGTTCGCGGCCACAATCCCGTATCGTGCATGAAATCCATCAAACAAATAGCGATTTTCGAAATCCGTCTTTCCTCAACCTGATGCGAGATTATTTGATCGACCGATATTGACCAACAGGTATATAGACTAAAGCGCACGTGATTAGTAGGCTTCATTTACATTGATTCAAAAAATTTGTTGAGATGTTTTTGCGAGCGCATATCGATTCTTTGAAATCGATAAAAAAGGATACACAGAATAAATGAGATTTGGAAATAGCAGAGACGGCTTGAATATTGATCAGGAAGGGTTGACATGTGTGACACGCTCCAGCTTAGGGTGTGGCATCGAATTATCTTTCCAGATAAATGGATCCAGGCCAGCTTATTACCAGGAATGCTTGCCAAAAGCACAGGCTAATGGCCTGCTAAGCTATCATGGCGATATTAAAAGGATTTGATTATAATATTATCTTCATCTCGTTTTAACGAAGTAGCATTCTTCCCTAAGTGCCTCTGCAACCGGTCGAAGTATCTCTTAAATCAAAGATCCGCACTTAAAAATATCTAGAGGCAAGAATGTCATTTGGAAATTTAAATATCATAGATCCGCTTTGCCGAGCACTGGCCAAGGAAGGATACACTGCACCGACTCCCATACAGACGCTGGCAATACCTCATCTTTTGAATGGAAAAGACCTGATGGGCATCGCCCAGACAGGCACAGGCAAGACGGCAGCATTTGTGCTGCCTATACTGCAAAAGATATCGGAACAGCGCAAGGCCGCCCTTCCAGGAGTTCCGCGCGCTCTGATTATTGCGCCTACAAGAGAGCTGGCTGCGCAGATAGACGAGAGCTTTGCCACATACGGCCAGTTTCTGCGCTTTCGGCATACGGTCATATTCGGCGGCGTCCGGCAAGGGCCTCAGGTCAAGATGCTCTCACGGGGCGTCGATGTCCTGGTTGCCACACCCGGCCGACTGCTAGACCTGATGAATCAGGGCTATGTCATGTTGAAGGGCGTGGAGTTCTTCGTCCTAGACGAGATCGATAGGATGCTTGACATGGGTTTCATCAAGGATATGCGCCGAATAGTCACAGCGCTGCCCCAAAAGCATCAATCGCTTTTCTTCTCAGCCACCGTGTCCCGCGAGACAGGCGAGTTTGCAGAAAAGCTTCTCACAGATCCAGTACACATCGAGGCTGCTCCACAGGCCAGCACTCTCGAGTGCATCAAGCAGAGCGTCTTTTTCGTGGATCAGAACAATAAGTTCCCGCTACTCCAAAAGCTCATCAGAGATGAAGACATGGAACGCGTCTTGGTCTTCTCCAAAACCAAGCATCGAGCTGACAAGATCGCGGAGGCGCTTAGCAAGAGCAGGATCAATGCTGATGCCATTCATGGCAACAAGTCACAAAACCAGCGTACGAAGGCCATGCATGATTTCAAATCGGGCCGCCTGCGGGTGCTTGTCGCAACTGATATCGCAGCTAGGGGAATTGACGTTGATGACATATCCCACGTGATCAACTATGATCTGCCGAGCGAGCCGGAGTGCTATGTCCATCGCATCGGTCGCACGGGGCGTGCCGGAGCGGATGGCAAGGCATATTCGTTTTGTGCTGCAGATGAACGCAATTTCCTGCGCAGCATTGAGCGGCTGACACGCGAGAAAGCAGAGGTCATGGATCACCAGTACCATTCCGATGCGGCAAAGATGGCTGTGGGAGCTGCAGCCGAGCCGGCCAATTCCTATCGATCGAGAGCCACGGCAAGAGGCTGCAGACCGGATAGCTCTCGTAAATCTGCCCCAAGAAAGCCGTATCCGGTCAGACGACGCTAGGTGGCAAGAAGGGCCGAAAAATCTAAAGGTTTGGCTATTTCATGCCAAAAAATAGCCGATTATTTTTTTGTTTTGGCATCTGGTATACTCTCGGAAACGTTTAACTATTGATACTACATTATTTATTATGATAATAATATCGCTGTAATATCGAGGAGTGTGATAGAGATGAAAGCTGTTCAGGTAAAAGACATAATAAGTAAGCCCAATCCACACGGTGTGGATGCCAGGGGCCTTAGCGACAAAGAGAATGCCCAGGTAGTGCATATTACATTGCAGCCGGGTGAGGCCCTGAAAAAGCATATCACTCCCGTGGATGTAGTCTTCTACGTTCTGGAGGGCCAGGGCGTGGTGGAGATCGGTGAGGAGAGGGCTGTTGTGGAAGCGGATACGCTGATAGAAAGCCCGGCCAAAATAGCTCACCGCTGGATCAATGAGAGCCATGGGAGGCTACGCATATTGGTGATAAAGACGCCCAAGCCCAAAGAATCCACCAGGATGCTGTGAGAGGAGTAATTGCAAATTGTCGCCAGATTAGATAAAAATGAAGGCGCTGCATAGTATCATAAGTGTGAATCCTTTAAAGCGCTCGGTCGCATCGAAGAGGCAGAAGAATCATCCAACAAGGCCAGGGTGCTGGGCTACCATGAATAGCTCCCAAAACCATGAACACATATCAGCGGAGATCATCGCATATTAAAAGGTAAAGGCCTCCACCCCAGGACCTCGAAGGGCGTCTGGAGAGCCTTGCGCCGCTCTTGAAGAGGAAGTGAGTACTTCTCGCCTATCTCTTTGGATCCCTGGCGGCAAAGGCGAAAGAGCCCCGCAGCTGCCAGACGATGTGGATTTAGATGTGCTCACTAGAGTGGGTGCGAGATGGAGACGCTCCAATGTTGGATGTTAAAATTCAAATTTTCCCAGGGTTTATTAAACACATTTAGTTATCACAATTGTCTATATCATCTAGAAGCACCAGCAATTAGCAGAGATAAAGGTGACCTCTGTGATAAGTGGTTTAGGCTGAATTGAGATGTCGCCTGGCTCTAACTTTTATTGATGCTCCTTTTTGCAGCCCACCACCAACTGTCTAATGCATAAATTATAAAATATTAAATTATATAAGCCGGTGGCGGACTGGCTCCTTCATTCCGCTCGCAGCGCCTCGATGGGATCAAGCTTAGCCGCCCGGTTGGCTGGATAGACCCCTGCGATGGTAGTGGTGACCACCCCGAAGAGTACGCCGAGCACGATGGACTGGGCGGTAATGGCCGAAGGTAGAGACGCCAACGATCCTATGAGATAAGACACAGTCACCCCCATAGCAATGCCGATGATACTGGAGACCAACCCCAGCACACCCGCCTCCAGAAGATACTGCATGCGAATATCTCTGGTGGTTGCGCCCAGAGCTTTCATTACGCCGATCTCCCGTATCCTCTCTTTCACCGTAAGCATCATGACATTGGCAATGCCAATTCCTCCCACCAGGAGAGAAATAGCACCTATGCCTGCCAGGGCATATTTTATCATGGACAGGACGCTCATGAGAGATGCCAGCATATCGCGAGCAGTAGTAGCATCATAGGCTTCGTCTTTGTGATATCTCTTAAGGTCATTCTTGATCTTTTCAATTATGCTCTCCACCTGCTCCGGATCGTAAACGGTCACTTGGAAGTTGCTGTAATAGTAATTGTCCCCACCCTTCAGCTCCTCCATGGCCTTGTGAGTGACGTACATAACATTGTCCTCATTGCTTCCCGGCCCGCCAAACGAGGTCTGTTCAGCCTTTTTCAGGACACCTACCACCTTGAAGTCCATGTAGCGATCTTCATAGTATAAACGGATCTTATTTCCCGGCGTGACCTTCATGCGGAAGAGATCATTGGAGACTCCGTATCCAATGACTATAGACTTGTAGTCGGAGCCTGTGAGAAACCTTCCTTGTGCCATCTCGTCCTTGAGATCCTCCTCTTTGTCAGGGTCTACCCCGGTGAGGCTAGCTGAGGAGTTGGTATTTCTAAAGGCTACCACTACATTGGCGGAGCTTCGCGGAGCGACGTTTTTCACACCAACCACGTTCTCCAGGACCTTGGTGTCTTTATCGGTAAACTTGGCTGGTTCCGCCGGATTTCGGTTGGCACTGTCACTGCCCGGACCGCCGAAATGGGCGCTTCCCGGCATGACGCGAATCATATCCAGATCAAGGGTAGAGAATTGCGAGGATACACCTGAGTAAAGCCCCTCGCCAACCGATAGCATGACCACGATGGCCATGACTCCGATGATTATTCCCAGGGAGGACATGAGCGTCTTGAAGCGGTCGGCCTTAAAGCCGACGGCAATAAACTCCAGGATGTCAGGAAGATTCATCAGATATCGTCCCTAAAGCGCTCGACTATCTTTTTGAGATCTAACATTGCCGTTATTGTTCTTGCCGTTTAGCTTTCGTCTGCGGTAAAGATAGCCGCCAGCGATGAGCACAATTACGACTGCGACACCGGCAGGCAGAAGATAGCTGCTCTGACTGTTCACAGACTTTGGCGGAGTATATGTAGTGACATAGGCCTGGGAGGTATGCCAGTTGTCGCCGTTCTTGAACTTGGCTATAAAGCTCAGGTTTATCGGATCATTCAGAGTCTTTGCTGCATCATCCGATGCTATGCCGAAGCTTATGGTGAAAACCTCGTCCGGGTCCATGGTGCCGATGTAATACTCATCCGGCGAGAAGACTATTCTCTTAGCAGAAGGTACAATGGTGACAGCATTGAGGGTGTTTTCTCTAGGATTGGCCACATTGAGGTTGAAGTTTGAGGCATCGGTCTCAGCTCGGGCCATGCTTACCGCGGTATCATCTACCTTGAGAGGGATCTCTCGGTTGATGGTGGTCATATCATATCCGCCTGAAACCTTGAAATCAAGCAGATGCGTCCCGCTGCTGATGTTGTCTGCGGCTTTAACCTTATAGTAGACCGTGATTTTATCGCTGGGGCCGATCATACCCAGGTCGCTGCTCTCTTCCGTCAGAACCTTCAGTTCCGGTGTACTCTTCAGAGTGGTTCTGTTAAGCGGCGTGGAGAGCAGCGTTCCCGAGGCTGAGCTTCCCGCGCCTGAGTCTCTGCCGGCTCCGTAGGCGGCGGCTCCGTTGGACATCTCAATGGCCATTATGGCCTCGTCTCCTGGCAGGAGTACAGCAGGGGTCGTGGTGGCCTCTATGTTCACAGGCATGTGGTACTCATAAGATGATGCCGGGCCTGCGGCAAGCAGGATAACTAATAAAGTAAAAATTATTTTTTTCATGATGCGGTCTCCAGAATGCGTCCGTCTCTAAGCCTGATGACGCGACTGCAGTTCTCGATGATCTCAGGATTATGGGTGACCATGATTATGGTTCTGCCCTCTTGGTTCAGATTGCTCAGGATTTTCATAACCTCGTCGCTGTTTTTAAGGTCCAGGTTTCCGGTGGGCTCATCGGCAATAATTATCTTGGGATCATTGGCCAGGGCTCGGGCAATGGCCACCCTCTGCCTCTCTCCTCCAGAGATGTTCTGTGGGCTGAAATTGATGCGATGGGCAATGCCTATCGACTCCAGAAGCTTAAAAGCCCGGTCCTTGCGCTTCTCACGAGAAAGGCCGCTGAGCATCATGGGAACCTCTACGTTCTTTAGAACGCTGATTCTGCCAATGAGATTGAAGGTCTGGAAGATAAAACCCAGCTCCTCTCTTCTAATGCGGGCCAGTTCGTCATCCGAGGTCTGGCTGATGTCCTGATGCATGAGCAGGAAGCGACCGCTAGTGGGTCGGTCAAGGCAGCCCACGATATTCAGGAGAGTGGATTTGCCGCTGCCTGATGGCCCCATGAGAGCAATGAACTCACCTTCCTCTATCTGCAGGTTAATGCCTTTGAGAACGGCAAACTCGTTCTCACCAATGCGATAAGTCTTTTTGATTTCTTTTAGCTCGATAACTTTTGAAATAATGGTCACCTTTATAGTCCCAATCTGATTGGTGGCTTCTTGATTATTATTGTGCCGTCGCCAAGCTGGTCTATAGCAAGCTTATCTCCGGCATTCAGATCCTGCTTAAATCTAATGTCCAAGGGAAGCAGCACCTTGCCGTTGGCATCCATTTTTGTAATTGTCATCACATCAACTTTTTACTTTTTCTTTTTGTTTCAGGAATCATTCTCCAGTTTTTTCCAGATCGTCAGACCATGATTGTTCTGTGTCAAGATAAATCCCAGCTCTCTTAGCTGTGATCTGGCCTGCTGAGGACTAAGTCCACAGGCTTGTGCTACGCGCTTTAGTTCTCCTCGATCAAGGATCTGACCTCGCAAACATGGTTTATGTTTTAAGTATTCTCTGATTGCTTTCATGTTTCGATTCTCCAATCATCAGGTCCTTTGCTGTAAAGACTGGTCCACCCCCTGCATGGAACGATATATAATAATTGAGCCGAACGAACGCATAATTTCTTTGGATAACCATGCTTGTAATTCCTTCTATAATCGTTCCTTTTTGGACCAAAATGGCAAAAATAGTTCGAATAACCATATTGAGCCCGTAGGCATCTTACTTCAACGAAACCTATCCATTACAAATTTCCATCCGATTTTATAATTTTCAGGAACTCCATAACTGAATATGCAGATCGATTGACACCAGCACTTCTCTTAGTGGTATCGGTACCCACACAATAAAGATTTTTTATAGGTGTTTTGATGTCTCCAAAACCGCAGTTTATGCCCCATGATGCTTTTTCTGGTATTAATTCCTGATAATGTATCATATCGATATGCGTTTCGATATCCGGTATATTATCAACTATCGTTTGAAATGTCTTTTTCTTTATTGTCGATGCATTATAACTGCCTGGCAAGGTAAATGCGAAACCCACCAGCTGATTTCCTTTGGGTGCCAGCGCAGGATCGTAATTTGAGGTCGGAATTACCCATGCATATGGATCGGAATCGACCCACATTTCCGTGCCATAATTGTTGAAGATTTTTTTGGTCAATCCCAGCCAAATGGTGAGGGAATTGACTCTCCTAATTGTAGTTAAGTTCTTGGTGTATTCAATAGGCAGGTTATCAATCAGATAGGGCAGGTCGGATGAGAATCCGGAATAGACAACCGTATCGCAGTCAAAGTTGTCTTCCGAGGTAATCACACCTTCAACTCGCTCGCCGCATTCAATCTTCTTCACGGCAACATTGGTTTTAATTTCCACACTATCTTTGGGAAATGATTCTACTATAGAGCTTACAATGGATTGAAGACCGCCTTTGGGGTATCCCTGGTCTGTCGCGCCTTCCTTTATAAACAGGTCATACAATTTTCCCACATAGGGAACCGTTCGGGGATTATTGGTCTTATTGTCCACGAATCGAGAGATCGGCGCATTTTCTATGGATGTTCCAACCATGAAGTAACATAGCCAATCCAGAAATCTTCGCGTCGTTAAAGAGACTTTTTTCGGAAGAATCTGAGAGAGTGTGATATTGGAAAAATCCTTGCCGGCATTTTTCAGATACATGACATTAAACAGCGCCCTCATCAAGAGCAGTCTATCCGTCATGGGAAGCAAGCCGAAGGTCAGCCAGGAATTGATGCTCCAGGGAAATGGTTTTATCTCGCTACCTATTTTTACATAATATTTTCCGGACGGCACAAACTGGGGAACTATTTTGAAATATCTGTCCATCAGTTCCTTGAGCGGGCCGTTTTCCAGCCTTGTTATGATATGTGGGCCAGTATCGACGCGATATCCCGATACGTCATAGGAGCGGCAGACTCCGCCAATGTAACTATCTTTCTCTAGAATCGTTACCTTTTTGCCCTCTCTGGAAAGCGCCAGAGCAGACAATAAGCCGCTGATTCCTGAACCAATCACAATGACATCTTTTTTCATGATTCCCCTAACATATGCACCCAAGAATCAGTCGTATTTTCTCCATCTTCTAAAAAGCACCCCAACAAGACAATAATATTGCTAGTGACATGGTTATCTTATTTCCTAAATCCACTTCTCGAATCCTTTCGCGTCTTCTTTCGCGAGAATTATTAAGGCTTTTGGCTTTGCAGGGCACCATATCAATTTGGATGATCGGCTGACATGCATGAGAAACACAATACCAAAAGCATCGACCGGCTAAAAAAACCCGGCGCTCGATCAGATAGCCTGAGTGGTTGGCGAAAAGAGCCTTTATATCTTATAAGGTGATCCTTAGCGCCTTGTACATTTGGATAAAGGTAGCGAGCATGCAGATGGTTAAATGCGTGGGATGACATGATCACCAGGGAAGATGTTGAACACATCAGCTGGCTTGCCAGCATCAAGATCGAGGATGAGGAGAAAGATGAATTGGTGGAGCATTTCAATACCATTCTGGAGTACTTCCAACAGCTGGATGAGGTGGATACAGAGGGAGTAAATCCCACCTACCGCGTGGTAGACCTAGCTAATATCTTTCGAGAGGATGCGGCCTATGAATCCCTCACCCAGGACCAAGCGCTCGATAATGCGCCGCGCACGGAAAATGGCTACTTTAAGAGCCCCAGGATTGTGTAATCATGCTCTCGGAATTAAAGGCCAGGCTATTAGTTGAATCATGCGAGGAATATCTTTGCAGGCTCTTTGAGATAATCGAGAAGAGTTCGCTCAATGCCTTTACCACTCTGGCCAAAGAAAGTGCATTAAAGGAGGCGAAGCGGTTCGACAAGAATCCTGGCAAGGGTCTTCTGGCGGGGGTGCCCATCGCCATCAAAGAGTGCATCTCAACCAAAGGAATCGAGACCAACTGCAGCTCTCGAATACTGCGCGGCTATATCCCGCCCTATGATGCCCATGTAATTGAACAACTCAAGGCTGAGGGGGCGATCATCATGGGCAAGACCAACATGGACGAGTTTGCCATGGGCACATCCACAGAGACAAGTTGCTTTGGACCGACAAAGAATCCCTGGGATCATACTTGCGTTCCGGGCGGCTCCAGTGGCGGCAGCGCGGCAGTGGTGGCTGGGGGCATAGCCCCCTGCGCTTTGGGTTCGGATACGGGCGGATCTGTGCGCTGTCCGGCTTCCTTTTGCGGCATTGTAGGACTCAAGCCAACCTATGGTTTGGTATCACGCTATGGCCTGGTGGCCTATGCCAACTCCCTGGAGCAGATCGGCCCGCTTACCCATACAGTTGAGGATACTGCACTTCTCATGGAAGTCATTTCCGGGCATGACCGCAGGGATTCTACATCGGCAGAGGGCGAACATCATAGCTACCTTCCCGGCCTGAAAGACGGCATTCGCGGCCTGAAGATAGGCATCCCCAAAGAGTACTTTGGCGAGGGAGTTGACAAAGATGTGGAGAAGGCAGTCTGGGACGGCATTCATACTCTGGAATCACTGGGCGCCACCTGGAAAGAGGTCAGCCTGCCCCATACTCGCTATGCTCTGGCTGCCTATTATGTCATAGCCATGAGCGAGGCCTCGTCCAACTTAGCTCGCTTCGACGGCCTGCGTTATGGCTCACGGCAGGGAGAAGATAAGGACTGGCATACCACCTTCTCGGCTATTCGCGCTCAGGGCTTCGGCCCAGAGGTTAAAAAGCGCATAATTCTCGGCACATATGCCCTCTCCGCCGGCTACTACGGACGCTACTATCTCAAAGCCCTCCAGGTGAGGACGCTGATCAAGGACGACTTTCTGCGCGCCTTCAAAGATGTCGATATTCTGGCCAGCCCGACAATGCCGATTCCTGCCTTCAAGATCGGCGAGCGCATTAATGACCCGCTCTCTCTCTACATGGCAGATGTCTTCACTGTGCCAATCAACTTAGCAGGCGTGCCGGCGATCTCAGTTCCCTGCGGTTTCTCCGGGCGACTGCCGATCGGCTTGCAGCTCATGGGGCCGCACTTTTGTGAGGCGACGGTGCTTCGCACGGCAGCAGCTTTTGAGGCGGCCACGCCCTTCCACGAGGCCAAAGCGGAGGTGATCTAGATGGATGATGTCATCATCGGCCTGGAGATTCATGTGCAGCTCAACCGCCTCCAGTCCAAGATGTTTTGCGGCTGCTCGACCGCCTACCACGACTCTCCCCCCAACAGCCATACCTGTCCTGTCTGTCTGGGTTTGCCAGGCTCCCTGCCGGTGATCAACCAAAAGGCAGTTGAGTACGGCATCAAGGTCGGCCTGGCATTAAACTGTAAGATCGAGGAGGAGACGTTCTTCTATCGGAAGAACTACTACTATCCAGATCTGCCAAAGGGATTTCAGATCAGCCAGTATGATTTTCCGCTGGCCACAAACGGCCACATCATGATCCTGGGCGACGATGGGGCTGAGAGGAACATTCGCATCAACCGTGCGCACATGGAAGAGGACCCAGGGCGCCTCGTGCATGCAGGAACCATTGACAAGGCCAAATACACCATGGTGGACTACAACCGCTGCGGCATGCCCTTGCTGGAAGTTGTGACCGAGCCGGACCTCTGCTCACCCAAAGAGGCGCGCGCCTTCCTGGACAAACTGAAGAGCATTCTCGAGTATCTGGATGTCTTTGACGGCTCTTTAGAGGGCTCAATGAGGGTGGACGCCAACATATCTCTGAAAGGCGGAGACCGGTCTGAGGTCAAGAACATCACCGGATTCAAGGGCGTGGAGAAGGCCCTCTCCTACGAGATCACCCGACAGAAGAATCTGCAGAGAAGGAACATCAAGGTAGTGCAGGAGACGCGTCACTTCGATGAGATCAGAAACATCACAGTCTCCATCAGAAGCAAGGTGGGAGCACACGATTACCGCTACTTCCCAGAGGCCGATCTAGCTGTCCTGCGCATTGCCTCCTGGGTGCCGAACATCCGGGCGACGCTGCCTGAGCTGCCTGATGTCAAGCGGGAGAGGTTTGTGGCACAGTACGGCCTGGCGGATGATCACGCCAAATCCTTAACATCCGAGATCAAGCTGGCCAACTTCTACGAAGCCGTTGCTGCGCGCTCTTCGCCCAAGATGGCTGCAGTCTGGATCGCAGATGTGCTCAAGGGCGAGTTGAACTACCGGGACCTGACCATTGAGAGCTTCCAGGAAGGTCATATGGCAGAGATTGTGCAAATGCTGGAGAAGAGTACAATCACCGATAATGGGGCGGTGCAGATCATCCGCACTCTGCTGGACAAAAAGGGCGGATCGCCCCAGGAGATCGTCAAAGCTTTGGGTCTGGGCAAGGCAGAGGACGATGCTGTGCAAAAGGCAGTTGCTGAGGCTGTGGCCGAGAGCGCCGCGGCTGTTGCGGACTACCGGGCAGGCGGCGAGAGGGCTCTAAACTTCATTGTAGGATTGGTCATGAAGAAGACACGCGGCAAGGCCAGTGCCGCTGAGGTGCACAGACTGGTGAAGGCCGAGGTGGAGCGAGTCTGAGATCACAGGCCCGCCTGACGCCTTCTGTTTAACTTTTTTGTTTGAATTTCGGCAAAATTCACTCTGTTACCTGCCAGCAGCCACCTTTATCAGGGCCGATGCGCTGAATGCGACCTTGCGCTTTCATTTTTCCAATCTGCTTCTTGATGGCCCACTGCGTGATGCCTACGCGAAGTGCAAGGTATGCGATAGTAATCATCGGATCGTTCTGCATGAGTTCGATGATTTTCTGTGAACTTTTCTGGGAAGCTTTTTATGAGAAATCCTGACATTCAAGCTCTTTATGGTGAACTGCAGCGATGAACATGCTTCCATCTCGGTCGTCGGTGAAACTGATATCAGGCCAGTCTAACAATGCATTTAATTCCTGATCCGAGTCCTTTGTAAGGCATCAGCCCTTTAGCAGCGTAGGATACAAGGATTGGATTGTATTTTATCCAGCTTGTCAATCCCGGCCAGGGTGGACAGCTGATCGGCATGAAACTGGTCTGAGAACTGAACCGCGATCTTAACCCCTCTTTGGAGTTCACCCGCCGCTTGTCAGCTCCGCTCTTCAGCCAGATAACGCCATTCCGGTCGAAATATGGTTTGTCGAGACCCTTGGGGATGGTAAGAACAATGACGACGCGGCCTTTGCCAACTGCCACGTTGGCGGTCTGAACCATCAGGGGGCTGCGCACATTTTGCGAGGCAGCGTTGCTGATTAATTGATTGAGGCGGACTACATCCGCTTTATCCAGCCCAGGCAGCATGCCGTCATCGGCCACTCCTATGAAGATCGTGCCGCCTTCAGAATTGGCGAAGGCTGCATCTCCGCTGCCAGGGAATCAGCATTGGTGACGTCCTGCTTGAACTGGCGACGGCTGTCTTCGCCGAGGGCTATATGGGCTTTGAGTTCCTTCAACTACATTTAGTGGTGGTCTGCATCGAACTATGCAAATGGCACTTGTCTTAAAACGTTTTTATATTAGGTTCGCACATTATCGCTAACAAAATTTAAATAAATAAGGAAGACCTATAGTACCCAGTCACGGGCATTGGCCTTGCAATCGCCAAAAAGAGAGTGGATCGACACAAGGGTCGCATCTGGGTGGAGTCTGATCCAGGAAAAAGCTCCACATTCAGTTTCACACTACCAGCAGAAGAAAAGACAGTTTGAGGTACACTTGCATATGATAAAAGGACATAAAATAGAGATTCTACTGGTGGAAGATAATCCAGCTGATGCGCGTCTAACTGAGATGGCGCTCAGGGACGATAAATATCTCGTCTCCATTAGCATTGCGAAAGACGGCGTGGAAGCGCTGTCCATTTTGCGCAAAGAAGGGATTCATGCCGGGTCCAAGAGTCCTGACTTCATCTTACTCGATCTTAATCTGCCCAAAAAAGACGGCCGAGAGGTCCTCAAAGAGATCAAAAGAGATGTGAAGATCAGACACATTCCGGTGGCAATCTTGACCACATCTGATGCCGAAAGCGACATTTTGTACTCCTATAGAATGCAAGCCAATTGCTATATGGTCAAACCGCTGGAATTGTATCAATTCGTGGATATGATGAAATCCATAAAAAGTTTCTGGTTCAATACGGCCAGATTGCCCCAGAGAGATGAGATATGTGAGCCCTAATTCCACTAAAATTCTTATTATAGAAGATAATGAGGCAGATGCAAGGCTGATCAGGGAGTATTTACTGGACGCATCCCGCAAAGAGGAAAATGATATTTCCTGCACAACATATGATTTGACATGGGAAAAAAACCTTTCTTCGGGGCTTGAATTTCTGATCAATCAAAACGTGGACGCAGTGCTCCTGGATTTGAATTTGCCAGACAGCGTTGGTTTGGAGACGTTCCAGAAAATTCATAAAAAGAAGCAAAAAATACCCATACTGGTATTGACCGGCCTTAGCGATAGGGAGATAGCTGTAAGAGCGGTTAGGGAAGGAGCAGGGGACTATCTGGTGAAAGGAGAAGTGGACGGCAAACTGCTTCGTCGTTCCATCAGCTACGCAATCGAGCGCAAAAAATCAGAGGAGGAGCTTATCTCAGCCCAGAACAATCTGGAGAAGAAGGTCCAAGAGAGGACCATAGAATTAAAGGAGAGGTATGACGAGATTGAACAACTGGTCTATGCCATATCTCACGACCTCATTTTGCCGCTGGTTACCATCAAAGGATTTTTGGGTTATCTCAAGAAGGATATTGCTTCGGGCGGCCGGCAGAGGATCGAAATCGATCTGGGTCTGATAGGAGATGCAGTTGAGAGAATGGAATCCCTTTTGGTCAGGGCCCTGGATATATCGAGCATTGGCAAGCTATCCAATAAGAGAGAGATGGTGCCTTATAAAGAGATTGTTATGGAAGCCTTGAATCTGACGGCAGATAAGGTCAGCGCTAGCGAAGCCAGGGTCACTGTGGCAGATGATCTTCCCATGGTGAACGTGGATCGGCCCAGTATTGTGGATGTCCTGGTGAATCTGATCGAGAATTGTATCCGGTATGCGGGTAATATCAGGCCGCAACAGATAGAAATTGGCTTTCAGGCAAAAGAGGATGAGATTGTTTTCTTCGTCAGAGATAACGGGATGGGCATAGATACGATAACTCAGAAAAATATATTCAGTCTATTTTACAGGGAGTGTGAGGCAGAAAATTCCCACGCAGGACTGGCTCTCTCTAGGAGGATTATCGAGTTTCATGGAGGTAGAATGTGGATAGACTCGGCAGTGAACAACGGCTGCAAGGTGTACTTCACGCTTCCCGACAGCCACACTATGCAGCAGGGGTTATAGTCAATTTAGCACATCTTCTATTGGCCTTCTCGGGCTGGGACGCATGGGCTTTGCCATCCCTAGGCCGAAGATAAGCTGGGGATAGCCGCGATTGACCTGCTTATTCAGCTCCTCTCGAAGAATAGGCACGCCTATAGGCTGGCTGAAGAATGATGCTCTTATGTCGTAAGAGGTTGCTTTGAGCAGCAGATTTTCCGGGGCGAAGCCACACATCGCCCAGGTAAGTGAGATAAATGCCGGGGAGATTTATGTTCCACTCTATATCCTCTAATTGAGCGGCTTTGATTGTGGCATTTTCATATCTGTCTTTGGCAGTGTGCCTTCTTTGTATCTGTGCGAAGAGATCATCTTGTCCGTCCACGGTCTTTTGGCTGGCGGAGAGCTGCACCACTGCCACCAGATCGCTATCTTGCCCGCCGGGAAAGTAGCTCACGCTCGGGGCAAATCCAAAATGCTTTCCTGCAACGGTCAGATTGGCGATGGCGCAGCCCACGCTCATGAAGAGGGTTCGGTTGCTGGGATCAACAAAAGGCAAGGTGCGACTTAAATCTGCAAAGACGGAGATGCTGCTCTCATGAACGGCAAACTTCCATGGCTGGGTATTGGGGCCGGGGTGAGCTAAAAATTGCATAACGCAAAAGGAACTTGAGTCTCTCCTCCATTGGGCCATCTGCCGGATAGTCGGACTCTTTAACATCCCATGCTTCATAGTTTTTGCCTGTCATCTGCAATTCATCTCATCAAATATTCTACATAACTAGGATACAACTTTTCGCCAGATATCCTGGCATCCTGGCATCAAATTCTTTATTAACACAGTAGATTGCACTATCATTTATCTGGAGGTGGGCAAGAATGAAAAGTACCGTCTATTTTGCCGGGGTCAGGGCAAGAAGCTTTCAAGACAACAAGCAAAACAAGATTAAGGGCCTATTTGATGCCGCCGGTCTGGATGAAGTGGTACAAAAAGGCGACCTTACAGCTATAAAGATCCATTTCGGGGAGAATGGGAACGACTCTTATGTAAACCCGGTCCTGGTCCGGCCCATCGCAGACAAGATCCGGGGACTGGGCGCAAAGCCTTTTCTTACCGATACAAATACACTTTATGGTGGAAGTAGGGGCAATGCAATCGATCATCTGCAAACGGCAGCCGAGCACGGCTTTGTCCAGACAGTGGCCGGAGCGCCAGTCGTTATTGCTGATGGCCTGCAAGGCGACAATTTTCAGGAGGTTGCAATTGATCGGAAGCATTTTCGCCGTGTTATGATCGCCCAAGAGATCGCGTCTGCCGATAGCATGATTGTAGTATCCCACTTCAAGGCCCACATTCCTGCCGGATTTGGGGGCGCTATTAAGAATCTGGGCATGGGCTGCTCTTGCGCGCTTGGCAAGGCAGAGCAACACAGTGCCAAGCCCATATTCGACTCAGATCTATGCAACGGATGCCGCTCCTGCATGGACGGCTGCCCACAGCGGGCCATCACGGTGGATAAGAAGATATCGGCCGTAGACTATGATCTATGCACAGGCTGCGGTAAATGCCTGCGCGTTTGCCCGACTCACGCTCTGGATTTCGACTGGTTCGTGGAGGTTCCGCCCTTCACGGAGAGGATGACGGAGTATGCCTATGGTGCAATAAAGGGAAAGGAACGCAGGATCGGGTTCTTCAACTTCTTGATCAATATAACCCCAGACTGCGACTGCGTGCCATGGAGCGATGCTCCTATTGTCTCAGACATCGGCATCCTGGCCTCACGCGATCCAGTGGCCATAGATCAGGCCAGCTACGATTTGGTGAACCAGCAGATGGGCCTGGCAAATTCGCTTTTGCAGAAGAATCATGAGCCAGGAATGGACAAGTTCCTGGGCGTCTGGGAGAGCACTCTTGGAAATATCCAGTTGGACTACGGGGAGACGATTGGTCTGGGAAATAAAGGCTACAGTCTGATAGAGATATGAATTGTGATGGAGGAAAAATCATGAAAGTTGTGGCATTTAACGGCAGTCCTCGTAAGGACGGCAATACCGCTGCTCTGTTGGGCGTTGTCCTCAAAGAGCTGAATGATCAAGGCATAGAAACAGAACTGATTCACTTGGACGGGCCCCTTTCCGGTTGCATTGCCTGCAACAAATGCTTTGAGAAAAAGAACGGCAAGTGCGCCATGGATAAGGATATCGTAAATGAATGCATCAAGAAGATGAGTGAAGCAGACGGAATTATTCTGGGCTCGCCCACCTACTTTGCCGATCTCACGCCCGAGCTGAAGGCTCTCATCGACAGGTCCGGGTTTGTGGGAAAGGCCAACGAGGATATCTTCAAGCGCAAGGTAGGTGCGGCGGTGGTAGCCGTGCGCCGGGCAGGAGCAATTCACGTCTTCGACTCCATAAACCACTTCTTCCTAATCAACCAGATGATAATTGCCGGCTCAAATTACTGGAATATCGGCATGGGCCTGCATGAAAAGGATGTGGAAGAGGATGAGGAGGGAATAAAGATCATGAGGACTCTGGGGCAGAACATGGGCTGGCTGATGAAGAAGATCATAGATTAGAGGAGCTGATGCCTCAGGATTATGGGTCGGATAGTGGTTTTGCACTGGACCTACATCAATCTGGTCTATCTGGGCATTTGAGGGCCCGGATTGCTCCCCTGCAGGCTCTTGCAGGCATCGACAGTCCGTTGGGTGGCGTCCTTTATCCTGGGGCCCAACATCTACCAAAAAATGTATTATTAAGCTGTGGTCTGCCTTACTCCACCCACTCGTAGCCGGGATACTTGATCTTATTGAAATTGCGGATTAGTGCTGCTGCATCCTTTCGGCTGAAGCTGGCTTCCATTATCTTGGTGCAGACAAAGCGCAGGGCAATTTTCTGCATTTCAACATCAGGGTCATCGTCCGGTTTGGAGGCCAGACCGTAGGCCTCGAATAGATGCTCTTTCTCGCTCATATGAGAGCTCTTGCCCCATTTTCCGAACATCTCTGCGGCGTGATCCAGAAGATCTTGATCAAACGCCTCCGGGAACACAATGCCTTCGAACAGCTTCAGGAATTCATCTTTTCTCAAAACAATCACCCCGCTTAATCAATATCCAAGGATGATTCATCCATTAGATATAACCTGCCTGCATTCTATAAAAAGCTTCATCGAAGTCTGCTTTTCATTTATGCTAAAAAAATATTTGAGAACGTCTCTGCAAGTCCTCTTTGTAGAATTAAGTGGCCAATAGTATTGAATTAGCCACTAATATGGAATGGCTGTGGTGTAAACAGTCGTAGCCGCAGGCACATTGATAACCTTGGCTACACCCCTCACAAAGTCCATGGTCTTCTCGTAATTGTTTTCGCCATCAAAGATGCGAATGGTGTGCGCCATGCCGCCCACGACTGAGAATCTGAAGACTCCATCCAGAACATCACCGTTGCGGCCTTCTTTGCCTACCATGGCGCCATCAACGTAGACATCATATCCTTTCATCGTCGTTTGAATTGTTACAGGCGTGTCCCCGCTAACAGCCGTCTGCGGCGAATAGGGTGCGCCGTATGTCTGGTAAGAGGTCGTTACACTGGTTGTGGTCTGGCCCAGGCCGCTGGTCGCGGTCAGACCTGCATTGGGCTGATTGTAGGCTGGCGGCATATTGGTTGATGGCGGCATCTGGCTGACAGCCGAGGCCTGGCTCACAGGTGGCGCCTGGCTGATCACATCTATGATGATGGAGTTGCTGGGCTGGTTACTCTGCACGAAGAGCAGAATGTGCCTGCCCACCTTGTCCGCCATGTAGTTGAGGCTGTTGTAGCCGACGAAGAAATTAACCCGTTTGCTGGTTATGTTCACAGCATCTGTCTGAGTGATCTCATAGTAATCTGCCTGTCCTCCTGCGGGAGCAAGGGCGATTAACGGCAGGCCTGTTCCTGCCGGGACTATGGCGTACGCGGACCAATCCAGACCCTTCTGGATCCACAGTTCATTGCCTCTTGCTGTGGCTATGGCCGACTGGTACTGGGTATATGTAATATCTTTGCCGCTGCCGAAATAGATCCTGGAGGGCATCTTATGTGTGATATCAATTTTCACCGGGTTAAAACCCATCACCGGCACACTGGTGTTGATGAAAAACTCGGAGAGGAAAGAAGAAGCACTGCTGGTGTTCTCGAATTCCGGACCAAACCACGGGACGCTCAATTCTGTACCAGTGTCGCCGATGCCGAACAGGCTGTTTACGTATTCTTCATTAAAAGCTCCACCGGTAAGACCAATGGACTGCTGCATGGAAAAGCCCTGCGCACCTATTGCGCTTGTTGCACCTGCACCTAAGATCAGAATCAAAAGACATAAGCATAAGCAATTGAATCTCAATTATAACACCTCGCAGGTAGCTTTGTTGGCGATATCTTATTTAGCTTTAAGTGTCTCCTGAGTCTCATCTGAACATCATGGAAACCCGGATGCCACAGAAATCCTGATATCTTGAAACTGCTGGCAATCAATGTGGAATTGATAAAATAAAATAGAAAAATATTAATAATTGACCTTAGTGGTATCTTCAGTAACCGGCCACCAGGCTCCATTTGTTCAGCTTACCGGTGTCTCTTCTTGCCAAATCCCTTATCTTGAGGGTCCATTTGCCCTTTATGGATTGGCCGAGAAGGGGAACTAATGAGGCTTTTGATTTTGAATCATAGCTGATCAGCAGATCTTTCTTGCCGATTCCGGTACGGTTATGCAAAATGGCTCTCTTGCCGCCTGGTGATATGAGTTCTACTCTCAGGTTGGAGATATTGTTGTGGCTTATATCCACTTCCACCACCAAATGCTTCACCTTTCCATCCAGGTCGAGCATAATATTACTGTCAAGGCCAGTAGTACTATTGTCAGGGATAACCTCGCATGATATCGATGATCCTTTTGCCACATGATCAGTTTTTTCTTGCCCTACCACAAATGTCACAATACGGCCTGGCTCGCTGATGTTTGAAATCGTCAAGCCTGAATCTGATCCGTCCCATAAGATAGAAGAAGGTCTTGTGGCGTGGCTGATGGCAATTCCCACCATCTTGCCGAAAAGATCCTTTTCGTCACCCATGCTGCGGTTGGTCTCCAGATCCAAACTGCCGTCCGCCTGCAAGAGCCCACACTGGTAGTGCTTGGTGGCAGACCCGCCCTGCCATTCATTCGAGCCTAATGTGTCGCAATGATAGACGGCCAGGCCGCTGGCGGGAATTGAGGCATCAAGACCTATCTTGGAGCGGTTCTCTACCAGGAAGTATTCGTTTATCTTGCCCGTCTCATAAATAATGGCTGTACCGTAATCCCCGTGATCTGCCTGATACTGACCGGGCTTGCTGAGGCGAACCGTTTTATCGCACCACCCAACGAGGTTACGCAGGAAGACGCATACCGGCGCAGGGGTTCTTCCATCATCGTTATGATTGCCGGCACTCATGAGGCAGAAGTAGCCAAGGCCAGCGCTCTTCTCAAAGTCGCCGTCTCGATTGCCGGAATCGTAGAGGTCCGGCCAGCGGCAGAGCATATGGCCGCTCTCATGGCAGAAGGTTCCAATGGAGAGGTCTTCCTTGCTTCGGCCCATGCTGGAGAGCATATAAAAGTAGGTCTTTATATTTTTGTACTTGAGGTCTATGATATGGTTATGCGGCCACAGCTCTCCCAGGTATTGCGTCTGGCCCGCATAAAGGAAACTCATGGCATCTACTGTTCCTACTCCTCGCGAGTCGAACTTCTCCAGCGCGAGACCACCTTTTACAGCCAGGTCCAGGGCCTCCTTGACGAGCAGGTTTTCCGTATAGTATTGGCGGTTGCGGCTCAAGGTTATGGGGCCTACCACCTCGTTGGTGTAGTCCAGCTTGCCGCTGGACATGAGACGGTAATACTCTCGCACTGAGCAGAAGTTGCCATTCTCATGGTAGTCCTTGCCATTGAGCAGGGCATCTACATCATCCCTTGTGACGGTGCTCTTCACATCAGTAAACTGAACGAGCACTGTCAGACCCTTGATCTCGCCTTCGCTCACTCGTCTTCCTTCCAACAGTCCTTTTTCCGCTCCGAAGGTCCGGAGATTAAGGCTTGGCTTGAAGGCGGATACAGGGGGGTCCATCTTGGCATATCTTGCTTCGAACTTGCGGTTTCTAACCTCTTCTGACTCCTTGAAGTGGCGGCGGACCCGGTCGGGCGGGTTTTGAGATAAATCCACGCCACTTGAGACGAACTCGCCCGAGATCAGGAAAGCATAGCAGTACAGTCCATGGTCCTGGTCGTAGACCACGGAATAGCCATCCATATTCTCATATCGGGAATAGAACTCATCACCGTAGACTCTGAGTTGCACCTCAGGACCTTTCTCTTGGGGGAAGGTCAGAAACTCTCCAAATATCGAACTCATGACTGATCAACCTCGCGAGTGCGCGCCTCAAGGCGGCGCTCATGGTCCGAGCTATTCTCAGCCAACTATTTAATGATTTCACTGATGCCATGTATCCTTATCAGGTATGGAAAAAAAATATTCTGTGAATAAAAAAATAATGTATTAATGATTACACGTACGTCCTTTGGGATCAGTTTGTATATCCCAGCTCGTTGGCCTTAGCGAAAGCGGTCTCCGATTCGGTGGTCTTTCCTATGGCTCCGAGTGCGATGCATTTGTTGTACCAGGCCATGGCAAAGTTGGGGTCCAGCCTGGTGGCCTCATCAAGAGATGTGACTGCCTCTTCGTACTTGCCCTGGTAAGCGAGAGCGGTGCCTCTATTGTACCAGGCCTTGGCGTTGTCTGCATCCAGCCGGATGGCCTCATCACATGCCTTGACGGCATCCTCATAATTGCCCTGGTTATAGAGAGCATTGCCTTTGTTGTTCCAGGCATTGGCGTTGTTTGGATTTATCCGGATCGCTTCATCATAAGCCTTGATCGCCTCATCGTACCGGTCCAGTTTTCCGAGAGCAATGCCTTTGTTGTACCAGGCCTTGGCATGGTTCGGATCCAGCCTGATGGCCTCGTCATAAGACTGGACGGCCTCATCGTACCTGCCCAGATTATCGAGAGCAATGCCTCTGTTGCTCCGGGAATCGGCATACTTAGGATCGATCCTGACGGCTTCGTCATAAGCCTTTATGGCCTCATCATACTTGCCCAGATCATCGAGAGCAATGCCTTTGTTGATCCAGGCTTTGGTGTAGTTGGGATCCTGCCCAATAGCTTCGTCATAAGCCCGGATGGCTTCATCGTACCTCTCCTGACCATAGAGAGCAACTCCTTTGTTGAACCAATCGCTTGCCGTCTGCTGCCCGTACACCGGCACCACCAGCAGCAAGATAATGAATGCTACCAGGATCATCTTCATAGGTTCTAAGAAGTGCTCGCATGATATACACTTACCGACGGGCCGAGAAAAAGGCAAAAAAGTATAATTAGCGGTGTATGTATCCTAGGCAGGTGCTGTCAGCCGTACATCATTTACACTTACCGAAGTTGCAGGAGGAGTTGCTGTAATTAAATAGACGTCATCAGGATAATCATATCGGCCATTGCCATTGATATCTACATACTTGACACGGGCAGGGGGGACAATTGCGCCGAATAAAGCTGCTCCCGCAATCGGATTAGGGGTGGGTGGACTACTTAGAGCAAATACATTAGGCAAATCCGGGTCCAAATTGCCTACCTTCGATCCAGGCGGCAATCCAGAGACTTCTGAAAGTCTGACATCATTAGTAGCCGTTGGAGTGATACCTGCTCCGAAGACCCCCTCCCCCACCATCCTTGGATGGATATAAACAGGATCATCCAAGTCATGCCCTGGACCGCCATGGGAATTTACCCATGCTATTAATGCTGAAGGGAAAGGAACGCCAGGAAATAGTATTAACCCCATGCCGATGTCATTATCTTGTGGCGTTACTTTGGATCCTGCCGCAATATATCCGAACGGCGTAAGTCTAACATCATTTGCATTTACTGCTCCGGGTACAAATCCTTGGTGAAGATAGACGACGTCTGTGTCATCATATCCGAGTACTACTCCAGTTTCCCAATAACCCAATGTGAAAGATGGTGGTGCCGGATTAGGTGGACTATAAAGGCGAAGCGGCGCTCCAAAATCACTATCCAGTGACGTTACTTTAGTCCCAAATAAATATTGAGACGCATCAGTTAAGCCAAGCATCATTATGATGCAAACGGCAATTGCAAGAAATCTCATAATTAACACCAATAATCCTCAAGATAAATACTTTGGGTCTTCGCAAAATTTTGCGGAAAATGGGGGCCACCTGAAAATTGCTGATTGATCACGACGCAGACCAAAAATAGATAGATCAGCGAGACTTCCTGGCTACGATTTAATTCCCTTCTCCATGGCCTCTCTTGCCAGCCGGATGGCACATAGCTCCGAGCACATGGTGCATGTGTCCGTCTCCACTCCTCGCCTATGCCGAATATGCTTGGCCAGGGCCGGATTCAAGGCCGCCTGAAACTGTCCTTCCCAGTTCAGCTCAGCACGGGCGCGGGCCATCTGCAAATCCCGGTCCCTGGCCTTCTCCCGCACCCCTGGACGGGTGAGGTCTGCGGCATGAGCAGCTAAGCGGGTGACATAGGTGCCCTCGATCACATCTTCAATGGCGGGCAGGTCCAGGTGCTCGGAGGGTGTGGTGGCGCAGAGGAAGTCAGCTCCAGACATTCCTGCAATCACTCCGCCCATGGCTGCTGTGATATGATCATAGCCGGGCGCGATGTCTGTGACCAGGGGGCCCAACAGATAGAGGGGTGCGCCGTCGGTCAAATGCTTCATGGCCTTAACGCTGGTTTCTATCTCATCTGCGGGCACATGCCCCGGCCCCTCCACCATGGCCTGCACGCCTACCGCGCGCGCTCTCTTCACAAGCTCGCCCAGCATGATGAACTCCATGTACTTGGCGCGATCTGATGCATCCTCAATGCAGCCGGGTCTCAGGCCATCGCCTAGAGAAAGTGTCAGATCATACTCTTTGGCTATTTCCAGGAGATAATCGTACTCCGAATAGTAGGGATTGTCCTCGCCCGTCTCACTGATGTATTTCATGGTCAAGGAGCCGCCCCGGCTGACCACGCCCATGACGCGCGGATCGAGGCGAAGCCTCTCCAGAGAATTCTTGTTGACACCCACATGGACTGTGACGAAGTCCACACCGTCTTTGGCATGCTTCTCCAGGGCGTTGAACATGCCCTGCGCCGTCAGATCCTTTTTGACGGCCGCATTGTAAATGGGCACCGATCCCACAGGAACGCTAACCGCATCCAGAATCATCCGTCGCACTGCGTCCAGATCCCCGCCCGTGGACAGGTCCATCACCGCGTCTGCGCCCGCCGCCGCTGCCGCCAGCGCCTTTTCTACCTCACTATTCGAAGAGTCCAGGTTTTGCGATGTGCCTACGTTCACATTCACCTTGACGGTGAGTTGCTCGCCCACACCGATGGACCGCAGCCTTTCGTGGCGGATGTTTCTGGGTATGACCACCCGTCCTGCTGCTATCAGTGCTGCCAGCTTCGCCGGCTCGATTCCCTCGCGTTTGGCCACGGCCTCGATCTCGCAGGGCACACGGCCTCTCTTCGCCTCTTGCATCAACGTCATTAATACCAACTAATATATCGTAAGAGCTAAGGTGTTTGTTTCATGGTTGAAGTGCATAAGGTTAGCGGTGCGGCCTTTGATGGCAATGTCTACCTGATCCTGGATAAAAAGCCTATTTTGGTAGATGCAGGCATGATGGCCGGCCCGACCCTCAAAAATATCAAGAAATTTATCGATCCAACACAAATCGAGATGATAGTTCTCACTCACTGCCACCACGACCACTCCGGGGCGGCTCCGGCGCTCCAGGAGGCAACAGGGGCGCGGCTTCTCCTGAGCGAGAAGGAGGTGGGCGCGGTGGGCGATGACCTGGCCTCCGTAGCCTATCTCTTCGGCCAGCAGGCCCCGAATTATAAGGTGGATGAGACGCTCAAGGAGGGGATGATCCTGGATATCGGCGAATGGAAGCTGCGAGTCCTGGAGACGCCCGGCCATTCCTCAGGCAGCCTCTGCCTCTACGAGGAGAATGAAAAGGTGCTCTTCTCAGGAGACACCGTATTTCCGGACGGCAACATCGGCAGAACGGATATGTACGGAGGCGACACGCCGGAGCTTGTCAAGTCCATTGAGAGGCTGACCAAATTGGATGTAAAAACCATGTATCCCGGACACATGGAGATCACAAGTCGCGATGTAAACCGCCAGATACAGATGAGTCTCCGGTTTGCGAAGAGCATTTAGAAAGATGTGGATTGTGTAGGCCAAGACCGCAGGTATGCATTTAATCTCTTGCATTTTTGAAGTCGTCGGAGCGGCAGTGAATGGTGCGGCGGTTCTTGTTGGAAGATCGCGAGCCGGAAGACATCGTTGCAAGACGACATCAAGATCCTGCGCTTCGGCGGCATCTGGCCGGGGCATTCAGACATGAAGAGCTAATGCACCGGGACAAAGCCAGCCGGGGCATTTTCTAGCTCAAGGATGGAAAGCCTGGATGACTCAAAGGACCCGCCGGAGCCTGAAGTGCTTGCGTCTGGGATTGTGGAGAAAGAGATAAATCCTGTTGATAGAGACATATAGATAGTTCAAATGTAATTGAATCGAACTAAGAAGCTTAATATTTCTATCCATTCTGGGGAAAATAATATGGATGAAAGCATGACAACAATCTTGATTGCGCTCATATCCGTTGGAGGCGCCGGTATAGGATTCTTAGCATCATCTATCAAAGATTGGATTTCAAATAGCCAAGCAATAAAGCAAAAATGGCTTGATGATCGAAGAACTTCATATATCAAATTTATTTCATCTTTTTCTACACCCTATTTCTCTGAAGATATAAATATAACGGATTACATGGGTTATTTATTGGAAGCAGCAACTGACGCGTATTTATATGGAAACCAGTCCCCTACTAAACCCTTTTATGTTAAATCGCCACTCTATTACCTGTATAAATCAAATCCTTCTGGAAGTGCGGAACGAGAGAGAATGGCACTTAAACTGCAAGCAAATTATCCCGAACTTAAAGACCGCACTAAATTCGACGATTTTATAAATAAGGGTCACGAGGTTACAAATTTATTTGATCTAATACTAACATTATCAATTTACAGGCCTGTAATTTATTCCACCTTATTACATATTAAAGGTGATGACGACGTAATGAGTGAGAAAAAAAAATGTGCCGCGACAAAATTCTTTTCCGATCTCAGACAGGAGGCGCTTGGTGGGTTTATGCCTGCATTTCTGTTTCTTCTTGAGGAAAAGAGCAAAGTAATCGTAGCCAAATAGAGGGACGGTGACATAATGATTATGAAGGCCGTGTGCATTCATGAAAGGTCACAGTTTAATAGTTTTAAGACTTATGTAGCTCTGGTGAATTAGACTATGTTCAGACTTATAAAGAAGATTATAAAAATAAAGTTATTCGTGATTGGTTTACTGGCTCTCTTGTGGTTCATGAAAAAGAAACACAATCGCGACCATGAGGAAGAGGAATAAGCGGCCATTCTGCGACAGATAGTCGCAATTAACCTTTCTTGTCGATACAATTGGCTCAACGCAAGAGAACGCTTTTGAGAAAGAGGCAAATCCAGCGGAAAAGCAGATCACAGTATTTCACGAAACCTTTTTTAGTCTGGCACTAATTGAGAGCAGCCAATTTATATCTACGAAGTCCCCAATTTAGCAGGCTTAACGATCGCATAATGTATCGAAACGCCGTAAGCATAACCGACCGTGAGAAGAGTGTGCTGTGAAAATGAAGCTAAAACAGTCCCTTGTAATGGAACCAGAAGCAATGTCTATGACCGACAAAAATGATCTGAAAGCCAGGGAATCAGAGGCCATAATCCAGACCTACGCCCGCCAGGATGTAGTCCTCGTGCGCGGCAGCGGCCCCCGTGTCTGGGACTCTGAGGGAAAGGAGTACCTGGACTTTGTGGCAGGCATAGCCGTGAACAACGTGGGCCACTGCCACCCGACTGTAGCCCGAGCTATAGCCAGGCAGGCAGAACGACTTATCCACACCTCCAACCTCTACTACACAGAGAATCAGGTGCTATTGGCGGAGGTGTTGAAGGCCCTTACAGGCATGGATCGGGCCTACTTCTGCAACTCCGGTGCAGAGGGCGTGGAGGCGGCCCTGAAGCTCACCCGCCGTGCCACAGGCAAATCGAAGATCGTGGCTGCCGAGCGTGCCTTTCACGGCCGCACCCTGGGAGCTTTGGGCACCACCTATAAACCCATTTACCGCGAGCCTTTCCAGCCTTTAAATGAGGCGACGTTCGTTCCCTTTAACGATGTTGAAGCCCTCAAAGCCGCGGTGACGACCGAAACAGGTGCCGTCATCCTAGAGCCGGTGCAGGGAGAAGCAGGCGTCTATGTGGCGGATGCAGAGTATTTGCGGGCAGCCCGCCAGATATGCGATGATAAGAGTGCGCTGCTCATCTTCGATGAGGTTCAGACGGGCTTTGGGCGCACAGGAAAATGGTTTGGAAAAGATCACTTTTCAGTTATGCCGGACATCATGACTCTGGCCAAAGCCATGGCAGGAGGCCTGCCAATCGGTGCCATGCTGGCCACGGGCCCAGCCGCCGAGGCCTTCGCTAAGGGCGACCACGGTTCCACCTTCGCAGGAGGGCCGCTCATCTGCGCCAGCGCTCTGGCCGTCATTCAGGTCATAAAGGACGAGAATCTGGTGCAAAGGTCCGAAGAGATGGGTGCATACCTGAGGAGCCGGCTGGCTGAGCTTGCGCCACGGGAGATACGCGGCCTGGGATTGATGGTGGGCCTCGACCTGGAGGCAGACTGCAAGGCATTGGTTGAAAAGGCTCTGGCAAAGGGAGTGCTGATCAATAGCACGGGCGAGCACACCCTGCGTTTCATACCGCCATTGGTAGTCGGAAGAGATGAGATCGATAGAGTGGTGAGCGTGATTGGAGAGTCACTCTGAGTCCTGGCGCCGCTCGAAGCTTCGGCCCATTTTAGGTAAGCTCAAGCCCTACGTGGCCGGCAAGGGTTTCGGTGAGATCTCTCGCAAATACGGCATACGGCAGGATGCGATTGTGAAGCTGGGCAGCAATGAGAATCCATACGGCCCCAGCCCCAAAGTGAGCGAAGCTATGGCCGGCATCTCTGCCGAGAGATACCCTGAACCCGAGGAGTTGATCGCAGGCATCGCCGCTTATACCGGCTTTCCCGAAGAGATGATAATCATAGGAGCTGGCATGGACGGTGTTATGGACACCCTGACCCGCCTCTTCCTGGAGAATGGAGATAGGACGTTCATTCCCACACCAACCTTCAGCTACTACGAGATATTGACCATCACCGCAGGAGCGACGCCCATCCTCTCTCCACGTGGGCCTCATTTTGAGGTAACAGGCGATATGCCGCCGGACATAAAGATGGCCTTTCTCTGCTCACCCAACAATCCTACCGGCAATGCGATGAGCGAGGAGGAGGTTTCCGCTCTGCTGGAGAGCACAGGGGCAATTGTGTTCCTGGATGAGGCTTATGTGGAATTCGCAGACAGTAGTCTTGTCCGACTGGTGGAGCGGTACGACAACCTGATCGTGGGTCGAACATTATCCAAAGCCTTCGGCCTGGCCGGAATGCGCCTGGGCTACGCAGTAGCGCCCCAGTGGATAGCCGATCAATACAGGAGAGCTGCGCCCCCATTCTACGGCATCAGCTGTGCTACAGTTGCGGCTGGAGCTGCAGCCCTCTCTGATCTGCCTTTCATGCGAGGGTCTGTGGAAAAGATTAAATCGGAGCGGCTGCGGCTGCAAAAGGTGATTGAAGCGCACCCATCTCAGGCCAACTTCCTTTATCTGGAGACGGAGCAGGACTCGCGCGAGTATGTGGAGAGATTTCTGGCCAGAGGCATCATCATTCGAGATTGCCGTTCCTTTTGGGGGGCAGGCGAGCATCATGCCCGCGTGACCGTTGGAACGCCTTCTGAGAACGACCGCTTCCTTTCCGCGTTTTCGGACATATGCAAATAGCGTTGACGGGCACACCCGGCACAGGAAAGACCACCATTGCCGCTCTCTTGCCCTACCGGGTCATCGACATAAATGCCCTTGTGAAAGGTGGCATGAATTTCGGCAAAGATCCGGATAGGGGCTGCCTGGAAGCTGACATGGATGCCCTGGCTGACTATCTGGCAAAGCAGGACTGTGATGAGATCCTCATCCTGGAAGGCCATTTTTCTCATCACTTCGCAAATTGGGCTATAATCTTGCGGCTAGAACCTTCATCCCTCAAGTCACGTCTCGAGGCAAGGGGTTACTCTGCCTCCAAAATCCAGGAGAACCTGGAGGCTGAAGCTCTCGATGTCATTTTAGTAGAGGCGGCGGAGCGCTGCGACCAAGTTGATGAGATTGATACTACGGGAAAAAATCCCTATGAAGTAGCAGAACTGGTGACGGAAATAGTACAGGGAAGGCTACAGCTTCCTGCCGGCCAGGTGGACTGGCTGAAGGATTTCTTCGACTGAGTGGCGAGTATTTTAGTTAGGCTCTTCGCCAACTCCTGTCGTGCGCGAACTTGTGGCTAACGCAATAATCCACCAGGATTTTTTTTCATAGGCGCGTGGCCGATGGTAGAAATCTTTGCTGACCGAATTGAGGTCACCAATCCTGGCGCTCCGTTGGTGGATACAAATCGTTTTGTGGATACACCATCCTGGTCGCGCAATGAGGCATTGGCCTCACTCATGCACCACTTTGGAATTTCTGAAGAGCGCGGCAATGGATGGGATAAATAGTGTTTCGGACTGAGTTATACCAGCTTCCGGCTCCATTGCCAGAGGCCACATGCGATCATACCAGAGTCGTGCTGTTTGCTCATCGCCCATTGACAAAGATGGAAAAGAGCTGAAATTCTTCCAGTTCGAGAAACGAAGCAATCATGATCTGGATAAGATTGCTCAAGAAATCTTGGATAGAAGAATCGATCCTTATCTAGTTTGTATTCAGTCAAAGCAAGAATTATTGAATTTACCCAACGAAAGAAAGTCTATAAATGAGGATAAAGAAGCCATGCCAATGGAGCTTTAGCTGATGAGATTAAGAGTCGTTCTGGTAGAGCCCCTCTACGAGGGCAATGTGGGCTCCGTAGCTCGGGCCATGAAGAACTTCGGCTTTCACGAGCTGGTGCTGGTAAATCCTTGCAAGATAGAGGACTTCGGATCGGCCATGGCATCGCATGCCAGAGATGTACTCATGATGGCCCGCTCCTTTGCCAGCCTGCCGCAGGCCCTGGCTGAAGCTGATCTGGTGGTGGGCACTACAGGAAAAAGGCTGGATGAGGCGCAGCACCACCTGCGTTTGCACCTGCGCGTTCCATGCTTTACCCCGGCTGAGCTGGCCGAAAAGCTGGCAGGAAAAGAGGGAACTGTGGCACTTCTCCTGGGCAGAGAGGACTGCGGCCTGAACTCAGAGGAGCTGGCCCTTTGCGACATGCTGGTCTCCATTCCCACCAGCAGCGATTATCCAGTCATGAACCTCTCTCACTGTGCCGCCGTGCTCTTTTACGAGCTGTCCCAAACCGAAGATGAGGGCGAGAGCAAAGTGGAGATGGCGAGCGGTGAGAGCCTGGCTCTGCTGCGGGAAAAGACTGGACAGCTTCTCGCAGAGGTAAGCTATCCCTTGCACAAAGTGGATTTTACACTGCTCATGCTGCGTCGCATCCTGGGCCGGGCCGAGCTGACACAAAGAGAAGCACGCACCTTGCTGGGTCTGATAAAGAGAATTCGCTGGAAGATTGGCAGAGACGGCGACAAAAGATCCGCCGTACTGGACGAAAATGATATGCTAGAGGAAAGCTCCCCCTAGTCCTGCCTCTTGGCCCTCTTAAACGCGTCCTCCACAGCATCGCGGATGATGTAGCCGCCCTTGTGTAGCACGGTGTCGCCCAGCTCCATGTCCCGTTCCATCGATCCTGTGCAGGGGTAGGCATGATGAGCCTCGGAGATTCTCTCCCGGATGTCGGGCTGATCGGGCTCCAGGCCCAGCAGGCGCTTGGCCACAAACCAGGTGGAGCCGCAGGGCGCGCTGCGCAGCACATTGGCCGCTAGGATGTAATCCTTTCCCGCTCGGCTTTTTTGCACAGTCACATCGATTAATGGATCGCCGATGCCGGCTTCTGTGAGAAAGGCATAGATGTTCGGCTTGGCCGGATCAGGATGAAGGGCGCAAAAAGGCTTGGCAAAAGCCGCTTCCATGCCCAGCTCCGCTGCCTTCTCCTCCAGTTGCTTTCTCTGACCTAAAGGAAGTTCGCGCGGAGACTCCGAGCCGCCCACAATGCCCTTCACGCCCGCTTCCTTGAGCTTGGGAAGAAGGCCGAAGAGAATGTCGGGATGCACATTGATGACCAGGGCGATGTCTGCGGCAGGGATATTCTGGGGCAGAAGCGGCTCCACATCTTCGATGAAGTCACCCAAGGACGCGGGATCCGGCATCTGTATTAGGGATACGATGTTTTGGGCATAGCCAGGCCGGACATTGCGGCACTGGGTGCAGGCATCAGCACAGGAGATGCAAAAGCCCGAATAGTTGATGAGGTTGCCCACCACCCTCTCGCCAAATTCGCCATTGTAAAATATTATCAGTTTCAAGCTTTCATCACTCCATCATAAAAGCATCAGTTTATCTTCTTTAGTTGCAGCCAATTTGTCTGTAGCTATTTATCGGATTTCAAGGTATTTAGATCTGAGCGTTTCTGCAAAGATACCATTACAGGCAGGCAATTAGCATGTTCGGGCAAACGTTTCTGAAAAAGGAAAAGAAAATGAATATAGAGTATTTCAGGCCGCCTTTGCCTTGCCTGCAGCGGTTAGGCGGCGCGCTGCATAGAGTATAGCCGCAAAGCCCAGGCTCATAGAGATCAATGAGACCAGACCGCCCACAAAAGGCAGCAAAGAGAGAACATTGATGATAACAAAGCCTATTATGAAGTAGACCAGATCTCCCTGCTTGATCTTAGCCTGCTCTCCGATCCATTTGCCCAGGCAAAAGGAGACGAAGGTTCCGCTCAACATGAGGGCGGCCAAGAATAGCAGAGTTGAGATTACGGCGATGGGCAGACCCACAACGGTCGCTGCCACCAGTAGAATTGCAATGAATGAGGCGATTATCATAACAAAACCAAGTAATGTCTTTAGAAGAGTTGAACTCCTCATCTCGCCATCCACTGCTTGCATGATGCCTGGCAAAGACTTAACCAAAATCAACCCCAAAATGAAGTAGCCCAGCATGGCGAGCAAGCTGAAGATGCTAAAGCCCGTATCATAATCCTCTCTCTTTGGAGACTGACTTTCGGCCTTGTAGAATTTTACCATTCCAGCCGAGCCGGTATTGTTGAACTGGTTGGCATGGACAGTGATGGTGCCGTTGACCCGTCCCGCATTAACCACCTGATCGCCGCCGATGAGAGCATCTCTTCCAACTATCTTGCCGGGAAATATATTCACCTGGCCGCCCGCTGCCACCAGATTGGTGCCAACGTTTCCGCCCAGATTAACATTTCCGCCCGCAGCTACCACTTTTCCATCCACATCAGCATTGATATAGACTTGCCCGCCGGCAGCGATGACGTCTCCCTTCACCGGGGCATTGATATTCACTGTGCCGCCTGCGACGATTGCCGAATCCACCGGGGCATTGATGCTCACTATATTGCCCGCTGCGATGATATCGTCGGCCACGGCTGAGTCTATGGAGATCGTATCTCCGGAAAACGCCTGCAATGCCTGCCCAATTGAGCAGAGCATAGCAAAAGTCATCAAAATGATAATTGCTTTAATACACCTCATCCCATTCACCGCGATTATATTGCCTCTCCTACAATAAATAATTTCGTTTTGTTATTTTTTGAATCAAGAAAAGATTTATCATACCATGCAGCCCTTTGAAATATTGTGAGCAAAAATGATTGAAGAGCAATTTTAGGAGAGGCATGGTTTGAAGATCGCAGTAGACATTGACGGGGTTCTGGCTGATCAAGTCAGTGCGGTTCTGTTTGAAATTGAAAAAAAATATGGACGCAAGTACTGCAAAAGCGATATCAATCGTGCCCATTGGAGCTTTGCAGGAATTGAGATATGGACGGAGATATCCCGGTTGTTGGCCGACCCGGAATATGTTATGAAAGTGCCGCTTATCGATGGATCGCAAAAAGCCATAAAGCAGCTTTGCGAGCGTGATGTAATCGTGGTGACGGCGAGAAGGCCCAATGCCGAGGAGGCAACGAGAAGATGGCTCCGCCTGCATTTTCCTTGCCTCACGCAGTACTATCACGCCAGGACCGGCACCAAGCACAACATACCTTCCGATGTGCTGATTGATGACCTGGATATGAATATCGTGGAATTTGTGAGAAGCCATCCGGATCGACGAGGAATTCTATTCCTGCATCCTTGGAGCCTTAATGGCACGGATATTGAAGACTATTCTGATCAGGTATACTATTGCCCGCAGTGGCAAAGTGTAATGAAAGCAATTGATGATATTGCAGGCGATCAAAATTGAAAGGACGGCCTGAACTGCTCGCTCCCGCCGGATCGCCAGAGGCTCTGGCTGCCGCCATTGCCGCAGGAGCTGATGCTGTTTACCTGAGCGGCAAGAGATTTGGAGCACGAAAGTTCGCTGCAAATTTCGATGAGACGGCCTTGGCCGAGGCCATAGACTACGCACACCTGGCGGGCGTAAAAGTCTATGTGACTGTCAACACTCTCATCAGAGAAAATGAACTCCCCGACGTCGCAAAATATCTTCTCAGGCTCTATGAAATGGGCGCAGATGCTGTGCTTTTGCAGGACCTGGGAGCATCTCTTTTGGCCGGCCAAATTGTGCCCGGGCTGGAGAGGCACGCCTCCACGCAGATGACCATCCATAACCGGCAGGGTGCGCTCTGGGCAGCACGTGCGGGATTTAAGAGAGCTGTCCTGGCCAGAGAGGTGAGCCTGGATGAGATAAAAGAGATGGACGGAGAATTAAGGCAACAGCAGGGAAAAGAGAAAGAGTTGCAGCGAATCGGCCTGGAGATTTTCGTTCACGGCGCTCTATGCTACTCTTATTCCGGACAGTGCCTTCTCTCTTCGGCCATCGGTGGGCGCAGCGGCAACCGGGGCATGTGCGCCCAGCCCTGCAGAAAGCCCTACGTGCTGATCAGAGGAGAAAAAGACCAATACGGCCGCCCGGCCGGCATGGCGGCTGCGGCGCAAAGAGAGCATTTTCTCATCTCCACCCGAGACCTTTGCGTCTACAGGCATCTGGACAGGATCGTCCGCTCGCCGGTAAAGTCCCTGAAGATTGAAGGGAGGATGAAGTCCGCACAATACGTGGCCGTGGTAACCAGCATTTACAGGAGAGCCTTGCAGGCCATAGCCAGAGGAAAGTGGTCGCCGTCTCCAGAGGATGAAAGGGACCTGGCATTATCCTTCAACCGCGATTTCACAGAGGGCCACCTGCTGAGTGCCGGGGATATCATGGGCCGGGAGATGTCGGACAACCGGGGCATTCTCATCGGCAGCGTGGCCTCCTTCGATGTGCAAAGAAGCGAGGCAGCGGTTAGGCTCACTGGGCCGATATGCCCCGAAAAGGGCGACGGCCTGGTCTTTTTGTCACCGGGCCGGGAGACGGGCCTGGTGGTGCAAAAGGTGGTCCAAAAGGACGGCCTGTTGCGACTGATGACGCCGGAGAGGGTGCGCCCCGGGGCCAAGGTCTATCTGACGGGCAGCGGCGCTCTGGCCAAAAAAGCGCAGGAGATCATCGCCTCTGCCAAGATACAGATACCACTGGATCTGACCCTCACCTGGCAGGAGGGAACGCCCCTGCTGCAGGCAGGGTTGCAAGACGGACGCACTGAACAGGTCAAAGCCTCCTTTAAAATGGAAAAGGCCAAAAATCAGCCCACCTCCCGACAGCAGATTGAATTGCAGATGCAAAGAACGGGCAAAACACCCTTTATCGTCCGCAAGATAACCATGGACTACGCAGGTGATCTTTTCGCTCCCTTAGGCGCCCTGAACCAGTTGCGGCGCGACCTCCTGGAAAAGGTACAGGAAGCACTTCTCGATGAGAGACGCCCCACAAAGGAGAAGGTAGAGACGGCTCGATATATATTGAAGGAGATGGACCTTTCAGCACCTGCCCCTGTCAGTGCCGCAGCTTTGTGCTCTTCTGCAGGGCGCGTGCCCTCACTGGCGGTTTATGCCGACAGCCTGGAGACTGTGAGGGGCGCCGTAGAAGGAGGGTGCCAGCGGGTTTACTTTGAGCCAGTTTTAGGATGGGAGGAGAAAGATCGGGCCTCAAAGGCCGAGAAGCTGATAGATGAGGCAAAGGCTATCTGCGGAAAAGTGCCGTTGATCTGGAAATGGCCTAAGATCACCCATGCAGATTTCTTCAAATTTGCCGGGCCATTGCTGGCCAAGGAAAAAATCGACGTAGTTATGGTTGAGAACGTGGGAGCCATGCAGGCGGCAATAGAGGTCAGGCCCGATGTCCATATCTTTGGGGCCTCTGGCCTTAACGTCTGCAATCATTTGACTGTGCAAGCTCTCTCTCCGCCCCTGGAGCTTCTCACCCTCTCCCCGGAGCTGTCTGCCCGGCAACTGGCCGACGCGCTCGCCGCTGTGCGCCTTCTTCCGAACGCCGCAAAGATGGAGTTGATGGTGGAGGGCAACTTGGAGGTCATGGTGGCCGAGGACTGCATGCCCCTTCCTGCCAAAGGGGGATATGATCCAAAAGAATTCTGGGGCCTGCAGGACATGAGACGCATCTTTCCCCTGCGCCTGGATGATGATCATAGGACGCACATCTTCAACTCAGCCGAGACCTGCCTGCTGGACCTGATGCCCGAGATCTTCGCCATCGGCCTGGACGGCGTGGCTGTTGACGCTCGGGGCCGGACGCGAGAGTATGCTCGCATGGTGACGGGGATTTACAGAAGAGCCATAGATCTGACCGAGAAGGGGGTAGGAACTCTCCGCCAAGATCTGGAAAGCCTGAAGGAGTCCATCCGGCCCCTGGCCTTGGGAGGCATAACCTACGGCCATTTCCAGAAGGGTCTGAAGGACGAGATCAGCTAGAGCTTTTCTTTTGCCTCAGATATGTAATCTACTACTATCCGGCCCTCGCATACTTTTCCGACAAAGCCCGCCACCAAGACGTGCTCGGGGTGCTTCTGATAGCTGAAAAGAGCTTCTTTGCTCTCAAACTCGGAAACCAGGACCATATCGTAAGCCACGCTTGCCTCGATGAAGTTGATGCCCACCTCGAAGAACTCTATCTCCTTGATCTGGGCAGGCAGAGCCTCCAACTTTGCTTTAAGCGCCTTGATATTTGCCGCCCTGTCACTGCCCTCTGCCCATTCCTTGAGCTTGAACATAACGATATGCTTGAGCACACCCAAAACCTCTGACGACCATTCATGCCCGAAGCTTATAATGGTTTTGAATAAGGAGGGAGGCAAAAGTCACCTTGTGTAGGAGGGAATATGGACATTCGACTTTCGCCACTGAACTGTACGTCAATTGCCGTATTTAAGGGTTTCCGTCGAGCGTATTAGCCCAAAAATTTTGTGGATCAGCCCCCCTTTGGTGGGAGCGGGCGGGGATCATCAAATGCTGTCGTCGCTTACATTTCGGCGTCAATTAGGGTGCATACTTCCAGAGTCTATTCGCCCTCGCAACAGCATATAACTGTCCGCCACCTGCATAGATCATGTTTAAGGGAGTATTGAGGCCAGTGGTATCAATTTGTGTCCACACTTCGGGCTGACCCTCCCATCGCCAGATCTGTTTTCCGTCGCCTGATAGACCGTAGAGAGTCTCTTTAGAACCATAACCAGTACCACTACCGATGATGTCAATTGCCCACATCTTTCCCGGACCGCCGATGGCCTCCCATGTGTCACCAGTCACGTAACGGTAAATGTCTCCATGGACTGGATCGGTTGCAAAGAGAGAATTTGACCCGGCATACATTAGGGCAGCAGGCCCTCCAATCTGATTCCACGTCCATTCTCCTATGCCTTTGGGGTACCTCCAGAGGCTATTTCCGTCGGTAGCTATTTTGTAGAGGAAGCCATACATATCATTCCAGCAATCCTGGCATCCACCAGCCACAAATGTCTTACCGGATTCTCCTATCTTAGTAAAGCCTCTGCCTGAAAATTCATATATCTCTCCTCTTGGAGGCTTGGTAGCATAGAGCTTATTTCCTCCGCCGAAAATCTTTAGAGCACTTCCGCCGGGGATAGCTTCCCAGTTATTCGGGCCTTTATACCGATAGGTCTTGGTTCCATCCGAAGACAATTTATATAAACCCTCACCGGTTGACACAAAATACTTGGCGGGCCCACTTACCTTTGTCCAGCTATTTGGGGCAGCATCATACCTATATAAGTCTCCAGTTGCTTTTTCAGTAGCAAAGAGCCTTGTAGTTGCGTCCATTAGATTCTGGTCGATGACAACTATGCCCACATCCTTATCCCAGAGCTTATCCCATCTTGCTTGAGACCCAAAGGACAAGAACACAAGCCCAACCAAGAAAATGGCAATTAGTCTCTTCATAAAGAATCACCTGGTAGTAACTACACATTTAATCATATAAAATATTGCCCACCATGATTCTCATCTCAAAAGGCGTCGCTATGCGATACACTTGCCGTTCCTTACTGGTGCGTATCTGTGCCATCCGGCGCCTGGACATCTACTGCCTAGAAGACGACTTATAAGACTTCTCAAGAAATGGCTTTATATTGACACATACAACATTTTATGACCCAGTGCTTTGAGCCGGGCTTTCAGAAAAAGGACTCAGATCCTTGACATACATTGAAAGGTTTCAGAATGCGATATTGACTATCTTGGCATGGACAATGACTCTTGTAACTCTCGTGAGTCGATAAAAAAATAAATGATGAATAATACCGTAGCCTGAAACCGCAAGGCATAGCACTTAGGGCACTCTTCGCCCGTTCCGCCCTGCTGCCGGGCGATCCTTACCTCAACATCACCCGGCTGAGTGTCACCAGAAAGAGGGCCATAAGCAGCCACCCCAGCAGCGTCTCCATCACCGTCAGGACCTCATAGCCCTCAATGATGCTGAAATTCTGGGGGGTCTTGCCTAAAAACTCCATGCTGCTGAAGTAGAAAGCGTCGCTCTGCGACACACTCACCTTCACTTGCGAGTGCATATTTGCTGCGTCCGGCGAAAGAGCATCTCCTGCCCAGAAGATGCCCGCGAAGAGGAGAATTATGGCCAGACTGAGAAGAATGGTATGAGAAGGACGCACCCCGTAGCCGCAGGAGAACCAGGCCAAATAATCGAAGATCTTGGGGAAGAACTTGTGCGACAGCGACTGCTTTTCCTTTCTATACTGGTAATAGCAGTTGTCCTGATCCTCGAACTGCTCCAGGTTCCGGAAGTTTCTGGTAAGCGTCAGATACACTGACCCGTTAAAGGGAATATGCTCTTTAATGATATTCCAGCGGACGACTATGCGGCTGAAATTGAAGTCCTTGAGGTGGATGCTCGATCCTTCCGAAAAGACTGCATCGGATAGATTCAATGTGTACACCTTGGCATTGGCCAGGTGAAAATATTTATCGAACCTCGCCCTGCCGAAGTCGGCATCATTGAACTTGGCTCGCGAGAAATTGGCATCTATGGCAAAGTGGGATCGAGTGAAGTTGGCCTCTCTAAGAAATTGTGCATCGGAAAAGCCGGCATCCTCCTGAAAGTCGGAGCCTGAGAAGTTGGCAGCTTTGGTGAAGGATGTGCCGTCAAAGTCCACCAGTTCGGTGAAGGCTGCATGATCGAAGAATACATCGCCCTTGATGACCGAGTATTCGATTTTTATTATTGATTGTACAATCTTTTGCTTACTTTTATTAAATGGCAGATCCAGACGATGCAGATCCAGGTCGCCGTAGATGATAACGTTTTCGTACTCTACCGGTTTGCCCTTCTCGATCTTATCCAGGATCTCTTCGGCCTTGATCATCAACAGGCTATCGACCATAAACGAAGAGAGAAATCGACCAAAAGCAGATATTCTTTGCGGTACTTCAGTCCAGAGCCGTCCATGGCCAAACAGTTCCAAATATCCTCTGATCACGCCCCCAGCAGCATCTTCTCCACAAAGTCCCAGTCATGCTCGTAGATGTGTGCCGATGCGCTGGTGGTCGAGATCGATCCGGGCTCGACCCCGACCTCGCGGCTGACATATTGCAGCAACCTGGCCAAACCATAAAGGTTGGCGGGATAAGCTCCGGCAAAGTCATGACTGCGAAAGAAGATAGACAGGTGCAGGCGACCATCGCGCAGCTTGAAGTCGTCAACAATCATGCAGGGAACCTCATCTTTGCTCGTATCTACAGGCACAATCCAGGTCACGGCTGTTGCCCGGCGGGTATTGGCCGAAGCCTTGAGCCGCAAGATAACTTGCTCGATCTGATCGTTTTCTGGCATGCCAGGCAGATGCCAGGCACGCAGGCGCTCTCCGTAGGTGTACTCAAAGCCAGGATTCTCGCCGGATAAAAGCTGCATAGCGTACTCCTCCAGGCGCTCCTCATTCCAGGAATACTGGGCAGGAATCATCTCTCGGTATGGGTCCTCCACCACTAACTGCAAAGATAAGAGCTCGCGTATCCTGGTGCCCCTCTCATCAGTGATCTCAGCCCCCTGCCGCCAGATGAGGCTCATGCCCCTCTGCCAGGCATCAGAAATGGTCTTTGCCCGAATGAATCGCCCCAGTCTTGCCATGAAAAATCTCCTGATCTATTGATGCTCGCCGGTAAGCTCCGCCAGCGCCTCAGGCAGAAGTGCCCTAATGATATCGATTCTTTTGACACAGCGTGTGACAATGGCATATTTTTTGGCAACAGGCTTCAGCTCGCTCATACTGTACTTCCTGGCGATCTCCTCAATATTCATGGGATCTGCATTCTTCTGCATGATACTTGATGATTTCGTATCTGCCCGCATTCAGATCAATCTCATGCTACCAGGGCTGCAAATTGGCCCAGCTCCAGACCCAGGCCGCCATAGCTGAATTTGAGGTTGAGGATGCCATTATGTGCCAATAATAGTACTAATATTAATGTAATTTCAAATAATATAAGCACAGCTATGATGATGATTCCCAGGCCAGGCGTTTGAAATGCCTCAATAACAAAGTCCCATAGAGTCCTTCCTACTACCATTACGTCCCCCATCAGAGCGCACCGCAACGGATTCTTTTTTAGGTAATTAAAAGGGAGGAATGCCCGCGGAGCGAAAGTAATCAGAGGAAAAGATATTTTTAGAGATCAATAGTAAGCAATAAACAATGCCCGACTTCGAGTGGGCGCTGGTAAGCGCTCTCAACTCATTCTTCGATAAGGATGGCATCGCTGCCATAGCCTACCGGCTCAAGCAGTCGCGCTTCTCAGCCCAATTTATAGATATACTGGTGGACTCCAAAATTCCCGAATACTATCTGGCTATCGAATGCAAGAGCCTGGATGCACGCAAGACAAAATCGCTCTACTTCAAGCAGCACTTCAGCCTTGCCGCTGGTAGCCATCAAATGAAGAGGGAGACGGATTTCATCACCCGCTCGGGAAGACAGGGCATCTTGGCAGTGGAGCTGCGCTACGGCGCCGGCAAAGCGCGTGCGGCACACCTGGTTCCCTGGGGACAAATCTTCCAGAGATACAACGCTGGGGAGACGGGCATCTCCCTGCAAGAGATCGAGATCAACCCACCTCTGGAGAGAAAGGGCGGAGCTTACCGGATCTCCCGGCTGGATATCGTGCGCATCTCCGGATACTTTGATTTAGCCGGTGAAGGAGATAGCCTGGAGGATGAACCGACTGCAGAGGAATGAAAAGGGCAAAAATAGCAGCGACGCTGCCGGAGTCTACCTGCGCCCGTAAGATACCGAAGTATCTTGCAAAGGCCAAATCGGGATATGTGGGGCACGTGAATCCATCTAATGCTTTTGTTTTGGTATGTTTGGGATAGTAATTAGGGTTATAAGAATTTTTGAATTTATGAGGTTCGCCTCCCTCACGAATAGAGGGAAGAATTACATTTTTTGGGATCTATGAATCGCAAGATATATTATAATTGCGCGAAAGGAATATCTTTACGCAGTTGCATATTTGTAGCATAATCTTAGGTCCGTAACAATCGAAGTCTAGAAATAAACTATTTATATCATAGAGTATTTCTTATATCTATACAATGAGGTTATTATGAGACAATTCTCTGTAAAAGTTCTGGATGATGCCGACAGGGAGTTCGTAGAGGTTCTGCGAGAACTTGACATTCCCAGAAATGTGGCCAGTATGATCACCTATCTGGCCAATGTGGAAGAGGCTACCTCTCGGGAGATAGAGATAGGATCGAACCTGCGCCAACCAGAGGTGAGTATTGCTATGCGCACTCTGCGCAGCAACAACTGGGTGGAAGAAAGAGAGATTAAGAAGGACGGAAAGGGTCGGCCAATGAAGGTTTACAGGCTTACTATATCCTTAGACGAAATCATAAAGCACTTTGAGGATGAGAAGCGAAAAGAGTCGGCCAAGACACAAGAAAGCATCGAGAAGCTCAAGGAATTAAGTAGGGGCTTAAGTGTAACGCCTTCCTAGAGCAAAGATGAGATGGTGAAGATGCATCCCATCTCCTATAAATTGTAGCAGGCCTTATGCCGGCCCGGCCAAGAAAGAGAAACAATATCCATTAAAAATAAACAGAATGTAGGCCCCTTACCAAAGTTCGCCTCTGGCATCGGGCCCCGGATTGAATCCTCTTAGCAAAAGGATTTATTTCACTTCTTCTCCCCTACCCCGGAGGTCATCGAGGTTATCTTCCATGAGCTTCTTGCTTTTGATCTCTTCTTTTTTGCCACCCTTTCTCTCGGTATTTCTTTTCTTAAAATCAGCCAAGAATCTCACCTACTTCATCCACATCGGGAACTGTAATTAATCTTTCCGTTCATCCTTGCTTCACTGCTAAATAGGCCCACTGGTCATAAATTCCCTTGGAGTCACGATTATCGATTACCTTGCCCTTCCACCCGGCATCCTCAAATGCTTTCGCGATAAGTTCGGCTTCTTTTTGCGTATAAACGGTAAATAGAATCCTATTTTTTGCAAGGCTGGAGGCCTTGAGAAGAATATCCCTCCAAAGAGGCCAGTTGAAATCGTCAATTAGCCCTACCATAAATCCTAAAACGGTATGAAAAGATCGAGCAGGAAAGATGCGGGGCAATAGTCTGGCATCCAAGACGAAGCACCTCCTAGGGCCCATAAGATCGCTCTTTAGACCCTGGCATAGATCGCAGCGATCATAGTCCATCGAGAGGGGACTATGCCCCAGACGAATGAGCGCCTGTGTGGCCATGCCACTGCCGCAACATACCTCCAGTATGCTTTCGTCTATTGGCAGTATCGGTTGCAATAGCTGCATTAGCCTTTCGATCCTCTCTTCCACATAAAGAGGGCCTCCTTTCATAGAGCAGCTCTCACAAAAAAGCTCAGCCGCAAGAGAATTTGAGAAATATTCCGTGAGAGCCGAAAAAAAGTCCATCTCATTTGCCTGCACCGTCTTGATGATCTTTTGCCGCCATTTTCCGGCATGCTCCGACAAGATCTTTTGGGATGAATATCTATCTGTGAGAAGCAGCCATAGATCAGCCGGATCGAAGAGGTGCAGAGCGAATCCCATCTCTTTGATCTCAATGCAGGAATCCGCATCCAGCCCATCATGCAGTATCTGGGTGGTGACGGGCAGCTCCAGCAGATCTTGCCAAGACTCTTCTGCGAGAAATATATTCTCCTCTTCTCCCAGGCCCAGTAGATGATTTAGTAGCACACCCCACAGTTCTCTTGCCCCGGAATATCAATCTTATTGCAATCGGTTCCGAGAAGACTGGCGGAACAATTATATTATATTCCTGGCAAAATGGGGCTGTTTGAAACTGGTAGATCTGCCCGGTGTGGGCTCTCGCATTCGAGAGCGCCTCTTAGAGCAATATGGGGATGAGGAAAAGGCCCTGCAAGCGATCTTAAACGCCGATGTGGCAGGCCTTTGCAGAGCTCTGAGCGAACGCCAGGCTCTCCTCTTGGTCTCGCATGCTAGGGGATTGAAGTATGCAGTCAGGCCCGAACAGTTTCTGGCCACGGATGAAGCGACCCGAATTCAACAGACACTCATCACCCACCTGGCGAGCTATGCACATACGGAATACGCCCGGCTCAAGATCGGCACTCTGTTTGCCTCTTCCTCAGCACAGCTTCTAGCCGAGAATCGCAAGACCACCCTGGCGGCGACCCATGCCGCGCAGAAGATGCAGGGCCAAGGCCTAGAAGAGCTGCTGAAAAAGATCCGGCCACTGCGCGAGAAGGCGACGGCGCGAGTCCGGGAGAGAGCGGTGGCCGCAACCTCGACCGAGGCTTTTCAGAGACTGAAGACGAGGGGGCTGGACAGGCTGATCGACCTGCATCTGGCAGAAAGCCCGTCGGAGCTAACGGACCTGTCCAGGAGCTATAGCCACGTCTGCCTGGTGGGCGAGGAGAATTGCGGGCAGGCGGCTGAGGATGTGGAAAGGGCCGAGTCTCAGGAAGAGTGGTATCTGGTGCCCGAGGCGGTCTTGGGATATTATGAAGAGAATTTGGAGTGCCTGCTGGCGGCGGCCCAGGCGGCAGGAATGTTGCAGGAAGCAGGCGTTGCCGGTTTTGCGGGATGGGAAGGCCTGCATAAGCTGCTCACCAGACTAAATGAGAGCGGGGACAAGGAAGGGGAACGGCTGGAAAGGCTGGCAGCGCGTCTGGGCAGGTGCGTGGGGGAAGCGGCAGCCTGGGCCAATGAGGAGTTGAAGAGCAAGATCGAGAAGAGTTCGCTAACCCTGGGCGGCACGGACCTGCTACTGGTCATGAGCCGGGGGGATGGCGTGCGAGAGATCCTGGAGGTGCAGATGAAGAGCGTCTTTGCAGAGGTCCAAAAAGCTGCAAAAGCGCGCGCCGCGAGTGAGCTTGAGCTGGTGGGAACGGAAGCGGTTTGGCTGGATGAAATATTCTCTGCGGAGATCAGCTATCCTCTGGAGCTGGACCGGCAGGCACTGCGCTCCTTTGAGCAGGAGCTAAGAAGCCGCAGAGAAGGGCGGGGCCTCAAGACTAAGAGAGAGAACGCGCGAGGCCTGCAAGACAAGAGAGACGAGGCTGCTGCCCTCATGCATGCCCTGATGGAGTTTGACTATGCCTACGCTCTGGGAAAATTTGCCCTGGCGGAGAATCTAACCTTTCCTGAGATTGCTGAGGGGCCATGCCTCTCCTTTACAGAGGGCCGTCACCTCTTTTTAGAGAAGCCTGATCCAGTGAACTACTCCCTGGGGGAAGGGGGCCACCCCGAGAAGGTGGCGCTCTTAAGCGGCGTGAACTCCGGCGGCAAGACCACGCTCCTGGACCTCATCTCCCAGATAGTTATCCTGGCGCACATGGGCCTGCCCGTGCCTGCCCAAGCCTGCCGCCTCTCCCTCTTTGAGGAGTTTTACTACTTCAGCAAGAG
>JBFYLJ010000097.1:0-9472 GCA_041305465.1 Methanothrix sp.
TTTAGAGAGAGGCATGTTGCGGGTGTGGATTTGCAGGATCTCCAGACGAGATTGACGATTGGGAACGCCGATTTCGATCTCCCGATCGAAGCGGCCAGGGCGGCGTAGTGCTGGGTCCAGGGAATCAGGCCGGTTGGTAGCACCGATAACCACCACTCTGCCGCGCGACTCCATGCCGTCCATGAGAGCCAGCATCTGAGCCACCACGCGCCGCTCCACCTCGCCCGTAACCTCTTCTCTTTTTGGGGCAATGGAGTCGATCTCATCGATGAGGATGATGGAAGGTGCCTGCTCCTCTGCCGTCTTAAAGAGACTGCGCAGCTTCTCCTCGGACTCGCCGTAATACTTTGACATGATCTCCGGGCCGCTCAAAGTCTCAAAATGAGCATTGGTCTCGGAGGCCAGTGCTTTGGCCAGCAATGTCTTGCCGGTACCCGGCGGGCCGTAGAGCAATACGCCCTTGGGAGCTTCTACGCCCAATCTCTCAAAGAGCTCCGGGTGCTTCATGGGCAGCTCGATCATCTCCCGCACCTTCTTGATCTCAGCGGACAGGCCGCCTATGTCCTCGTAGCTGATGTGAGGCCCCTTTTTCTCTTCCTTGGCAGGCTTATCCGACATCTCGATTCTGGTCTTGTCGCTGATCACCGCCGCTTCTTTGGATGGGGAGACACGCGTGGCCATAAGCTCAATCTTTCTGCCCATGACCGGGATCTCGATAATGTCCCCTCTGGTGATGACCCGTCCTTCCATGTATCTCTGCAGATAGGCCTCAGCTCCGGTAATGCGCAGAGGCACGGTTGGGGCAAAGGTCACAGATTCTGCTGCTGCCGCCTGGGCTATTTTTACAGGCACCCTGTCATCTATGCTTGCCCCTGCATTTCGGCGGGTATTTCCGTCCAGGCGCACGATACCTGTTCCCATGTCCTCAGGATAGCCGGGCCAGAGCAGTGCCGCAGTCTTCTTCTTACCTTGAATGCTGACAACGTCTCCTGCCTGCCAGCCCATCTCGCTAAATACCGCAGGATCTATGCGAGCAATGCCGCGTCCGACATCTGTGGGACGCGCTTCTATAACTTTAAGTGTGATTTCTCCTGTCATCAAAATCCTCCAATGTAAATGTGCATGTAAAGCTTAAGTAATTTTTTAGTCAGTGCCTCTGAGATTGATTTTATGCCTCTTGATTGCCGGTGAACCTAGTCTACATAATGATACTAACCTGTAGTTAGTGACGGGCTCAATATATAAACATTTCGAATGAATCAAACGTCACATTAAAAAATAAAACAAAATAATATAAACCTGCAATGCTACTATTATCGTTATCCCTGCCCATCTATTTTCTTCCTAACCAGCTCGTGCCGGGCCTGTGTAGCCTGGAAAAGCTGGTCGAACATGCCAGGCGCCTCGCGTGAGATGACCTTTACACCTGCCTCAGTAATTCCACCGATGGTGGCCACGCTCTTGATCAGCCCGGCAAAGCTCTCCTCTTCCAAGAGCATGGCCGTACCAAGCAGGGTCTGCTTGACCAGGCGCTCTGCCAGCTCAGACGCGATCCCCTTTCTTTCCGCTGCCAGCACAAACTCACGCATGAGGGCAGCAAAGTAGCCTGGGGCGCAGCTGGTCAGATCGGCCAGTACGTCAAAGTCTTTCTCCTCGACCTCTGCGGTTTGGCCGATGGCATGAAAGAGATCTGCAATGATCCGTCGGTCTTCTATAGTAGTATTATCTCCGAAAGCGAGCAGAGTTGCGCCTTGCAGCTTTTGGCTGGCCATGCTGGGAAAGGCGCGGGCCATTCGGGCCGGGCAGAGAGACCGCAATTTTTCCAGAGATACATCGCCGGCCACTGAAACTACCAGCTTCCGGGAAGTGAGCAGATGGGCGACATCGCTGATCACATCTCTGACATCCAGAGGCCGGACGCAGATGAATATGACATCAGACATCTCCGCTGCCACACGATTGCTGGCGGGGCGAATGCCTGTGGCCTTCGCCAGACGCTCTACCTTCTCCGCTGTCCGGTTGCTCGCCAGGACCGCCGCTGCTTCAATGGCCCCGGTCTCCACGAACTTCTTGACCAGCATGCACCCCATATGTCCGGTGCCGATGAATCCAAGTGTAGTCATTTTGCTCATCTCTTTACATTGAGGCCGTGAACTGCCAAATCCATGATATAAATGTCCACTTTCAAAGATCCTGTGGGCATTGGATTTTTCGGCAGAGCTTCACTCTTCCAGCTGAAACTCCCTGGGCCACAGCCCTTTTTCTCTCTGGCATTCATGGCAATCTGAAAAGCGATTTGCGATCATCTCATCTACTTCAGAGATCCGGATACCAAAAACCTCAGCCAGAATCTCCTTGGCCGTCTGCAGCTCTAAAGCTTTTGCGTCTTTGCGAAAAGCATCCTTAAAACGCGCCAATTTACTCGGCCTTAGTAGATCAAAGACTGCTGCCATGACGAGATAATACTACGTATAAGTTTAAGTATCTTTGTAGGAAAAAGATATCAATTAACCATATTTACACAATATAACATATGAATAAGATACAAATACATAGATGATAGGAAAGCTGTAGCCAGAGGGATAAGATGCGTCCCAGAGCATTCACCAGACCCCCAGGCGTTGCTTCCTAAAAGCGGATGTTATCGATATCGGAAAAAGTATGCTGCACAGTATTCTTCTTCAAGTTCAGACACCTTCTTGCTGCATTGACAATCTTCTCTCGCTCTTCATCCCGGCAATAGATTCCGAAGCGCCAGGTGGCTTTTTGGGCTCTTTCCAGTATGCTGACCAGAGGAGATACTTGCCTTAGAGGCCTGACCTCTCCCTCTACAAGAGCCGGGAAGTTTCCTTCCGGCGTGTCAGGAAGCGTGGGATTGTCCACCAGAATGTAATCTGCATCCACTCCCGCCTCATGGGCGATCTCCTGGGCCAGCATATTCTCGCTCACCTTGAGAATTGATGGGTCCAGGCTCTCCAGGCCTACATAAACAGCCCGCTTAAAAATTCTCCGGGATTTGATACGCGAAGCGATCTCCGCCGCATAGCCGCCTGCTTCCTGCATGGAATTGAAGAGCTGGATGTCGTCCATATATTTCACTGCAGAAGCGCTGGTTGCGCCTTCAATCATGCGCCGGATACCGGCAGAGATCATGCTCTCCGAGATGCGGCAGACATGATGGTAATAAACAGACGGATGCATAAGCAGCCGGGAGATGAGCAAAGATGTTGCAGCCTGCACGCCGCCGGCTTCAACAACGAGCTGCTCTTGATGAAGGGTCATCTTTTGCAAAAGACGGAGTCGATCTATCACTCCATAGGCCACGCCCGTGTAGTGAGCATCCCTGATCAAGTAGTCCATCCTATCAACATCGATCTCGCCGCTCACGATCTGCCCCAGACCGGAGCCGTTTACGGCAGCCTGAATATCGGTGGCGTTCAGGCCGTGTTTGTCTAAAACCGCACTTATCTCGCTTCTCTTCAAGAGATCCATAATGCTCTCATGCTCCTTTCGCAGGTATGGAGCAAGGGCTGCCTCCGTGGCATGGGAGAGCGGACCGTGGCCTACATCATGAAGAAGTGCTGCCGCGCATACGAGCCTCTTATCCTCTTCTTGCAGGCCCAGATGGTTCGCGAGAAGATCTGCCAGATGGTAGGCCCCCAGGCTGTGCTCGAAGCGGGTGTGATTGGCACCTGGATAGACCAGGCTGGCAAGTCCAAGCTGCTTGATCCAGCGCAGCCGCTGCATCTGTGGCGTATCCGCCAGTTCCAGGGCAAAGCCCTCCAGCCTCACATATCCGTGCACGGGATCTCTGATCTCTGTCATTGAGCGTGAGCTTCGCATTTCCTAGATTAAATAATTGATAGAAGGTTAATGATTGTGCAGTCCCGAAACATTCAGGACTGCACATCATTGCCAAGGTCTTGATAGCCGTAATTAGTTGCGTAAATTAAGAAAAAAATAACAAAAAAAACAACTTTCTACTCGCCAACAGCTCTGATGACCCAATTTACTTTGGTCGTCTCATTATCAATTCTGAAATCCGCAGGAATCAGCTCGCCATTCATGCTATTGAACTGATAGGAGTTTCCTGTTCCTTTCTCTACTTCTACTCCTACTCTCATCGTGCTTCGATCGTAGAAGATTATGTAAAAAACACCTGTCAAGGGAAGTGCAGGAATATCTATAGAAATGAGGGCGGGCACAGGCTGAGTGAAGTATGCATTCTGTGTATCGGCAAGTCGGTAAAGCAGGTTAAGATTTTCATCTCTGACCTCAATGAGGAAATTGCTGGGTGAAGGGACGGCCAGAGTCGTTTCATTGAATCCGTTCCAGCCCAGCACTCGTATCTGCTTCAATTTCCAGTCAGGCTTTGGTGCTGTGAATTTTACAGTTTCACCAACACTGAAGGCATCGATCCCCCAATCATTGCCAGCAGAATAGAGCGTCAGGTTCATATTGGTAATATTGGTGCCACTATCCTGCGTGAGGACTGTCATAGTTGTATTAGCACTGGCGGCATTACTTTGAGCCAAGCACATGCCCATTAGATTTATAAAACAGAAGGCTGAAACCAATAAAATCGTCTTTTTCATGCTATCACCTAAAGCAAGGTAATTAAATTTGATCTTTATATAGATGATGCTGATTATGCAGGTTGCGATAAGGATTGAATAATAACATCTAAATTAATTATTAGCGTCTATGTTGCATAAAGAATAGGTATGAATCTTACTTAGTATGCATGCCCGATATCCTTTTATAATGAAAGGGGATTTTAATCATGATGACCTCCAATTGGTATTATGCGGGAAAGAAGATTGCCAGGAATTAAGGTTTAGCGATTATGATACCCGATTGGATGAATGAGGTAAACGTCGGTTCGTGTAAGTGTTCTGCCGCATCATATGGCAAGAAAGGCTTTGTGGGAAAGACCATTGACGGGATCTTCGGCTTTCTCGAAGAAGCTTTCACATCGGAGAGCTTTTCAAAGCGGGGCGGCCTCCTGCAAGGCCTGGACCCGAGAGCTAAGTTGATCTCCATTCTGGCCATTATTTTTGGAGTCAGCATGATTGGAAATCTGAGGGTGCTGATCTTTATTTATGCTCTGACCTTGCTGTTTTCCCATTTGAGCAAGATAGATGTGTTTTTCTTCATCAAGCGTGTCTGGCTCTTCATTCCTATCTTTGCAGGCATTATCGCCGTGCCCATGATCTTTAATATCTTCTTGCCCGGCGATCCTCTCTATCAGTTGGCATACCTTGGTCCTGGAGCACACTTGGGGCCATTTTCCCTGCCGGAAAGCATCTTCATCACGAAACAGGGCACTAATGCCGCGGTGATTTTCACCATGCGCGTGGCAACCTGCGTCTCTGCCGTCGTCCTGCTCTTTCTTACCACCCCGCATCAGATTCTCTTCAAATCCCTGCGTACGGTAGGTGTCCCCAAGCTCTATGTTCTAACGCTGCAAATGACCTATCGGTACATCTTCTTGCTCATGGAGATGATACGAGAGATGTATGTTGCCAAGAAAGCGCGGACCATAAGAGCTGCTGGAATAATTGATGAGCAAAAGTGGGTGGGAGGGCGCATAGGATATACGCTTATCAGATCTCTCTACATGAGCGAAATGGTCCATATGGCCATGATGTCCAGGGGATTTAGCGGTGAGGTTCATATCCTTCAAGAATTCAAAATGAAGGATCGGGATTATCTGGCGTGCCTAGTGGCATTATCTATAAGCTTAGTGCTGGTGTTGATCTCCCAAAATGTCGTCCGGGTATAAAAGTGGAATTATGATGGAGACAATGATGGACACTATATTTGATTTGAGGAATGTTTCTTACTCCTATGTGGGAAAGATCGATGCTCTCAGGGATGTAACTCTGAAGATAAAACGCGGAGAGCAGGTCACCATTATCGGATCCAATGGATGCGGAAAATCGACGTTATTGGCCATTTTGGATGGGCTTGTCTATGCAAGCTCCGGCGAATTCTACGCCTTTGACAATCTCATAAGCGAAGAAGTCTTTGATGCCATTAAAGATAATGAATTTCGGTCATATTTCCGGACGAAGGTAGGATTCGTCTTTCAAAACTCGGATGTTCAGCTCTTTTCTTCCACGGTCTATGAGGAGATTGCCTTTGGGCCATTGCAGCTTAACCTGCCGCTTGATGTGGTCAAATCCAGAGTGGAAGATGTCATTGAAATGATGCAGATCGGCAAATTGCGCGATCGATCGCCCCACACCCTCTCTGGGGGCGAGAAGAAGAAGGTGTGCATAGCTACCGTCCTTGTCAATAATCCTGATGTTCTCTTGCTCGATGAGCCTTCGGCAGGCCTGGACCCCAGAACGCAGCTGTGGCTGATCGAGCTTCTCCAGGAGCTGGCCCACGCCGGCAAGACTGTAATAACTGCCACCCATGACCTGGAGATCATCGATCAGATCAGCAAGAGAGCCATAGTCATGGGCGAGGATCATAGCGTTAAGATGGACCGGGATGCAGAGAGCGTTCTCTCAGATTACGAACTGCTGCTATCTTCCAATCTGGTGCACGAGCACACCCATCTGCACGGCAAGCTGGTGCATGAGCATCTGCATGTGCATGGCATAGAGCATAAAAATCACGAGCATACAGATATTAAATAAACCGCTCAAATCTCTCCTTGCCGACCTTGCAGATGGGGCAGACCTCAGGAGGCGCCTCTCTGGCGCAGAGATAGCCGCAGACAGTACATCTCCACACAGGAGCGGAAAGCTTGAATGCCATCTTTGCGATATCGGCTCCCAGCACCTTCGCAGATGCGTTTTGCTTTTGCTGCAGCTTCTCTCTCTCTTCTGGTGGCAGCCTTCTTTCTGGAATGGAAGAAAGCTCCTGCTCGCTCTTCAAAACGGCTTTAGAGACATAAAGCGCACAGTAGCATGCGCCAAATTCAGAGATATCTGCATCTCTGTAGTTGCATGGGCAGATGAGATCCAGGTCCTCCGCCTTATCGCCGGAGGCCAGGCGACATGGACAGGCGCGGTAGCCGTATCGCCTCTCGTTTACGAGAAGACCTTTCACCAGGCCTTTCACAAAATCCGCATCTGGATTGAGGTTATATCCACCCTGCTTAGCATCTTTATCCAGGCGAGTGTATAAATTATCAACCTCCTCTCCACCAGGTTCAATAAAATCCTGCGTCATCAGCCCAGCGCCTCCTTGATCTCTTTTTCTTTCAATCCCACGATGCATTTCTCGCCGATGACGAGCGTGGGAAACGAGAGGCTTGGGTTGTATTTCTTAACCTCGGCTACTGCCTCGGCCCTCTCTTCTCCTTTTAATAGGTCAACATAAATGTAATCGAAGGCCACGCCCATAGATGATAAGAACTCTCGGGTCTTTTTGCACCATATACAGGTGCTCAGGGCAAAGAGCCTGGTCTTGCCTTTGTCTTTTCCTGCTACATGTTCGAAATTCATTATATCACCGAATATTGGATAATGCGCGTTTAAACGTTAAATAATTACTCCGAGGGATGGGAATATTTATTTTATCTCATCGAATCTATATTCCTCCCACTCTCTCTCTCCCAGCAGCACCTCAAACTCTGGCGGAGTGAGGATGGGTATCCTATATTTGGCAGCATCATCAAGCGCCACTCTGGGGCAGGCAGTGGAGACTGCCGCCTCAGCTCCCAGGTTTAGCAGCCTGTCCGGCTCGATGTTGTCCAGGTAAACCAGAAACATCTCCAATCCCCTGGCTTCTCCCAGGGCCTTGAGCTGCTTTGCCAGATCCATTCGTTTTTGTCCGGGCTTTTTTGAAATCAGGATAGCGAAGCGTTTCGCTTCCCCTGCCCGTGTGATGGCCCCAAATCGTCTGCGAAGCATGGGATCGGTATCGATCTCCAATACCTCGCCGGTAACCGGGTCTGCGGTTACCACTCGCTTGCCTGTGGCTAAAGCGATGCCCAAAGGATGAAACTGTCCTGTCCCGATGAAGAGAAACTCCTCCACATCCGTAGCCCGGGCCGCGCTGTAGCAGCAGCCCAAGACCTGGCCCGCCTGGCTTATCCTGCCCCCTGCCGGCCCGACAACGCCCTGGATGCCGTGCTTCTTGAGGGCCTCTTGCGCCTGGTCGAGCTTGTGCACATGCTGGATGGTAGTAGTAACGCCTACTCGTTTGGCTTTGAGGACCTGAGCAGCCTTCTCCACAACCTCTTTTAGGTCCTCTCTCATCCTGGCCTCCAGAAAGATGACATTGCTAGGGCCTTCCTCAAGCTGTGCATGGCCTAGATGAAGCAATAGATCCACCTCCCTGCATAGCTGCATATCAACGTCGCAGGCCCCAAAGCAGGGGTCTCCTGAGATTATGACCTTCGCTCCAGTCCTCTCCTCAATGCGTGAAGCCAGAGCGGGCGTGGCTCTCTTTAGCCCTTCCGGTGCCTGCAATCCCACCAGGCGCGCCCCGCTCTTCTCGATAAGATCAATAGCTTTATCCAGGTCGAGGTCGTAGCCGGAGACGGCGGAGACTGCAAGGCTAGAACCAGCGGTCGAGTGTGCTCTGGCCACGTTTGTATTCCTCCTCCAGCCTTAATGCCGTCTTTTCAACTCTCTCCTGATCGAAGTCCCTCTCATGAACCAGGAAGGAGACTATCTCATCCACGCGGGGCTTTTTCATCTTGATCTCATAATCATCTGTGACATCTGGATGAAGGAAGTAATCCCGAATCTGTGCAAAGCTTTCGATCTTTTCCTCCTGCTCGGATAGGACGGATTCCAGGTCTCTCTTTTCCCGGATAAGTTTTAGAGCCGTCTTTGGTCCGACCCGGGTCAAGCCATCGTTGTAGTCGGTACCGCACATAATGCCGATCTCCACAAGCTGTTTTCGGCTGATGCCCAGGCGTGCCAGCCCGTCCTCTAAATTGATTATCTCCGGCTCCACATCCACGTAAATGTTCTTCTTGGGAAGCTTTCGTTTGCCGGTGATGGCCAGATTCCTCACCACCTGGGGTGCCCCGAAGAGGAGAGAATCGTAGTCCTGGCTTCCTACGAGTTGTACATCCCCCCTGGCGCACATGCTAGCTGCCTGCGCTTCGCCTTCAGATGGGGCCTGAATGACGGGAAGGCCCATGGCCAACATTAGCCTTCTTGCGTCCTCCAAAATCTCAGAGTTTATGCGGGATGCTGCCTGAGCATACTTGAATCCATCCTGGCCGGCGGCTTTTGCCTCTTCCCAGGCTGATGCCGCTTTTTCCCTTGCCTGGGACCTCTGCGCCAGCGTTTCTGCTTTAAAGGTTGGCGGCTCACCGTCGAAGATAAAGGCCACCTTAACCCCGGCTTGAATGAGATTGGTAGTGCGATACAATAAACCGGATAGATGCGAGGTCACCCTTCCCTGGCTGTCCATGAGCGGCGTGCCGTCCTTTTGCCGGATTATGCTCAGGAACTGGTAGAGGGTGTTGAAGGCATCGATTGCCACCCATCTTCCG
>JBFYLJ010000098.1:0-5738 GCA_041305465.1 Methanothrix sp.
AGACCGCTCAATCCATCGATCTGAGAGGTAAGAATGCCAAGGCTGTGCATGTTCTGGAATTTGCCGGATGGAGCATCGCAGTGCCAGACAACGTTAAGGTGGGCCACATCAATGTCTGGTACGAGGATGGAAGCTTTGAGACAACGGATCTATTAATGGGAGTGAACATCGCCTAATGGGCTTACGATCGACCGGAGAACCAGCAGCAACTGAGGCACAGCAAGGTCACGCCAGCCTACTCCTGGCCGAGCACAACCAGCTCTGCTTATGGGTATGAGGGGCATTATTTCTATGCCAAGGTGGACACGGACCCCAGCAAGCCGCTGGACCGGTTGGAGCTGGTGCTCGACTCCAATGAACCGCAGCTCCAGATAGAGATCAGGGCGATAACGCTGGAGGAGTGAGGATCGAGAAAGGGATAGGTCTGCTTTATTTTTTATTAATTTATACTATTTTATACGATGGATCGACGATGGCATCAAAATGATTATCATATTAGAGAGATAACCAGAGTGCAGGATGATGTCATGCCCAGGGCAAAGAATTTGAAAGAGGCTTACAGCTACTATTATGAGGATAAAGTGAGGAGATGTTGCGAGATAAATCCTATGCTGGTTCCTCTGGTGGAGAATGGATTCGATCTCGTTAGATGATCAGGATGAAGTAGATCTCCTGCTCACAGAGCTAGAGATCTCTCAGGGAAGAAGAAACCTCATTCTCTGCATCGTAGCTTCTCCTGCTTATCGGAAAAAGGTAATCCAGGTCATAAAAACGCGATTTCCCTGCAAAGTCCGGGCAGTTGAGAAGGGAGACAATCTCATCTTTGATCTCAGAAATGCTCAGTCTAAGAAAGAGGAAATTCTCATCTGGACTCTTCCCGAGACGCTCAGCAATGATATTTTGGATGCCCTCAACAACTTTCGCGAGCTTTTTTACGATGCAGGTGTGCCAAGCCTAGTCTTTATGACTCCCACGGAGCTGGACGATGTGATCTGGAAAGCTCCAGACTTCTGGAGGTACAGAGGCGGATATCACATACTGAAAGGCGAAGATCGTGGGCAGAAATCTCTGGCAGTAGAGGCATTGTCCATGCCGCTAGACTTCAGCTATCAGAATGTAGAGGAATTGCTGAGGCGCAAGAGGATCAACGAGTACCTGCTGGAGAAGAAAAGTGATCAGAGAGAGCGGGCAAATATTCTGACCGAGCTGGGCATAGTTCATTTTCTGCTTAGCGAGACCCGAAAGGCAATCGAATGCTATGAGCAGGCTCTGGTCATTTCCTGCAATATTGGCGAGCGGGGAAGTGAAGGAAAAGCTCTGTGCTACATTGGCAACGCCTACGTTGGTTTGAGCGATGTCCACAAAGCTATCGATTACTACGAGTTGGCCTTGACAATAGCACGCGAAATCGGTGACAGAAAGGGCGAGGCAATTGCCTGCTGGAATCTGGGTCTTTCCTATGAGAACGTGGGTGATCTCAAGCGAGCCGTAGATCAAATGCATATCTCTGTCGACTTCGAACGCGAGATCGGCCACATGGACGCAGAAAAACATGCTGATTACCTTAAGAATGTCCGAATCAGATTGGAAAATAAGTAAATGCACTTGATTTAAGAAAAGAGGTTCATTGTGTCACCATCCTTCCAAGAGGGCCACGCCCTGCTCATCGGCGCAGGTGCTGATCTGCCTTTCACCATCGATGATGCCAGGGGCATGGCCGATATCCTGATGGACCCGGAGCGCTGTGCCTATTCACCTGACCAGGTGGAGCTTCTCGTCGACAAGGCCGCCAATCGTCAGGCTGTCCTCGATGCCCTGGACCTCCTGGCAGAAAGAGCGGACGAATCCTCAACAGTCATCATTTACTTTTCAGGCCATGGCTATCGTGCCAGCTCGCTCGTCGGCGAGGCCTACTTCCTGATACCTTTCGGGTTTCAGATGGAACGACTAAAGGACACGGCCATCAGCGGCTTGGAATTTGCCGCCCGGTTGCAGGCCATCCGCTCAAAGAAACTCCTGCTGCTATTGGACTGTTGCCATGCAGGAGGCGTTGGTCTGGCCAAGGGCCTTGAGCTTGCCAAGTCTCCTCTGCCCCCAGAAACGCTGCAGATTCTCGAAGCAGGAAAAGGGCGGGTGATTATCGCCTCCTGTAAAGATAGCGAGCTGTCCTATGGAGGCAAACCTTACAGCGCCTTCACCTTAGCTCTGATCGAGGCCTTCTGCGGCATGGGCGTTTCAAAGCAAGACGGATTTGTGAAAGCTGCCGACCTGGCAATGTATGCCCGAGAAAAAGTTCCAGGCCGGACAAAGGGAAGGCAGCATCCCATCTTGCACTTCGAAGAGGCCGACAACTTCGTGCTCGCCTACTACGCTGCTGGCGAGACGGAGCCCAAAGGCTTGCCCATTGCCCTGGAGCCGGAGATCGAGCCTGAGCCGGGGGCATGGGGCGGAGAGGTTGTCGATATGCACGGCTGGACGGGAGCAATCTACAAACCCAGCGGCTCAGTAAGCCAGCATTTCGGAGATATTAATATCAATATTCTTAAAGCTGAAAAGAACAACAGCATTCCCACAATACCAGCTCCGCCTCCTGATTTCACAGGTCGTGATGAAGAGCTAAAAGAGCTGCAGACGAAGTTGGCAAGTGGCACGAACATTATTGGGCTGCGAAGCAATGGGGGCGTTGGCAAGACGGCGCTCGCTTTAAAGCTAGGCGAATCGCTCAAAGATCGCTATCCTGATGGCCAGGTCATGGTGGACATGAGAGGTACAAGTGATAACCCTCTTTCGCCGTTGGAAGCAATGGCCTCTGTTATCCATGCTTATCATCCCAAGGAAAAGATTCCGGACAATGAAGCTGAAATCAAGGAAATGTACCGTCGTGTCCTGAATGGCAAGCGTGCTTTGCTCCTGCTCGATAACGCCCTGGATGATAAAAAGGTTCTCAAACTGATACCTCCCAAGAGCTGCAGCCTTCTCGTCACATCTAGAAAGACAATCAAGCTTCCCGGCCTCTTCCGGAAGGATCTCTACGTCTTGAAGCCGGAAGAATCCTTGGAACTGTTGCTAAAGGTCTGGTGCTCGACCTCAGATTCTGCCGAGCCTCCCAAGACTGATCCTGCCTGGTCCGAGATAGCACGCCTCTGCGGATTTCTCCCGCTGGCTTTGCGAGCCACTGCCAGCCTTCTGGCCAACACACCTGACCTCTCGCCTATAGATTACGCAGAAGAGTTGAAGGACGAGCGTACCAGATTGGAGAGGATTGGCATGGAAGGCGTCGAGCTGAGTATCGACGCCAGCTTCAATCTCAGCTTTAAGAGGTTGGACCAGAAGATTCAGAAGACCTTTCTGGATGCTTCAGTCTTTCCTGCTGACTTTGACGGTCAGGCAGAGGAACAGATCTGTCAGGACGAGGGGCACAAACGCCTATCAGAACTTGTGCGGTGGAGCCTGGTCGATTATAAGCCTCTGGGTTATGATTTGGGACGTTATAAGCTTCACGACTTGGCGCGCCTTTTTGCCTCAACTAAGCAATCGGAAAAGGAGAGTAAAATCGTTCATGAGCGCCATGCTGAATACTATAAAGAACAGCTATTTCTTGCCAATAAGCTCTATCAGGAAGGCGGATCCAGCATCCAAGCAGCTCTGGCACTCTTTGACTGCGAGATTATTAATATCCGGGCAGGACAGTTCTGGGCAGAAAAGAATGCTGATTGCATCGAAAATGCGGCCGCTCTTTGCAACGAATATCCTCGCGATGGATTCTACTTGCTTGGCCTTCGGCAGCATCCGCAAGAGAGAATTCGATGGTTGGAGCCAGCTCTAAATGCTTCCCGGCAATTAAAGGATCGCCGAAGTGAAGGCACCCATCTGTGCAGCATAGGTCGTGCCTACGCTCACATGGGTGAAAATCTAAAGGCTATTGGTTACTACGAGGATTATCTTGCAATATCCAAAGAAGTTGGGGACAGAGAAGGTGAAGGTTGGGCCTTGGACAACATCGGAAGCGCCTATAGGAAATTGGGAATGGCCCGTAAGGCAATTGACTATTGTAAGCAGCATTTGGCAATAGCTCATGAGAAAAACGACTGGAGAGGCAAGGGAACCGCTCTAGGCAACATCGGACAGGCCTATGCCTCTCTGGGCGAATATCGCAAGGCTATCGGTTATTACGAGCAGCATCTGGCAATTTCTTGTGAGTGGAAGAATCCACGCGGAAAGAGAGATGCATTGGGAAATATGGGCGTTGCATATGCTGCACTGGGTGATTCCCAGAAGGCTATAAACTATTACGAGCAAGCGCTGGCGATATGTAATGATTTGGACGACAAACGCGGCAAAGGTGATGTCCTAGGCAGCATGGGTGCTGCCTATGCATCTCTGGGAAAGCCTCTTGAGGCCATTAACTATAGCGAGATGGCCCTGAAAAACTCTCGAGAAATTGGAGACAGACATCGTGAGGGACACGCTCTAGGAAACCTTGGGCGGGCATACCTTGCCATTGGAGATGCTAATAAGGCGATATTGTACACAGAACAGTCTCTTTCCATTGCCCGCGAAATCAATGACCGACGTGGAGAAGGGCACTGTGTGGGAAGCATGGGAGCGGTTTACCTCCAAATTGGTGAGACACGTAAAGCCATCAATCATTTTGAACAAGGCCATTATATTGCCTGTGAAATCGAGGACAAAAAAAGTGAAGGAAACCAATTAGGTAATCTAGCCAATGCCTATTCTGCACTAGGTGAGATGCATAAGGCCATAGATTACTACCAAGAGGCCCTCACTATAGATCATGAAATAGAGGATGCAAGAGGAGAAGCAGCTGACTTAGGCAACCTTGGCAATGCCCACTTAGCCCTAGGCGAAATTCATAAAGCCATTGAATACTATAATCAGGCGTTAATCATTGCTCGGAATATTGGAGAAAAGAGGTCTGAAAGTGCTATATTGGGGAATCTAGGATCGGCTTATTCAAATATGGGCGAATATCACAGAGCCATCGAATATTATAAAAGTGGACTGACCATTTCCCTTGAGATAGAGGACAAGTGGAATGAAGGAAGTCACATGGGTAATTTAGGCAACTCTTTTTGTATAATAGGGGAAGTTGTTAACGCAATCGAATACTATGAACGAGCGTTAAACATCGCTCGTGAAATTAAAGATAAAAGGAATGAAGGTATTTGGCTAGCTGCTTCGGGTTGGGCATTTGAAAAATTGGGCCAGCGAGAGAAAGCCATAGGACTCACAAAAGCTGCCTATGAAATATTTAAACAGATCGAAAGCCCCTATGCAGAGCAGGTCAGAAAACAGCTCGCCAAATGGCAAGGAGATGACCCACATAAATGAAAACCGAAAACAAGACACTCATCAAAGCCCTCCTCGAAAACACCGACTCCATCCAGGAGGACATCTACGACGACGTAGAGCAGATGCTGGGCACCGTGCCATTCATCCTAAAGGTCATGGCCCGCCGACCGGAGTTCATGATCTTCTCCGCCCTCAAGGACTTCTATGCCCTGCGACCCCAGAGCCTGGAGCCCAAAGTGGCAGAGCTGCTGGCCGTGGCCGCTGCGGCGAGCGCGGGCGCGGACAAGTGCCTGAAGGTGCACATGAGTGCAGCCGCCCGCGCCGGTGCGAGAGAGGACGAGTTCCTGGATGCGGTATTCATTGCGGCACTCATCGGCCAGACCATAGTGCTGGCCTCGGCGCTACGCACCTTCCAGGAGTTTGAG
>JBFYLJ010000099.1:0-5085 GCA_041305465.1 Methanothrix sp.
AGCCGGCGCGGGCAGTCCGGATAAACTGGCCATTATCGTATTTGCTATGGGTTCAAGGTTCCTCGCTACCGTTCTAATCCCGCCAGCGGGACTCTGGAAATCCACAAGAAAGAATAAATAATTTGCAGTACATCTCTGGATACCATCAATCGAGCCAGCGGAGGTGAAGAGCTTGAGTATCTATGAGAAACTTCAAGAGCGGCGTCCAGAGATAATTGCCATCGCTGCCAAGCACGGAGCCTACAATGTCAGGATCTTTGGCTCCGTAGCCAGACATGAGGCGGACTCAGCCAGCGACCTCGACCTGCTGGTTGAGATGGAGCCGGAAAGGAGCCTTTTCGATCTGGGTGGGCTGCTCATGGATCTTCAGGAGCTTCTCGGCTGCCAGGTTGACGTCGTGACCGAGAAGGGGCTACGAGGGCGTATCCGAGAGCGTGTGCTCAAAGAGGCCATTGATTTATGAGAGACGACCGGGAATGGCTGCTGGACATTCTGGAAGCGATAGAGAGAATTGAGAAGTATTCATCCCTGGGCAAACTGGCCTTTGAAGAAGATGAATTGATCCAAAACTGGATATTGCACCAGCTTCAGATAATTGGCGAGGCTCTCCGCAATATATCTGAGGATTTTAGGATGGACCATAGAGAAATTCCCTGGAATGAGTCCATTGGCATGAGGAATGTCCTGGTCCATCGATATTTCGAACTTGATGCAAACCTGGTTTGGATGGCAGTGATAAATGATCTGCCTGATCTGAAGGAAAAAGTGAGATCCGCTTTAGAGGAGTTTGAATAGCCATCTTCGTTCCGAAAAAGACTATTTCATGGCAGGGTATACACTCACTAGAATCAGCCCTTCCGGCCTCGACGCAGCCATCCGGGCCCGCCGCCTTCTCACGCGCGCGGGCGGGACCGCCGAGGCGGTCACGGGACCGGTGCGGGAAGGTTTTGCTGAAAGGATACAGAATAGCAGCTCTTCCAGGATCAGAAAAACCATTTGTTATTGGAAAGAACATTGAGAAAATGGATCTTCTCAGAAGTCATACCTGGTACACCAGGACCAGATTACAGTAAAGAGGATCAGCCCTTTTGGCTATTATGCCCGAGATTAGAGAATATAAATCCAGCTATAAATAGATAGAGCAAAAATCTCAAGCATTTAACGGAACTTATAAATACAGTTAAGTCTATAATGATTGATATAGTAAGTTTATTTTTGTGCAGAAAAAGCATTAAAGACTGTATTGGAGGGCGAACATGAGCAAAATTGAAAGTAAGATGAAAAGAACATTTAAGATCTCTTTAGAGGAAAAGCCGGATTTTAAAGGTGAGATTTCAGCATTCCTTTTCGACAGTGCAGGCAATTTGCTGGAAACTGTAAGTGTAAAAGAGGGAAAAGCATCGTTTTCAAGTACCGAAGATGAACTGGCACACGGACGCTTGTTCTTTGCTCCTGTGCTGGAACAAGCTGCTGAAATGGAGAAGAAACCCACGATAAATATGATGGAGAGGATCGGAGCATATGAACCTGTCATTAGGCATAAGGCAAAGCTTATCGATGCAATCCGAATTCCTGGTGGCATTATCGACTTTTGGCCTATTTGCTTCTGTCGTATTAAAGGCCATGTTATCAAAGCAGATAGTGGGCTTCCAATATGCGGCGCCAGGGTTCACATTTGCGAAGTAGATAGAGTATGGCGTTATATTCTGAAGCTGCCCGACCCAAAAGTAATCCAGTTCAGAGACGAGCTGCTGAAAATATTCAACAAGCCACTGGCCAGAGTCAACCAAGAGATATCTCCTTCGCCTTTCACAGCGATGAGAAAGGGGCTCATAAATTTGGTTGAATCTCCAGTTGCTCCGCTGGATTCGGTAGTTGAATTAGAGAGGGATAATGCTGGACCGGTAATTGAACTTCCTGCAAATAGCCGTGCAGCGCTAAACTCCTCATCGCCGTTGATTGTGCGCCAAGCACTCCTTGATAACGTAAAATTAATTATTCCATATCTTTGTCTTCTGCCGCCCTGGTTGTGGAGATACCGCTGCGATGAGGTTTCAGTCGTCGAAAGCGATTCTCTTGGACGCTTTGAAGCAATCGTGTATTATGCATGCAAAGGTGATAAGCCCGATCTCTATTTCTGGGTAGAATACAACCTTGGTGGAATCTGGGAAACTGTATATCGACCAACAATTAGGTGCCACACTTATTGGAATTATTCCTGTGGCAGCGATGTTATTATCCGCGTCTCAGACGAACGGGTTTCTGCGTGCAATAACGGGCCGGACCCCGATGGATGCGTAGTTCAGATCTTGTCTATAGGCCCAAATATAAGCATGAATGAAATCCAAGGACCGGGAGTTGCTCCTGCCATTGAGGGCCTATCCTATGACGACCGACTGCGGCCATTTGGCGGCAAGCTGGAGCCCAGGGTATGGTTCAGTCGTACAACTCTTCGAGACGTCAAGCATATAACGTACTACCGCTGGTCATATCGGCGGCTGACGGAAGGTGACGGAACCCTTCTGACAACGCCTGGGCCGTGGGCACATCTATCGCGAGTGGTAGTGCGGCATTATGCGGTACCGGTTCCTGGCGGTGTTGCTCACGTGCCTGCCACCCTAGGCCCGCAGCCGCATCTTATAGGCTCTGAAGCTAATTTGTTTGAAATAAGACCTCGGGATGTTCCCGCTGGCGGCATCGAATGGACTGTCGTCGACGAGAGAGAGGATCTCGCCAGCGCGCACTTCGAAACCAACAAGCTCGGTGATGGGACAGATGCTTGTTCGAAGGCATTCAATTCAGCGGGCAAGTATGAACTCAAACTTGAACTCTTCAAGAATAATGGTGCGTTAGTCGACTGGGATGCGGAAGGTATCAACCTTCAGATTGCCGATGTCGAAGCACCATTTGGAACAGATCCTGTTACTTTCGTGTCTGCATCCGACTATTACCGTATCAGAGTAGCCGGTCAAACAATGGCCTTCAGAATGGTGGTCAGGATAGACAACAACTGCTGCCAGGCGGATGTCGAGCCAATTCAAGGCACTGGCCTTAATGTTACCCCATGCGGTTTTATGGAGTACACTCCGGGAGCAAGGGTAAACCTTAGATTCAGGGCTTATCACCCCAATAACTTTGCTGACTTCGATTTCAGTGTTAAGCGTGGAGTATCTGATGACGTTCTGGAAGCAAGCGCAGCAGGGCAGACAGGCAGTATATCTCTTCTAACGAAAGCTCCTTTCCATCCTCCGCTTTCTCCGCGTGCCTATGCTCTGGCCACTCCCAGCACTGGGGAATATCAAGAAGACTTCTCAGTCGGGGAACTCCTAGGACCATGCACACGCGCAGCGTTCTCGGAAGCGCTTCATGTGTGGACAAGAGCTACGGATGGCTATGGACGATTATGGTACCTCGATGCCTTCGACCACGCTGGCTTTGCGCTAACGCCATCTCCCTGATAAATCTGCAATTGCTTCGATTCGCAAATGTTGAGTGAAACACATTTCATTTTTTGAATAAATTTGGCTTACAGCTTTCTGAGGAAGGCTTTTATAGTAAATTATCATAAGCTGCATCGAGGGATCAACTTTACGAAGCCGCTGATCGGTGTCTTCATTCTTGTCATCTTTTTTGTGTCAGCTTATGCTGACGAGAATGCCAGCCTTGAAAATGGAACAGAACAAATCACACTACCTTCGAATTTGATCAATAGCCCCAATTCATCGCTGTTAAATGGGACGCTCAATTTAGAGAGATCTCAGCCGGCTCTGGCAGGGAACATCTCTTTGGTTGCAGAAGATTCCGCGATTCGCTTTATCAATCAGTCAATTAATTTCGATTACTATAATACATATAATTTTGAACTGGCAAATGTCTCTATGAATGCGAATGATACCCTGAATCTATCGACATGGTCTGGGATTGCTAAAATTAATATATCAGAGAGAAAAATATACAATTCGAAAGAGCTGGGAATAAAGCTGCCAGATATGTCTTCTAATCTAACAGAGCTTAAATATTCTCTGCAATCTATACCAAGCAAATCCGATAATATGGAAGGCAATTTAACATGGGATTCGTCTTTAAATTTAACCTTTAAGGAATTAAATGAAAGCGAGCCGTTAATCGAAGCAAATCAGAGCAATGAATCATTAATCCTCGTGCATTCTGGGGAAAGCATTCAGGATGCCATAAACGCAGCAGCTCCGGGAGATATCATAGAAATAGAAAGCGGGACATATAATGAAAGCCTCCTGATTGACAAGCGCTTAAGCATCCGTGGGATAGATATCGGAGGCGGGCTTCCAATCATAGATGCTGGCAGAATGGGAAATGTCATAGAGATCTCCGCCGATCAGGTTATTCTGGTGAGAATTGTATCAAAAAATTCTTCTAAGTCCTGCATTCCCCCATGCGCAGGAATTCGATTCAGCAATTCAAATAATTGTTCTATCGATGAGATAGTATCATATAATAATGATTATGGCATAGATTTAGTAGACTCCAACGATAATGAAATATCCAATAGCAATATAAGCAACAATCAGGTCGGTGCTAGAATCTACTACTCAAATGAAAACAGGCTCGAGCAGAACAATATTGATAAAAATAGTAATCCACTGAAAATTGTCACCTCAACTGGCAACCTTATTCAGGACAATAATTTTAGAGATAACCTGGATAAAATAGAAGAAAGCTCAGGAAATGAATTCAAAAATAATAGAGAGATATTAGAAAACGGTATTGATTGGAGCAAACCGGGCGTGGATCCCAACACCAACGGCAGAACACAGCCATCAAAACACTCTGGTTCTGGAGGAAATGGAGAGTGGATTGGACGACCAGTGGCTGCTGATGAAGCCATGAACTGCAATATTGCAGCAGAAAAGGCAGCAGGCACTGTTGTCTTCAATCCGCCCAGCCTCATGACAATTGGTGTCAGCGAGTGGATCGATGCCCGCATTGGCCTGGAGAACACAACCAGCCTGGTTCAAGGGCTTCTTGGAAAGGGAGATGTCCAGTATAGAAACATCAGCGCAGAAATGAATATGACATATGTTGTCAAGCTGGAAAGCGATGGCGGTT
>JBFYLJ010000100.1:0-23252 GCA_041305465.1 Methanothrix sp.
TTATTGTCTCCATCTACGGAGCAGTGCAGCTTTTCACTCAGATACCAATCGGACGCCTATCCGATCAGATGGGACGAAGGAAGATCTTGCTCCTGGGCCTGGCCACATTTTCCTTCCTACCGCTCTTTTACATCTATGCTAAGAGCGCCGATGCCCTCCTCCTCATCAGAGCTCTGGGAGGACTGGGAGCATCAGCCGTCTGGCCCATTGCCATGGCACTGATTATCGATCAGGCAAAGGCAGAAAACCGAGGGGCAGCCATGGGCCGCTACAACGCCGCTTTCTTCTTTGCGTTAGCCTTAGGCCCTCTCATCGGAGGAATGCTCTACGATCATCTCGGCCTGAATGCCCCTTTTTACTTGTGGGCTATTCTAGGAGCAACTTCTTTTCTTGTTGTCTATTTTCGGGTTAGAGAGCCGGATAAGATAAGTTTATTGACGGGGGCCATTCCATCACGAGGAAATGAGAAGCTCATTGCTCCCGGCTATCGGCTAACATTTCTGGCCTGTTCCTCTGTTGTCCTCTGGGCTGGTGTTGTGGGCGGCTTCAACTTCACCATGCTACCCAGCTTTGCTGCCGGCCTGGGCTTCAATGCTACTGATGTGGGCATAATCTACCTGGTTTATGGTGGAAGCACAGCTCTTTTTAATATCTACTTTGGCCGCCAAGCTGATCGAGGTGCCAAAAAGATACTCATCTTCACCGGCTGCCTGCTGGGAGCCTTAAGTTTTGCATCTCTGCTTCTGGCAAATGCCATGATAACAGTCACAATCCTTTTCGCTGGCCTTGGGATGGGGCTAGGCATGGCAAACCCGGCTGCCGCAGCACTAATTGCAGATACAACCAGTGCCTCCCGGAGAGGTGAAGTCTACGGCATCTTCAATACGGCTCGCATGAGCGGCGTGGTGATCGGGCCGCTTGTCGCGGGATTGACGGCGGATCTGCATGGAGTCGAGGGCTGTGTCAAAGCCTTCACGCTGCTGGCTATTGCCATAACCCTTGTTACCTTATTCGTCAGAGAGTCGAATCAACCAAAATACTAATCGAATAAAAAAAATGAGCTATCGGAACGGTTCTGGCCGCCTCAATTATCCTAAAGCACTCCCGGAGTATTTAAATTGCCCCAGGAACCTTGCGAACCGATCTTCAGTGAGGACTTGCTCTGCGCATACTTAAGGTTATCTTCCAGATGTCCACCAAAGGTTACCTGAACAGGAGACATGGATGCAGGAGCCTTGCTGCCGATCTGGACGGCATTGGTATTGTTGCTGAGTTTAAAGGGAATGGCATTGTAGTAGAAGCTCTGCCCAAGAAGAGGGAAATAGGGAGCATCTAAGATTTCCAGAATGGATATGTCTGCTGGTGTGAATGTTCCCGTCTTTACTGGATAGTTCATCTGGAAGAACATGGGATCATCGTAAGTCCACATCGTTGCCAGGCCGGTGCCGGCCAGCATCAATAGCACAGCTAAAGCTATCGTATATTTCATCATAGTTTCTCCCCCAGACATCCGTTGGATTTAAACCTATTGGAAAAAGAGGTGAGACGAGCAGGACCTTTTGCTCATCTCAAGTATTTCTTTCTTAGCAATGCGCTACGCTTCAATCATCAAGGTCTATCTCACTATCTCTTTACGACGACCACCTTGCTGCTCACAATGTTGCTGCTCACCACCTGATTTAGAAGCGCATAGTCCTGACCTACTGCGCTATCATAACCGGTTTCCGGGGCGTGCTTTCCATCCCTGGCATAGACAAAGACCCTGTAGCTTCCGGCATCGGTTGGTGCATTGCTCCATGTCCACTGGTTCTTTGTTGACCACTCCTGTACTATCTTCCAATCTCCTCTGGTTGACGGGCCCATCAGCCAGAACCGGTATAGTATCGGATCTTTATTGGCATCAGTGGCAGTCGCCGTCCATTTTACTGTGGTTCCAGCACTTTGCGGACTCTTCTTGTCTGGAAGAAGAGCAGTCAGCTCAGGCGGCTCATTGGGCGTGAGATAATATGATGCTCCCAGTGCACTATCGTAGCCGGTTGCAGGACTATGTAGTCCGTCTCGAACATAGACGTAGACCATGTAATCTCCGCTATCGCTGCCAGAACTGGTCCAGGTCCACTGGTTCTTAGTCGACCAATCCGCCGCTATCTTCCAGGCTCCACCAGTCGAAGGTCCCTTAAGCCAGAACCGATAGAGTATCGGATCTTTATTGGCATCAGTAGCAGTTGCCGTCCATTTCACGGTCATTCCGGCGCTCTGTGGGCTCTTCTTGTCTGGAAGAAGAGCCGTCAGCTTGGGCAGCGAATTGGCCATAAGCCGATAAGATGCCCCCATTGCGCTATCGTAACCGGTTGCAGGATTGTGCTTTCCGTCCCGCGCATAGACATAGACCGTGTAAGCCCCACCATCATAGCCGGAACTGGTCCAGGTCCACTGGTTCTTTATCGACCAATCCGCTGCTACCTTCCAGGCTCCTCCGGTCGAAGGTCCCTTCAGCCAGAATTTGTAGAATATCGGCTCTCTATCCGGATCAGAGGCGATTGCCGTCCATTTTATGGGCGTTCCGGCAGCTTGTGAGCTGGGCTTATCTGCCGTCAAGGAGACGAGAACTGGCGGCTGGTTTTGCCTTAGCACAGTAAACAGGGCCCCAGCATCGTCATCCCATCCGGACGGACTGGAGTGAAGTCCGTCTCTCACCTGCACCTGAATCTCGCTTGTTCCTGCGTCAGCTGGCGAGGTGGGCCAAACCCAGGTTGGGTCGGTAGACCAATCTCGCACTATCCTCCATAATCCACCGGTAGCTGATCCCTTCAGCCAGTACCGATAGAACACGCTGTTTCCTTCTTGATCCACAGCGGATGCCTTCCACCATACGCTGGCACCTATGGGTTGCGGGCTGGGCACATTGCTGGCCAGACCGGTGATAACCGGCGGAAGATTCTGGTTGACAATGGCGAAGGATGCTATTTCGTAGTCGTCTGAGCCTCCCGGTCCTGCATGGCTGCCGTCCCGGACTGCTACCAGCACCTCGCTGTAGCCGACATCAAAGGGATTGGTTCTCCAGATCCAGCGATTGTTCTTGCCCCAGCCGGTCTGGTCCATCCAGAATCCGTTGGTCGAAGGCCCGCGCAGGTAGAACTTGTACTGCAAGGGGTCGCCCTCAGGATCAGAAGCCAGTGCTGTCCACTTAATCCAGCTTCCTACAAACTGAGGAGCCGGCCTGTCTGAGAACAGCATGTTGACGTGTGGCGGATGGTTGGCGCTGGTGAGTTTAAAGGTGACCGTCTTCTTGATATCAAATCCTGACGGCCCGGCGTGATTGCCGTCTCTTATCCAAACATCAATCTGGTAAGTTCCCGGCATATACCCGACGGTGCTCCATGTCCAGACGCTGCTCGTAGAGTATCCGGTGTCGGCCCTTACAGCAGGGGACGGCGTCGGTCCGCTCACTATGAATCTGAACTTCAGTGGATCTCCTTCTGGGTCATTGGCTCCGGCAGTCCAAATTACGGGCGTGCCCGCCATCCGCGGACTGGCCAGGTTTGAGACCAGCGTGGGGTTGGTGGGCGGCAGGTTATTGTTGCGGTTGCCAAAGTCGATTCCCTGTTTATTCTCTCCCGCAGCCAGAGCAAAGGAGTAGACCTGTCCGCCAGAACCTGCAGGCGGCTTGGTCTGAGTCCAGCCGGGCTTTGTTACCTCGCTGACAACGTAGTTTGCAGGAGTGATGTTCAGGAAAGCATAGGAGCCGTCCGATACCGTGCTTGTAGTATTTAAAACGGCCAGGGTCGTGGCATTCTTGAGCTGAATAGTCCATCCAGGAAGCCCTGGTTCTCCGCTATCCTTGATGCCATTTCCGTTGAGGTCGTTGAACTTCAATCCCAAGATCGAGCCTTTAGATGGCTGTGTGGCCAGCTTGTTGCCGAAATCCTGGTTGCTGGAGCTGCCAGGGATGTGAACGGTGCGAACTGTCGGTGTGGTCGCATACCAGCCCTGTCTGGCCAGCTCCTTGATCTCGTAGTTGCCGGGCGGGATGTTGATGAACTTGTAGGCACCGCTCGCATCTGTACTGGCCTGGGCCAGCAGAATATCAGGAGCCGGTCCAGGCACTACGTATACCAGATCGATTTCCCAATTGGCGACACCAGGCTCTCCTGCATCCTTTACACTGTTGCCGTTCAGATCGTTAAACTTCATTCCTGAGATGATATTTGGGCTGATTGCCGGGACGTTCACCACTACATGGACCTGTGTTGTCACAGTAACCTGTATGGGATCATCCACTTCATAGGTTCCCGGCACCAGGTTGCCGAAGGTATAGCTGCCGTCTTGGCCTGTGGTCACGCTGGCGATCTCTTTGCCGTTCTCCACCAGCTTGACTTCCTGACCTGGAAGACCGGGCTCGTCCTCGTCTTGCACACCATTGCCGTTGGCATCATAGAACTTCTTGCCCGTGATAGACAGGTTGCCCTTGTTGCCGAAATCCTTTCCGGAGACATCCGCATCCAATAGATCTATGCTGTAAGAATCTTGAGGCAGAGTCAGAGTCCATCCATCCTGGACAACTTCGCTTACCGTGTATTTGCCGGGCGGCAGATTCTTGAAGGCATAGGATCCGTCCTTTGCGGTGGTAGTGGCGTTGATGACACTTCCATCTTTGGCTAGCTGAATATTCCAGTTGCCAAGAGCTGCCTCATCTCCATTCCGTACTCCATTTCCATCAAGATCGTTAAAGCTGGCTCCTGAGATGGACCAGGACCCGTGGTTGCCAAAGTCTTTGCCGGTCACATCTGCATCCACCAGAACGATCGAATAGGATCCTTCAAGAGGCGCGGTCCTGACCCAGCCCGACTGCTCGGCCTCTGTGATGGTATAGGTGCCGGGCAGGAGAGTTTCAAACCTGTAAGATCCGTCCTTTGCAGTTGTAAATTCCTTTTGCACAGCCTCATTACCCTGGGTACCGGAGAGTGTGATCTTCCAGTTCTCCATTCCAGGTTCGCCGTCGTTGGCCCCATTGCCGTTAAGGTCGTTATACTTCATGCCGGATATGCTGTAATATGTTAGCTTATTGGCGAAGTTCTTCTCGGCGGCGTCTCCCTGCGAGAGATCCAGACTATATGATCCGCTCTTGGGATTGATTGCCTCCCAACCGGAGGGCAGCGTCTCGGAAACAGTGTAGCTTCCCGCCTTGAGATGCTCGAAGCGGTAGGCTCCGTCCTCGCCAGTTAGAGCGCTGACCTCGCCGTCCGGCCCGGTAAGACTGATTGTCCAGCCTGAGAGGGCCTCGCCGCTATCAAAGAGGGAGTTGTCGTTCTTGTCTTCATAAGCTATGCCGGAGATGTTCCTGGTAGGCTCGCTGATGGTTATGAATGCAGATAGCTCGCTGTCAAAGAATTCTTCCGTTGCATGCTTTCCATCTCTAGCCTGAGCCTTGACCTGATTTTCACCCGCATCCGCGGATGAGGTAGTTTGTGTCCAGGTGCTGGCACTGCTCCACTGAGTAACAGGCTGCCAGTCTCCATTTGTTGCCGGCCCGCGCAAGAAGAAGCGGAAGGACAGCGGATCTAAATCCGCATCTGTGGCGTTGGCAGTCCAGATTATGGTGGTGCCGGGAATCTGGGGGCTTGTGAGATCCGACGTCAGAGAATTCAAGACTGGTGTCTGGTTCACAGCCGCAGGAATCACAGGTTCTGCAGGTTTCGTTTCATCGACAGGCTGCTGCGGCGTTGCATTCTCCGGAACAATGGGCGTGGTGATGTTCTCTTCTGCGGGAGGTACAACAGTCTCCGGCGCAATCGTCACAACCTCACTCTCATTGACGGTTTGCTGGGGCGTCGCATTCTCCGGTGCAACAGGTGCAGTTATGTTCTCGGTCACCGGAGGTGCGACGTTCTCGGGAACAGGCGGCACAGGTTCTGTCTTATTCTCTTGCGGCGCGGTTTCATTTTCAACCGTTGCAGGCTCAACCACTGGCTCTGGCGCGATAATGGCAAAGTCGCTGCTCATATTGCCGGCTTTGCCCATTGGTCCGTCATGCAGGCTATCTTTTACCGCCACCATGATCACGCTGGTGCCCGGCTGCATTGCAGTCCAGGTCCACTGACTCTCTGCTTGCCAGTCGGTTGCAGGCGTGCCGTTGACCAGGAAGCGATAGCTAATTGGATCATTCTCTGCATCGGATGCAGATGCGGTCCAGGTAATGGAGGTTCCCAATAGTTGCGGGCTAATACTGTCGGCAGTCAAGCCGTCAAGTGTCGGCGATTCATTGAGCTTGGTTGCCGCGACCACAGCAGGCACGACCTCGATATTCACAGGCTCTTCTGCCGGTGCGGGTGCACTTATGACGAAATCGATCGCCTTGGAGCTGTCTCCTTCTTGATTGTGCTTATTGTCCTTGACCTTGACCTCGATGCTGTGAGATCCGATCATCTCGGTTGATGTAGTCCAGGTCCAGCTCGCAGTCTCCACCCAGCTTGTCTTTGGCTGACCATCCAGCACGAACATGTACTGCACAGGGTCCTGCTCCGGGTCGGAGGATGCAGCGGTAAAGGTTACTGCGGCTCCTGCTACCATCGGGCTGGCCGGATCTGATGCCAGATCGGTTATGACGGGCGGATTGTTTGGCGGTGCACTTATGACGAAATCGATCGCCTTGGAGCTGTCTCCTTCTTGATTGTGCTTATTGTCCTTGACCTTGACCTCGATGCTGTGAGATCCGATCATCTCGGTTGATGTAGTCCAGCTCCAGACTGGGCTGTCCGACCAGTCCTGCATTACCTGTCCGTCCAGGGTGAACTGGAACTGCAGCGGATCATTATCGGAATCCACGAATTCTACCGTCCAGGTGATAGTCGAACCGGTCACCTGCGGGCTTAACTTGTCCGGGCCGAAAGCGATGATGATGGGCTTTTGGTTGGGCGGCAATGCGATGAACGTCGCACTCTTCTGGTCATCAAATCCATCCTGTTCGGCGTGTTTGCCGTCTCTTGCCTGGACTTCGATCTGGGCTTCTCCCTCGATTGCTTTCCAGGCCAACTTGTTGCTGGACTGCCAATCGGTTGCAGGAAGTCCGTTCACGAAGAATCTGTATTGAATTGGATTTTTTTCCGGGTCATTGGCCTGAGCCGTCCAGGTGACAATGCTGCCAGTCTCCTGGGGACTGGCCTTATCTGAGGACAGATCGGATATTATTGGCTTCTCGTTGGGCTTATTTATTGTGAAGCTTGCCTTCTTGGATGAATCGCCATCCGCATTATGTGTCCCGTCCCTAACTCTTGCCTCCATGCTATGTGCACCAAATTCAGTGGCAGAGGTATCCCAGGCCCATTGATTTTGATATTGCCAATCTGTTACCTGTTGACCGTCCAGCAGGAACAAGAACTGCAAGTTGTCGCTTTCTTGGTCATCGGCTTGTGCTTCCCAGATCACGTTTATTCCTGCCTCCTTGGGGCTGGCAGGGTCTGCTGTTAAGCTGATCATGACGGGTGGCTGATTTACAGGCTCTGCTTCCTGTGGCTGGCTTACAGGTTCCTGCCAGGCTGTTTGCTGCTCTTGTGCAGGCGGCTGATAGGTTTGCTGCTGGGCAGCTGCATCAGGCAAAGGCTCTGGCGCTGGCTTCACCGGGGCTTCCTCTGGCACCGGCGGAGCAGTCAATATGAAGTCACTTATTTTCTCGTCCGGTGTAAACTGAGGACCAGCATGCGCATCATCTCTGACCGAGACGCGTATCTGGTAATTTCCGGCATCTTCTGAATTGGTATCCCATTTCCAGGTATTGTCGGAGAGATCTGAGTTTACCGGCTTCCAAACACCTCTTGTAGATGGTCCTTTTAGCTGGAATATGAAGGACATAGGATCATTTTCCGCATCTACCGCTTTGGCCGTCCATTTTATGGAGCTTCCTGCTTCCCGGGGACTGGATCTATCACTCTCCAGGGCGGTTAGCATCGGCTGCTGGTTGGAGATTGCCCCACCTGCTTCACCCATGTTATCTTGCGAGAAAGAACCTCCCTGTTCGAAACCTCCCGGCATATCGGGCTGTGCGAAGGCTGATATCGCCAGGAGCACTCCGGTTATCATTAAAAATGCAAAGACGGAAATTGCGTCCCTGCAATTAAGCTTGAATTTGGTCTTGCGTTTGCTCTCCATCTCTTTCATATCCTCACTCTCCACTCTTCATTATCCCACTCACGTTTGAAATCTTCATGACAAAAAGTTGGATCTGACGTTTATGAACCTTTTTTTCACATTGATAACTTGTTAGCGCCCTGCCATCATCGGCAATTTCATATGAATCTCGTCTAAGCAAAGGGATGCTTCGCAGAGTCTTTCTTAGCCAGTATCTCCGACACATCGGGATTCTTGGCAACGGCGCGCTCAATGGCCAGCTTTGTGGCTAAATAGTTGTATTCGTAGACCTTTTTCTTGTCTTTTGCATCCCACTCTATGAACACGGATACAATTATTCTCAAATCCTCAGCCAGTTCCTGGGGCAGAGTTCCTTCTGCCACACAGTCCATTACAGCCTTGGCCACAGCTGCCTGAGCTGGGCCGAACATGAGTATGGCCTGGTTTGCGCCCTTGATGGTGACCTTGTTTACCATAAGGGTAGCGGGCTTGGCAGGCAGGTTGGGCTCTAATACCGCCAGCAAAGGAGTATGCCCCTTCGCAGGCGAAGCCAGGGCATTGACAAATGCCTGCTCTACGTAGCTGCCTTTCGGCCCGATTACGAGATCGATATGAGCGATCTCCGGGCCCTCACCTACCAATGCTTCTCCAATCAGTATGCATTCAAAAGGTTGCGTCATACATATACCTTAGAATCATTTTTCATATAAATTTGTACTCTAAGCCTTTCGCCAAAAGATATATCATTATAATATGCAGCAAGATGAAGGCAATGCGAATACTTGTAGTCAACAACTATGGACAGTTCAATCACCTAATCCGGCGTGCCATTCGGGAAAAGGTGGAGACGGACCTCATCTCCAACCAGACTCTGCCTGAGAAGATTGACGCCGACGGCCTCATCCTGGGGGGAGGTCCAACGTTGGAGCGTGCAGGTCGCTGCGCGGATTACCTCAGAGACCTTGATATCCCCATTCTGGGCATATGCCTGGGCATGCAGCTCATGGGCACCACCTTTGGGGGAAAAGTGGTTGCCGGCAGCATGGGCGGATATGCTGAGGTGAATGTAGAGGTTCTTAAGGAAGATGACATATTAAAGGGCCTGCCTGCCAATTTCAAGACCTGGGCCTCGCATATGGACCAGGTCTCTTTGCTTCCCGAGGGCTTTGAGATTTTAGCCAGGTCGAATGTCTGTGAGATAGAGGCCATGAAGCACCTGACCAGACCGCTCTACGGCGTCCAGTGGCATCCTGAGGTTGTACACACCGAATGTGGCCCAGAGCTTCTGGACAACTTTATCGCCCTGTGTAAGAGATGAGCGATCTGCAAGGCAGGATTGCAGGGCTAAATGAGGAATTTCTGGCAGCCAAGAAGCTCTCCTTGACACAGCTGGCCGCCCGGATCGGTGAGTTGGGATTTCACTGTCAAGAGTGCGGGGAATGCTGCCGGGGAGAGGACAACAGCGTGGTAGTCTTTCCTGCGGAGATAAGGAGCATCCAAATGGCCACGGGCCTCGAGTGGCTGGAGGTTGTAGGCCCACCAGAGGAAGGTGAGTGGGACATAGACGGCTGCTTTCATACCCTTGAATGGAGGCTAAGAAAAAAAGGAAAATCGGGAGGAGAATCCTGCCGGTTTTATCAAAATCGCCGATGCAGCATCTATTCCAGCCGGCCTATGCTCTGTCGCACCTATCCCTTCTATTTAGATAACGGCGAATTGATGCACTCGGAGTGCAGGGGCCTGGGATGCAAGATCGAGCCCATGGAGGCGGATGAGCTGGCCGAGCAGCTCGTTAATCGCTATCTCTTGGAGATCCAGGAGGCCATCCATCTCCTGGAAAGATACCGGGACTTCGAGAGGGGCACGGAAAGAAAGGGAGGTGGATGCATTGTGCACGACAGTGAGGGCGAGCACAGGATCTCTCAGGAAAAGCTCTTGAGATAAGATGCATTCATTTTCGAGACGAAAGATGTGAAAGCTGAAATCACATTATTGAAACCCGGAATGAATAGGGGTCGGCAAGAGTCTTCCCGCTTAATTCCAATATAGCGATGTAATACCATCCAGGTGCGTCTGCACCGGCCTCTACCGTCATCTTCTCGCCGGGTTTTGCAGTGTCTTCGCTGGCAAGCCAGGCCCCTTCCTCATTTATGATCGCGACCCTGGTCTGCATCTCTGCCGGTACTACCTCCAGAATAACCTGTAGAGTTGCCGGCTCGGAGATCTCTACCTTATAATAGGCTCCCGGAGCATAGCCCATCACACTCTGGTCCAGACTTATGACCTGCGCATCGCTGGGAAGTGTAGCAAGTCCAGGAGTGGCTAACGATATCAGGCAAATACCAATTATTAGCAATTCAATTCTCATGGCAAACACATCCTTATTCATATCGATCTGTATTGATCAATCGATATTAACAAGCAACTTCTTGACGTATAAGCATTTGGAATTGAAATGATGTTTTGGGATAAAAAGTCAATGAAGAAGGGAAGAGATGGAAGCGCTACTGCACAGCGCTCTTCACCTCATCCACGATCTTGTCGATGAGGCTCTTCTCTTTCTCAGTCTGCTTCTTTTTCATCTCGCCAAACTCCGCTGCCAGCGCTTCCAAGAGCTGCTTTTGTCGCTCCGTCAAAGAGGAAGGCGTCTTGATCCTGACCTTGACGTGCAGATCGCCGCTTCCCAGGCCCTGTAGCCTTGGCATGCCCTTCCCCCTCAGCCGGAATACGGTTCCCGTTTGCGTTCCTGCTGGAACCTTCATCTTGGCCCGTCCGCCTAAAGTGGGGACCTCTAGCTCAGTTCCCAGAGCCGCCTGGGTGAAGCTGATGGGCGTCTCCAAGAGCAGATCGCTCTCCACCCGCTGAAACATGGGATGAGGCCGGACGTTTATGACCACATAAAGGTCTCCATTCTCCATACCCTGTCCTGCAGAGTCTCCCTGACCACGTAGCTTGAGGTGCTGGCCGTCTTCCACGCCCGGCGGAACCTTGATGTTTATCTTGCGGTTCTTGCGCACTCTCCCCGAGCCGGAGCAATCTCCGCAAGGTGTGACGATTATCTGCCCCCGGCCACCGCACTTGGGACAGGCCGAGGAGGTGACCATCTGTCCAAAAGGAGTGTTCTGGGCGCGGGTGATCTGACCGGAGCCACGACAGTTGCTGCAAGTGGTGGGGCTGGTGCCGGGTTTGGCTCCGCTGCCATGGCAAGTGGTACAGTTCTCTGTGCGCGGCACCTCGATCGTCGACTCGAGACCGCTGGCCGCCTGCTCTAATGTGATGTTTATGTCGTAGCGCAGATCCCGGCCCCGCGACTCCCGGCCCCGGCCGCCGCCTCCGAAGAACATATCAAAGATGCCCTCGCCGCCACCTCGGCCACCGCCACCGGCGCCGCCAAAGCCAAAGCCCCTCAGGAGATCCTCGAAGTTTACTCCGCGGAATAGGTCCTCTTGCGAATACTGGCTGTTGATTCCAGCATGGCCGAACTGGTCGTACTTCTGTCTCTTTTCCGGATCGGAGAGGACTGCATAGGCCTCGGATAGCTCCTTGAATTTCTCTTCAGCATCGGGCTCTTCCGATCTGTCGGGATGGTACTTCATGGCGAGCTTGCGATAAGCCCCCTTGATGTCCTTCTCGCTCGAATCCTTGGGTACTCCCAAGACCTCGTAGTAGTCCTTCTTATCCGGCATATCTCATTTCCCTGCAGTTTACTTTTTATCGTTTACTACTTCGTAGTCGGCATCCACTGTCTGATCCGACTGCCCTTGCCCAGAGGTCTGCTCCGATCCTGCACCCTCTGAAGCCTGTTGCTTGGCCTGCTGCTCCTGTGCCGCCTTCTGGTACATGGCAGCCGAGAGCTCGTATATGGTATTTTGCAATCCTTCGGTCTTGGCCTTGATCTCTGAAATTTCGCCGCCCGTCTGAGCGTTCTTCAGGTCGGCAATGGCCTTCTCGATCTTCTCCTTCTGCTCGGCGCTGGCCACATCGCCTGCATCTTTGAGCATCTTCTCAGAGGCATAGACCAAAGAGTCGGCCGCATTCTTGACCTCAATCTCTTCCTTCCTCTTCAGATCGTCTGCAGCAAAACGTTCTGCGTCTTTGATCTTGGAGTCGATCTCATCCTTGCTCAATTTGTGAGGGGCAGTAATGGTCATATTCTGCTCTTTCTTGGTAGCCAGATCCTTGGCTGAGACATGAATGATGCCGTTGGCATCTATGTCGAAGGTGACCTCAATCTGAGGAATGCCGCGAGGTGCCGGTGGTATGCCCACCAATGTGAACCTTCCCAAAGAGACGTTGTCTTTGGCCATGGGCCTTTCTCCCTGAAGCACATTGACCTCAACGCTGGTCTGGTTGTCTGCAGCCGTGGTGAAGATCTGGCTATTTCTAGTAGGAATAGTGGTATTCCTCTCAATCAGCTTGGTGGTAACTGCGCCCAGGGTCTCAATGCCCAGGGAGAGAGGTGTTACGTCCAATAGAAGCAGATCTTTGACCTCACCGCCCAGGACGCCTGCCTGAATGGCAGCGCCCATAGCCACGCACTCCATGGGGTCCACGCCCCGCTCTATCTCCTTGCCCATGAAGCCCTTGACGAACTCCTGAACAATTGGCATTCTTGTTGGGCCGCCTACTAATATGATCTTTCCGATATCGGATTTCTCCAGCTTGCTGTCCCGCATGGCCTGAGTTATGGGACCGCGACAGCGTTCAATGACATCCCGGACGAGTTCATCGAGCTTGGATCGGTCCAGTGTCATGGATAGGTGCTTGGGGCCGCTGGAGTCTGCTGTGATGTAAGGCAGATTGAGATTGGTCTGCATAACGCTTGAGAGTTCAATCTTGGCCACCTCGACTGCTTCTCTGAGGCGCTGCATGGCCATGGAGTCGCCCTTCAGGTCGATGCCCGAATCCTGCTTGAATTTAGCCAGAACGAAGTTGGTCAGCCTTTCGTCCATGTCCCTGCCGCCCAGCTGAGTATCGCCGGAGGTGGACCTGACCTCGAATACGCCCTCGCCGATTTCCATGATGGTGACGTCCAGTGTGCCGCCGCCCAGATCAAAGACCATGATCTTATGCTCGCCTACCTTATCCAGGCCAAAGGCAAGAGCTGCAGCAGTGGGCTCATTGATGATACGAACGACTTCCATGCCGGCGATGGTTCCTGCATCCTTGGTCGCCTGCCTCTGATTGTCATTAAAGTAAGCAGGAACGGTAATCACTGCTTTGTCTACGGTATCGGCCAGATAGGTTTCCGCATCAGTTTTGATCTTGCGCAGGATCTGGGCGGATATATCCTCCGGGCTGTACTCCTTCCCGTGAACCCTTACTTTGTAGTCCGTGCCCATCTTGCGTTTGATGCCGGTGACCGTGCCATCCGGATTGGTGACTGATTGTCTCTTGGCCGGTTCGCCAACCAGGACCTGGCCCTCCTTAGTAAAGGCCACGTAGGATGGAAACGCCTTGCCGCCGATGCTTGTTCCTTCTGCGCTGGGAATTATGGTAGGTCGGCCGCCGATTAGAACTGCAGCCGCCGAGTTGCTGGTCCCAAGGTCAATGCCGATAATTTTTGACAAGATCTCATCTCCTGAATTTGAAAGTTATCACAACTTGGCGATTATTTTATCTTTTCGCCACCGCAACTTTTGAGAAGCGGATGACATGGGAATTGAATATATAGCCCTTCAGTATCTCTTCTGCTACAATACCTTCTTCCAGATCTTTGCTCTCGATCTGAAAGAGAGCCTCATGGCGATAGGGATCAAACTTCATCCCTTTTGCAACAATAGGCATGAGCCCTTCTCCGGATAATATGTCGAGCAATTGAATGTAGAGAGCTTTGCTTCCCTCTTCATGCTTTGCGGCAGCTTCCAGACTATCGAGCACAGGAAGAAGCTTTGAGATGAGCTTCTCAGAGGCGTATTTTGCATTAGCTTCCTTCTCACGGGCCGATCTTTTCATGATATTGTCCAGATCCGCCCGACAGCGCATCAAGAGGTCGAGCCGCTCCTCCGCCAAGCTCTGGGCAGAGGAGAGCTGCTGCTCTAGCTCCTCAGCATTCATGCCTGAAGTATCCGTTTTCGTTTCAGATTTTGCATCAGCATCCGCCATAATATCCACCTTGAAATCATAGGGAGGAATTGGCCGGCCTTTGCCGGGGCCTTTTTAGTCCCTCATTCCTTTAGTAGTGAGGCATCTGCATAGGAGGCATGGTGTAGTCATGCGGGCTCTGGCCGGGCTTCGGGGCCATCTCTTCTCTCTTCGCTGCAATGACATCATCCACCCGCAAAACCATGGTGGCGGCTTCCGTTGCAGATTTGATAGCCTGAGTCTTTACCTTTAACGGCTCCACAATGCCCATGGTCAGCATATCAGCGGGCTCACCGGTTATCAGGTTCAGCCCGAAATTCTTCATGCCATGGCCGCCCTTGGCCCTCAGAGCCGCCAAGCTGTCCACGGGATCGAAACCGGAGTTCTCAGCCAGGGTCAGGGGGATGGACTCCACTGCATCAGCAAAGGCCCGGACAGCCAGTTGCTCTCGCCCTTCCAGTGTGGAAGCATACTGTCTCAGGTTCTCGGCCACAATGACCTCTGGAGCGCCTCCGCCTGGTACAATCTTTCCGGAGCGAATGACATCCATTACCACATTGAGGGCATCATCCAGAGCGCGCTCCATCTCCTCTAAGAACTGCTCCGAGACACCGTGCAGGATAATGGATACCGCTTTGGCTTTCTCACAGCCCTCCACGAAGATCATGTGCTTGTCTTTGCCGATCTTGCGCTCCTCCACAATAGCCGCCGATCCCAGATCCTTGGAAGTGACGACCATCACGTCGCCTACCAGCCTTGCCCCCGTGGCCAATGCCAGCATCTTCAGATCCTCTCTCTTAACCCGGCGAACGGCCAGAATTCCTAGCCTTGCCAGATAGTTTTGAGCTGTAACCCCTATGCCCTTCTCGCAGAAGACAACATTGGCTCCGGCTGCGACAATGGCATCAACCTGAGACTTGATAACCAATTCCTCGCCCTCTCTGAAGCCGGCGAGATTCTTGGCTTCCGTTATAGTGATCTTGGCATCCGTATCCAGCTTCTTGAGTTCGAGAGTGCCTTCCAGGAGCATAATCTTGGCTGCATCTATGCGCTTTGGCATCTCCAGGGATGTTCTCTCCTTCTCTATTACTATGCCGTAGTTAAGGATCGAGTCCTCTATTTTGCCGCCAGGGATGAGGACGATCTTGACATTTTCTTCAATGTCCTTGCCCTCAAAACCTGCCACGGCACGTGCTGCATCCACAGCGATCTTTGCCAGCTTATCCATGGCGATCTCAATGCCCTTTCCTCGCATGGCTGTCTGGGCGATCTTGAGTAGCACGCGCTCGTCGCCCGAGACATCAATAGCCATCGCAGAAAGCACTTCTTGCGCCCTGGCAGCAGCTTGTTTATATCCCTGCACGATGACTGTGGGGTGGACATCCTGATCAAGTAACGCTTCTGCCTTTTCCAGCAGCTTGCCAGCGATTATCACCGCGGTGGTGGTGCCGTCTCCGATCTCATCGTCCTGGGCTTTTGCCACCTCGACGATCATCTTGGCCACGGGGTGCTCAATATCCATCTCTCTTAGAATGGTAGCCCCGTCATTAGTGATAGTTGCTTCTTCGCCGGCGATGAGCATCTTGTCCATCCCTTTGGGTCCAAGGGTGGTCCGAACAGCCTCTGCGACTGCTTTTGCAGCTAATATGTTCCTGCGCTGCGCTTCTTTTCCGCTCTCTCGTTTGCTTCCTTCTTTAAGTATAATTATCGGTACGCCGCTCAAACCTGCCAAACCTATAGTCCTCCCCGACTTTTTTCTTACTACCAGTTTGAAGTTCTATATAAAAGATTCGCATGATTTGAGGCGGATCTAATACTATATTTGTATGCAGCCCAACATATATATAGTCTATATAGGAAGCTCTTTATAGTCATCTATCGATCACAGAATTAGAGCAAACGCCATTAGACAATAACGTTTAAAAGGGATATGCGGTGACATCGAAGATCATCTCTAATAATCTAAATCTCTGGTACGGAGAAAAGCAAGCTCTCAAGGATATAAGCCTCGATATTCCTGAGAAGAAAATTACTGCCCTAATTGGCCCTTCGGGCTGCGGCAAGTCGACTTTCATCCGCTGTCTGAACCGGATGAACGACCTTGTGACAAATATTCGCATTGAGGGCCAGGTCCTCTATGATGATACCGATATTTACGGAAAGGATGTCGATGTCGTGGAACTGCGCAAGAGGATCGGTATGGTGTTTCAAAAGCCCAACCCTTTTCCTATGTCCATCTACGATAATATTGCCTATGGCCCCAGGATCCATGGGCTGAAAAATGTCCATAAAATTGTAGAGCGCAGTCTGATTGATGCTGCTCTCTGGGAAGAGGTCAGCGATAGGCTTGACCAGCCGGCCATGGGCCTATCCGGTGGTCAACAGCAGAGACTGTGCATCGCCAGGACACTGGCCATGAAGCCCGATGTCATTCTTTTTGATGAACCGTGCAGTGCGCTTGATCCTATCTCTACCGGAAAGATCGAGAGCCTCATGGAGATTTTGAAGGATAACTATACCCAGGTGATTGTGACCCATAACATGCAGCAAGCTGCCAGAATATCCGATTGCACCGCCTTCTTCTTGCTAGGCGAGTTGATCGAAGTAGGAGAGACAAAACGCATCTTTGAGATGCCGAAAATAAAGAGCACGGAAGATTATATAACAGGAAGATTCGGCTAGAGAATTTGACAGGAAAGAAATAGCAATAGGCTTTGAAGGAGAGGTAGGATGAGCCCGTATCGAGAGCGGTACCACAGAGATCTGAAAGAGCTAAAGAATCTCACAAGGGATCTGGCGAACCGAGGAGGCGAAGCTATTGACAAGTCTGTTTTGGCTTTGCGTGATTATGATATAGAGCTGGCAAGAGATGTTATCAAACACGACCAAGAAATGGACGATCTGGGCCTGAAGATAGAGAATCTATGTATGGAGCTTCTGGCTTTGCAGCAGCCGATGGCCAAGGATCTCAGACGCATTATAGGCATACTGAAGATAGGGATAGATCTGGAGAGGATCGGCGACCTGGCGGTAGATGTAGCCAGAGTTACCACACAATCGCAAAATAAGATCCAGATAACAAAGTTGGAGTATATCCCTCGCATGGCGGAGATCTGCAAAAAGATGCTTGACCAGTCCATTGAGGCCCTCATGAATAGCGATGCAGACTTGGCAAGGCAGGTCACCAAATGGGATTATGAGATCGACGGGCTGTACGTCAAAGCCAGAACCAAGATCCTGAAAATAATTATTGAAAGACCAGATGTGATCAATGAGGGAACTGCTTTGCTCATGGTTAACAGGCATCTGGAAAGGACCGGCGATCATATTTGCAATATCTGTGAGACTATCGTCTATATGGTGGAAGCAAAAAGAGAACATCTCAATTAGGGCTATTTATGGACACACGAAAGGTGCAGCGAACCGGCAAGTCGACATTTATCGTCTCACTTCCCAAAAGCTGGGCGACCAAGAACGGCATTTCAGCCGGCAGCATAATTTACATCAATCAAGGAGATAATGGCGCTCTCACATTGTCAACAGATCGTTCGGAGCGCGACATGCGAGTGCGCCTGGACATCGGCGACAAAATGGGAGAACACCTCATAAGAGATATCATTGGATGCTATGTGGGCGGCTATCGAACCATAGAGGTTACATCCGGGCACATGTCATCTATGCAGAAAAAGGACCTTCACCAGATTGTCAACAAGCTCATCGGCCCCGAGATTTTGGAGGAGACCATTAACAAGGTGGTCATTCAGGATCTGTTAAGCTCCGAGGAACTTCAATCCGAGCGGGCCTTAAAGCGAATCAGAACCGTAGTGAAATCCATGATATCCGATTCTTTCTCCAGTCTTTTGAATAATAACGAGGAGCTGGCGGCAGATGTGATCCAAAGGGACGATGACGTGGACCGGCTCAACCTTCTAATCGCCCGCCAGTTCACTGAGATCCTGAGATCGGGATCTGTAAAGCAAGAGACTCTCAATCCCATCAAAGCCTTCAATTACATGCATGCTGCGTCCAATCTGGAGCGAATTGCAGACCACGCCAGTCGTATTGCAGAGATCGCCAGCCAGAAAAGCTACAACCTGCCTGAGGATTTTAAAAAGGAGCTGTCCCAGATGGATTCATTGCTATGCAACCTGCTTGATGATTCCATATCCTATTTGCTGCAGACCAACTCCAACAAGGCCAATGAGCTTATCGACATGATCAGGGACATTCAAAATCATGCCAGGGAAATAGCCAATTATCCTGAAAGCAAAGAAAAATCTGAGATGGTGGTTCGACTGGTCCTGGCAAGCAGTCTGGAGCGCATGCTTGACTACATCATGAACATCGGCGAACTGACAATAAATCTCAGTCATGCCACGCATTCAACTGAGAAAGCGTGAGGCTCGAGTACTATCTGTTATTTTGACTCATTCCGCCCGTGCGGCCCACCGCATGCGCGCGCCTGGGAAGGGCCTCGTGGGGGCTGCGCCGTAGCCTGGCAGCGGAGGCCCGCCGGGGTGCGGGGCTCGCATGTCATCGGAAAGCAGGGCGAGCGGGCACAGACTGGCCCGCCTGGCTGGGCAGCCGGACGATATTGATATCGGCTAGACTGGTCTTAAAAAGATGCCTCATCTTCCTCCAAGGCAGATCTCACTTTTTTCTTCAGATCAGGCAGATCCCTCATTACTGCCTTGCAGACAAGATCCGTATCCAATTCGAAATAACGGTGGACAAGGATATTCCTCATGCCGATGGTCTCTTTCCAGGGAATATCGTCGTGCTCTCTCCTAAAATAGTCAGATATTGAGCGGAGAGCTTCGCCAATTATCTGTAGCTGGTGCACAATCCAGTTCTGGATCAATTCGTCTTCCTCAAAAGCCGCTCTGCCTCGGGAAGAATACTTCTCACTTCTCTCTATTGCTTCCAGGATATCCAGCAACCATTCTCGGTCGTCTCTCATAGCGCCGTAGCCTCTTTGAGGACGCGCTCCCGGATACGCCCTCGAAGCCCCTTCTCGGTCACGACATCAACACGGCAGCCGAGAAGCTCCTGAAGATCCATGAGCAACCCACCCAGATCGAGAAGACTTCTTTCAGGCTCCATCTCCACCAGCAGGTCGAGGTCGCTGGCCGAATCGGCCTCATGTCTGGCTACTGAGCCAAAGACGCGGACGTTGTAGGCACCATGCTTTGCAGCGATGGCTATTATCTCAGCACGACGCTCTTGCAGTTCATTATAAATATTCAAGCTCTTTGCCCCCTTGATCCAAATCGCTAATATCAAAGAAATGCTACTGCAAAATATTTATTCCTTCTCTTGTGGATGCCCGTGCGGTCGCCGCATGGGCGCGCGTTTGCGGCTGGGGGAAGACGTGAAAGGGCAGTCGGACGATGTCGCCATCGGCGTCGCCCTTGGTTGGCCAGGCATTGCCGCCGTGGCTGAAGATCGTTAGCTACTGCATCTGCGTCCCACGTAGGAAGTTCCTAAGATATGGTCGTACATACATCCATTAGTAGCATAAGCAACTTCGATCTTTTTCCCATTCCAGTTTCCGCCATCACCATAACTATTGACTGTTATACCCAGGAGCGAGATATATCCATCAGAGTAGCGCACACAATTGGCGGCTTCGGGACGGTTCTCGCAGTCGCCATCGTAAGAATGTTCCTCATAGAACTCTTCCGGCAGCGGCTCGCTGACTGGCTGCTGATACGCATCCGATGCAGTCTCGTAAACTGAGTCCAAAACAGTCTGGGCTGGAGTGTCCTGGTTGTCGTTGTTCGTCCCATGATATCGAACGAACTGATTCCTTTGGCTCACTGCATTTGCGTTGCCTGGATCTACCTCAATGGCCTTTTCCGTGGCCCGAATGGCTTCTTCGTAGCGGTCCTGATTCATAAGTTCGTAACCGCTCTGTGCCCAGCGATCTGCATCGTTTTGTTCATTACCAAAATTCTGATCCGGCTGGGATGATTCGTCCGGTATTATCCGGGTTGAGGTATCCCAGTCGCCGTTATTCGACCTGGGCACGATCAGTCTGTCTTCGGCTCATCGTCCTGGAAGAACCTGTATAGCACTTGGTCTCCATCTGGATCTTTCGTTTCGGCAGTCCCGGTGACAACTGCTCCGACATTCTGGGGGCTTGCCTGGTCAGCCACAAGACTGGTTATCTCAGGTGGCTGATTCGAGTCTCCCTGCTCCGTTGCCGCCGCTCCGCAATTTCCGCACTCCACCTGCACGCTCTGCACAGCGCTCCTCTAAAGCTGCCAGAATGGCTTCAGGTCCGTCGCCCCCTCCGGATGCTTTTATCTCCCTGAGCCAGGAGCTGAAGGTGCTGACGTCCCCGGTAAGATTTCCGTCGCCCTTGACTTTGTAGGCGAAATCGTTTGGCTCACCGCAAGATGTTTTCTTGCTCTCTCCGCAAGCTTTGCGGAATGTCTCGAAACTCCACCAGGCCCAGGCGGTAATCGATGCGAGACGCCTCCATATCTGCCGCAAAATCCCGCGCAGTGGCGGAAAGCTCATTGATCTCCCCACCCATGCTGCCGCTCGTGTCGAAGACAAAGACTATGTCAACCTTTTTGTCGGTCAGACAATCGAGATACTTCTCCAGATCCGCTGTCGCCTCAGAAGAGGCAGCAGGCAGGATAAGCATCCCAAGAAAAATCAAAGCCATCAACTTTAAAGGAGCACTCTTCACGGAAATCCACCCTCACAAATGATTCGGAATCTTGAAGGTACTTGCTCTATAAATATTAATCGAGAATTGCCCACATCTCATCGAGACTTCGCGCCTTCGCGTGATACGTTTGATCTCAAGCGAAGTCTTGACGGGCTCGAAGACGACATTGAAGCCCTTTTGATGTTCTGCTCCAATTGCGCAGTTCCAGGTCAGCAAACACGCATGGATTTACGATCTCTCGGCAAGCTTCTTTGCAAGCTTCAAAGCCTTGATCTCTTGCTCCTCTTCAACATTTCCGCCTACTTTCTTTTCCAGAATTTCAAAAGTCTGTCGGAAGTTGAGCTGCAATATGTCTGCCGCTTCTCTGATGCTGATCTCACCGTCCTTATAAAGATCCGCAACATAATCCTGGATGCCCAGGTTGATTATCCTTTTTACGGCACCCTCTTCGTCGAAACCGTTTTTCCTCATGAGATCAATTACGTTATTCAGGGACTGGTCTCTGGAAACCATCACTTCACCCATTTCAGAACCTCCGACATGGCTGCGAGATACTGCCTTTGAGAAATATACATTTTCAGGTTATCAATATATTTAATTGTATCTTCCTGTGATATTTTATTATTATAGAGAAGATAAACAACCATAGATGAAGATGTCAGATAAGGAATACCGTTTCGGTCAAGAGAATTCAGAAATATATGAAAAGCATTGCACTTCGCCTATCCTTCAGCCAACTCCGCTCGCTTCGGCCTGGGGGCGATCGCCAGGCTGCCAGACTTCCCTTGCGTAATAGGAAAATCGCCTCACACGAGGATTATTGCGAACTCGATTCATTTTCCAGACGCAGCAGCTTCTCCTTCATCTCTCTGCCCCAGGCATATTCGCCCAGGCCGTCCCTGGCGACCACCCGATGGCATGGCACGAGAATGGCAAAAGGATTTGAGGCCATGGTCCGGCCCACCGCCCGCGCCGCCCCGGGCCTGCCTGCGCGCAGAGCCACCTGGCCGTAGGTCGCCGTCTCGCCGCGCGGTATCGCTTGCACCAGTGCATAGATCTGCCTTTGAAAATCAGTACAACCTGACATGTCCAGCTCTGCCCTGGGGCAGGGCACATTCCCTTCCAGGTAGGCGGCGATCTCTTCTGCCAGCCGGCAGGGCTCGGCGGGCATATTCTGGGAAAAGTAGATCCTCGTTACCATCTCGCTCTGCCATTCTACCAGAAGACTGCAGCCCAGAGAAGGAACAAATGCACCGGATGTCATCGGCTGTCATCCTTGAGGATCTCACGAAAGGTCTTGTGGCGGCCCAGCTCGATCATCTCTATATCCAGGCGGGCGGTATCCAGGATGGCGATGCTGGAGAGGCCGGTGAATTGGCCCCATATTTCGCCAGGATTGACCAGGAGCGTCTTGCCCTGCCTCGTCGCTTCAGCGCGATGGTTATGCCCGCGGACCACAACATCGTAGAGCTGAGAGGCTACCACGGCCTTTACAAGCGGCTCATCCGTGCCATGCATGAGGGCAATCTTCAGGCCGTCCGCCTCGATCTCCCCAAAGTCGCCCAGGTACTCGCCGCCCACGCGGGCGAATTCGCGGGCCAGGCCGACGCGGTCCCCGTCGTTATTTCCGTAGACCAGCTTGAGGGGAATGCCAAAGCCCTCGAAGGTATAGCAGTTGCCGGAGCCGATCATGTCCCCGGCAAAGAGGACCAGATCCACTTTCCTTGATGAAAAAACCCGCAGAGCATCCTTGACACCTTGGATGCTGTCATGGGCATCAGACATAATTCCTATGAGCATCAAGCTCCTCCCAAAATCGCATCCCATAATTATATTTTGCTATCGGGCAGCCACCCCCAAAAAAGCGCCCTGCGGGCTTTAGTTCCGAAGGGCTTAAGTACAAGGAATAACCTCGTAGCGAGAGGCCCGCCTTAACTCAGCCTGGTAGAGTGCGCGGCTGTAGTATGTCTCGCACCGTAGAGGTGCTACGCGCAGTCACCGCGATGTCCCCGGTTCGAATCTGGGAGGCGGGATATGCATCTGTCCGGATGGTGTAGTGGCCCATCATGAAAGCCTGTCGAGCTTTCGACCCGGGTTCGAATCCCGGTCCGGGCGTTTCTTTACCTGTAAACAATCCCGCTGGAAAGCGATTTAAGCTAATAAGAGAAAGTCCTTGTCATTGCTGTCCACCAAACATCTGGCAAGGATAAAAAAGCTTGTTAAAGTGAAAATCCAAGAAATAGTCTGGATTGGAGTTGGTATGCTTACGATATCAAAAGGAAATGCGATTGTCATAGCAGCATTAATAGCATCAATAGCTACGGTCTGGACTAACACAGATTTGTGTACTTGTAATTGAGAC
>JBFYLJ010000101.1:0-5513 GCA_041305465.1 Methanothrix sp.
ATATTGGATCAATTCAGCTCGTTCTTGTTCACTGAGCTTAACTACATACACCCTCTTCATTGCCATGTCATATTATAGGCAGGTTATAAAATTTAAAATTTGTGTTATGGTGCACTAGTCCGATCTGGTTCTGGCAGGGAAATGACATTATCAGATCCAAGGTAAGAAAGAATCTGATCTCGTGCCTCAGGCGGCAGATCATCTAGGCGACCAATGAGAGCTATAAGTTTCTCGAGGTCGCTCTTTGCGATGCTTATCGTTAGCTCAGCATAAGAAGAGATCTGCTCCCAATATTCTTGGGGCGTTGCTCCTTCTGTCCAGTCTTCTGAGATTGTCTCTCTCCATTTTGGCTTGTAGGACCCTGAAGAAATTTGATGTGCTTCTGGCAGAAGGCTTAATAAGAGATTCCATGCTATTTCGGGAAAATCATTAAGAAGCGCTTTGATTGCAGTTTTCCTCTTCGGTACCGATGCGTATGTCTGCGGGAACCAAGGAAGAAAAATTGTTGAAAGAGAATTCGCTGGGTGATTTGACCAATTTCCTCTCGAATCTTTAGCTGCCAGCTCACCGAGAACAATAACTACGCGTAAGAGATAATCTGGATCCCAAGCCAGGGTCTCAAGCGCCCAGAGCAACCCATACATATAATTTCCGCCAAATATACCTGGCTCTTCTTGCGCGAGAATTAAATCGAATGGACATGGATCGCAACTTAGGGCCGTTTCTACGGCATCAAGGAAGTCTCCAGGTGCGGCTTCCGCTAGTAATGGAAGGAGATCGTTTAGGCTGGCCCATAGGACCCAATCAGCATCAGATAGAATCTCACGGACGGCTAGAGTAACAACCAGTTCGGCCTTGGAAAATGATGATGAAGTCAACACTTTGGGATGGCTGCCTATAAAGGCTAGGCTTTCGGCTAGGCCTCTTCGCAGCATATATGAGTGGGCTAGGGCTTTTCCATGAATGCTTGCCAACAATCGTTCATCTGGCGGCAATTCAAATTTTGGATCTCGTTCGCGTAGAACATTTACTGCAACCTCTTTCATTCGATCAAGGTGTTCATCAAATAGTTTAGGGCCAAGCGCATACCATCCTTCATACCGAGCGCTGAATTTCCATGTATCATTAAAATGGTTTAGGGGAGTGCTCGGGCGAACCGCGATCTCTCGCATTGTCCTGATCCATTCCCCATATGCTTTTCCCGATAGCTTCTCCACCACAGCCTTGTCAGCTTCAGAGTTTTCTTTCCAGGCACCAATAATTTCTGCTATAGCAAGTTCAGCAGCATCAGTTCTTTGGGCCCACTCTGGCATGAGTGACAGATTTTGGAGCAGCCTCAGCAAAGAGCTTAAGTTTCCATCGCACCTCTGCGAGAGAATTCGAGCTCGCTCTGCACTATGGCCGGCTTTCTCTAAGGCGGTCTTAATTTGATTGATTCGTGGATTTGGAAGTGGTGCCCGATTCAGATCTGGAATGCCACCAAGAGATCCTCTAAAGATAACTGAATGGCCTGCCCTTTGAGCCTTAAACAGCAGTTTAGTTCCAACATCATCATCCAGGTCGAAGTCTGCAACTAAGATATGTCGCTCAAGAGAGCTCACTATTGCGTCCAACGAATCAGCACATGAAACAACAAGACAGCGTCCAACCACATCCATCTTGGATTCTGCGTCCAGGCTTTCAGCACATGCTGCTACAAAATCTGGCATTTGTTGAGGATAATGTGTGTCCAACCTCAATCTAGTTAAGGTATCATCGAATACCTCTTTAATCTTGGCACAAGCAGCCTCACGATTTGCCAAAAAAACGTCAGGGATAAGTGGCGGCGGAGAGCCGATATCTCTTAGGATAGCCCAACGCTGCTCAAGAGTCTCGATTTTCTGGACGGGCAACTCCATCTTGCCGGCAAGCCATAATTCTACGGCAGGATAGTGCTCTAGCCAATCGATCAAGCGCGTTCCATCGAGCACGCGTACATCTTTCCACTCTTTCCTATCTTGTCTATGTTTTATCCACGCAGCCTGAGCATCTGACTTCCATGTATAATTCCAATCACTTGTTCCGGATAGGGGTGTTATAAAGATAAACGTAGATTCTCTTCGGATTTCTTCTGGGATTGCGCTTGTAAGATCTCTATAAACTGATGTCGCTTTCTTTCCTGCTTTTATCCCTGTTCCGATCTCCCAGAAAGATCTTCCTTCAGGTACAAACGGATCGAACCCAAAATCAGTATCAAGTATGCCATCTGGCCCTGGTTGTCCGATGCTATCGCCAAGTGGAAAGCGCCGATCTTTAGGATTAGGTGCTGACCTTACCACCAGGCGTTTCGTAAGCTCAACGATTAATCCTTGCGCAATTTTGGCATGGCCGCGCACCCATATATCGAGCTGATTTTCGGTAATTATCATGTACGCATGCCCTCCATAAATCGCTCTACTCTAGCTCGTATCTCATATTAGACTCTATCTAGCGCTCTTTCCCTGAATCACCAAAAATTCATTTTCTGAGATAATAAGTTCCCGGGTTCCCCGGCATGGCAATAGGTGGGCTTGCCGCACCGGACCTTATGCAGCACATTGGCGCTTGCGCCACGCTGGCTCGATTTCCATAACCTCAGCCCCCCATCTCGGCATCGATTCTAGCCCTTTGGATGCCCGGCGCCCTGGCCTTTGCACCAGCAATAGACCCAAATGCCGGAAAAATGCGAGAGGACGAGATCCCGGAAATTCAAGGAAAAGAGCTATCTACTTACAATCATTACAATATTTACCATGCTTGCTACAAAACGAATTCCAGTAACCGATGCGGTCTGGAATGAGCTATCCGACCTCAAAGCTGCCGGGCAGACTTATTCCGAGCTGCTGGAAGAGATGATAGAAGAGCGGAAGAAAGCTCGATTATTCAGAGATATGGAGCGAATTGAGGCTGAAAGCGAGTTTGTGGAGTTACCTTGGTAGCTTTCCAAATTGTCATCAGCAAGAACGCTCTGGATTTCATCAACTCATTGCCCCAGAAAAGCCAGAAAATCGTGATCGAAAGATGCAAAGCACTTGCAGACGATCCATTTCCTGGCCAGGGTGACAGGGAAATGATTCAGCGCAGGGACCATAAAGAGATCTACAGGCTGCACATCTCCAGATCCTACACTGCTTTCTACAAAATTTATAAAGATGAAAAATTAGTCAAGATCCTGGACGTCATGACCATTGAGCAGGCGCATAAGGTGTACGGTCGATTCGGATAATGCTTTCAGGCGAGGAAGGGCCATCCGGGCCTCCTCCCTTGCCTCTACACCACCGCCCCCTCCTCCTTCTCTGGGTGCGATGCCAGCACCAGCACCTGCGAGGGTGCAAGATCCCTGATCTCCACATAGGCCATCCCATCCCGTCTCTTCACCGTCTGCCTCGATCCCTTGCGGTAGGCTCCGGAGTATCTCTTAGGCTTCGCCGCCTCCTGGGTGGAGTTGAAGACCACAGTCAGGCCGCCCTTGCCGTCGGTCCGGTTCAGATCGCAGTCCACCAGGACATCGGCGCTGCGGTTCTCGCAGCCGTGAGAGTTGAATAGGCAGAGCACCTCTTCATCGTCCAGGATGCGTGACCAGGCCACAATCTGTCCCTCCAGCCGCATCCCTCCTGCCTCATAGCCCGCCCCGTAGAAGTCGAACTGCTCCAGTCCCTCATCCGGAAGGGCCATCTGCCGCAGGTACTGCCTGCCGTGACGGAGCGCCGGAAAGGCCCGGCGGACGGCTGCCATGGCGGCGATGCTCCGGTAGACCGAGAACTTGGGGTCAAAGCAGTGATGCCCGGCCGTGCCAAATGGCCCGAAGCCTGGCAGGCTCTCATCTTTCTCCTGGCTCCGGCTGGAGGCACCTGCCTGGCGAGGATGCTCCGGTCCGAACATGGCCTCACGCAGATAGCGGTCTGAAGTCTTCCACTCTGCCAGCCACCTGCGCTCCTGCTCCTCCGGCCCTCCAAAGGCCTGCTCAGTCCCATAGTAGATGCATGGTATCCCCAGGCTGAAGAGCTGCAAAGCCACTGCTGCCACAACCTGGGTCCCGGAGGAGGCATCGGCTGAGAATCGGACCTTCTCCCCGAAGACATGATCGTGATCGTCCAGCACAGAGACATGCTGGTTGCCGAGGTTTCGGTGCGATCCCAGGGCCGCCTCGGAGCCAAAGCCCCGGAAGTAAGCTCCGGGATGAATCAGCCCCTTGGCCACTCCGCCTAAAACCTGCCGCATCTCCCCGATATCCAGAGCAGCATTCAGGTTTCGGCCCAGCGCCTGCAGGTACCTATTGGCAGCCCAGTCGCCCCCGGCGATCTCGCCGACGAGAAAGAAGTTCTCCTTTCCGAGGTTTGCAGCAAACTCCTTTATGCTGCCGCAAAAGTTTCTGCCCTGCTCGAAGGAGACATGCTTTAAGGTATCGATCCGAAATCCGTCGCAGTCGGTTAGAGCAATCCAGTACTTGTAGCAGCGGGCAAGGTCGCTGAGCAGGCCCGGAGAATCCAGGTTGAAATCCCTCAAGCTCTTAAAATCTGAGCGCTTGTGCTCCGCCGGGGGATCATCAATACTGCCTGCTCCCAGGTCTCCGCTGCCGGCCCTGGTGTAGCGTTCCTCGTCCTGAAGCTCCTGCGGCCAGACCCCATCCTCGCCTCCGGAAATGGCCGCCACAGCCTGGCCCGAGGCCCCCCTCCAGGACCCAAAGGGATATCGCTCGTTGGTGTATCCCGCCTCATAAATGCCGCCAGGCGTCTGCGGCGGATAGAGCCAGTTGCATCCGGAATGGTTGAATATTATGTCCAGGATGATGCGAATGCCTGCCTTATGAGCTGCAGCCACCAACTCGGTTAGCTCCTTGCGGCTACCAAATCTGGAATCAACCTCCAGGAAATCCTGAACGCCGTAGCCGTGATAGCTGTCCTCGTGAGCACGCTGCCTGAAGATGGGGCTCAGCCACAAGGCCGTGACGCCCAGGTTTTCCAGGTAGGATAGCTTGGATTGGACTCCTTTCAGGCTTCCTCCCTGCCAGCGGGAGGACCCAGACTCAGCCCAGAGCTGCCAGCTCCATGCCTCTCCTTTGATGTCAGGACGGGCTGCCTGGAGGCTGGATCTGTCCAGGAGCTTGCGGCCCTTCTCCTGGCCGTCGGAGAATCGGTCCACCAGAAGAAAATACAAAACCTCATCTCTCCAGTCCACAGGCGAAGGATGATATTCCTGCCTTCTGGGAAGTATCACGTCATTGTCGATACGATCCGGCCTTTTTCTGCTCAGTGCTTTTTCTCTGAAAGTCATGAACGATCATCCCCCGCGTTTATCTCTGCAATATCAAATGCAATTTCATCATCATCAGCCATAACATATTTACTATCCAGTTTGAACTTATTATTTTGCTATTATTACATAAACATTTTACTGTTAGCATGCAAACGATCAGTCGGATCGATCAAGACGAAAGCCAGATATCATGAAGATGAATCCCGTCCCAGAGGTGAACGAAATGAGGAAAATACTGA
>JBFYLJ010000102.1:0-12866 GCA_041305465.1 Methanothrix sp.
TTTCTGCTCTCAGCCTTTCTTTGTGATCTTCTTGCCAATAAACATCCTCCGAGGTAATATCAATCCGAAGTTCGTTCAAGCTCACGGTATTTAAACCGATCGCCCAAAAAAGATATGATGCGAAAAACGGTCGCACCAAGAACTAGTCTGCCGGCCAGACATAGATGTAAATGTAGTTGGACCAATCATTGCAGCAGTAGCTGAGTATATGCCAACCGGGATTATTTGCCTTAAACCAGGTCTGGTACCATCCGGTGCTCTTGTCGCCGAAGTTTCTGACCTCGGGGGGGCAATAGTAGCTGGGTCCGCTGCTGCAAGCAGTCCATTCAAAGGACCAATAGGCACCAGGTCGGCTTACTTTGGACCAGAGAGGCAACCACGACCCGCAAAATACGCCAGCCACTGTTTCCAGTCTTCCCGGGCAGCTCTGCACGTAATACTCATTGCACTTGCAGATGGACGGCACTGGATAGACTGCTTGATAGCTTTGCGCAACATAGCCGTAAGGCGCGCTCTGGCTTGCTGGAGCGACGCACGTTGTGCAACTCCCCTCATAGGGATAGCTGCTGGAAACACCGCCCGCAATTAAGGTAGAGCGAATTAAAGCGGAATTTTCGACCTGTCCCGTCCTGCCTGATGGAAAGGCAGCATCAAACGAACTGGGATAAGCAGCAATCTGGGCGCTGCCTCGCGCAGGATAACTTGGATAGCTGTAGCCACTCAAAGAGGACTGTTCTGTGATCGGCCTGTATTGATTGAAATCCGGCAAGGCAATCTTTTCGGCTGCAGGATCAGGAGGAATGGGCGCATCCATGGGCAGAGATGCTGCACTCACATCTGGCGCTGGACTCGAGTAACCTGATGGTGCAAAAAATGCAACGTCCTTGGGATATACATAAATGTAGATGTAGTTGGACCATATGCCGCTGTTGTAGCAGAGGATATGCCAGCCAGGGACATCTCCGGAAAACCAGCCCTTCTTCCAGCCGCTTCCAGTCCAACCCCACCACCGCACCGAGGGTGCCAACTGTCCCGGATACCATTCATAGACAAAGAAGTTACCGCTTGATTTGATATCCGCCCAAAGGGGAAGATAGCCTCTGAAGCTGCATCCTCCAACCGTTCTAAATCCGGAGGCAGTCTGTACATAGAATCTGTTGGCGGAAACCACAGAACCGGGATAATACCCGATGCTGAAGCCGGGTAATGCAGCTTGAACTGAAGACTGTGTTGAAGACTGAACTGAAGGCTGCACAGGCGCGGATACTATCTGGGCTGCATAGACCGGCTGAGAAGCTGATACGAAACCCAGACTCTCGTCGGGAGTGAAGCTCTCCATTTGCGGCTGCGAGAGTCCGAGCTGCTCTGCCGTCATTTGCTCTTGCAATGGCCCAACGATCTGAGGAGCCGGATAAGCAGATTGTTGGCTCAGAGAATAATCCTGGCCTTGGCCGCCATAGGACGAACTGCCATAAGGCGATAACGATGGCTGGCTTATCGATGCCTGACCGGATAGTTCAGGCTGGTAAGAACCTGTATCCATACCGGCCAAAGAGTTCTGTTCCTGCTGAAGAGCAACTGCTGTATCCGAGATCCCCACATCGCCCACTGCACCTAAGGCAGTGCCAATCATGAACAGAAACATGACGGACAACTCAAGCATTACTGACAACTTAAGATAGAACTTCATACACCCCACCTCGCCCTATGAGTTTTGCTCTCTCCATTCTTTTTAGAGTGCTCTATCTATTTAATACTTGGCCTAAAGTTCCGAGAGCAGGAAGCCAATTAATCTGTAATAATAATAACAAAAAATGTGATTGCCCTGGCAAGCTATTGACCGCCGCCCCGGCACCAGTTGATTCTCACCATCTCTGCCAAACGAGGATTGGTGAACTGATTGTAGATATCCAGATCGGTAGTATAACCCACAAATGGATCTATGGTGCCCTTCTCCAGGTTCATTATCCAAATATTAAGACCTTTATCCTCCGCAGACGGCCCATTCTCTTGGTAGAACTGCACAAATGGTTCCAAAGTCTCGCTGCTTGGCACCAGGATTATATTGTCAATTCCCGGCTCGGGGCTGTAATTATTGATATCCAGAGACTTCACGCTTGTGACTACAAACACCTTTGCAGTGCGTTTTGCAGCTGAAAATGTCAATTCTTGCTGGCAGTGTGCAGTGAGGGTGTACCCGGCTTCATTCAGGAAATGCGTAAGTCTTTGCGTCATACACCGCTGCAGGATATTCTTCAGCTCGGGAAGAGAGGCAAGAAGCATGTCTGCCGCTCTGGTAAAGTCTTTTTTACTGTATTTCTTGGTATGAGAAAAATGGAAGATGCGGCCATCAATTTGAGTGTAGGTATCAAGTTTGGGCAGGTCGGAAAATATCGGCTCTTTGCTCATGATGCTCGCAAAGATGCCGGGAGCAATTCTCTCACCAACTTTTTCGACCAGCTGCATTCGCTCCCGGTCGCTTAATTTTGCAGACAGAACAATATCGTAGGTGCGAAGGAGAAGCTCACACCTGGCAATGATCTCCCTCTCTTGGAGAAGCTCTCTGAGAGGACCGGCTATGCTTTCAATTTCAGTCATTATCAGTCCCTTATTCATCAATCCCTTTAACGCAAGCTAATTCAGCTCGCAACTCGCCCATCTTTGCCGTTCTTTCCGCAAAGGCATTATGTTGGTGAATGCTCTCCTCATTGATCTGCTTTAGGGTGACCGCGGCGTCATCAGGAAGATCGGAAAATGCATCGACCAATTTCTGGGCCATGGTTCGTACGCAATCCTCCACAAACTTCGGGTTGCTGTGCGCCCTCCTCACCACTACTGCCTCGTCCGGACGCTTGAGCAGCCCAAAGACCTTAGAACTCATGGACTCTTCAATGATCTTAATGATCCGGTCAATGGAAACACAGCGCCGGTCATGAACTTCAACGGATATGCTGCCCCGTCCGCGCTGATTGTGTGTAGCCACGGGCAGCCGCTGTGCGAGCTCTGCTGCCTCCTGCATAGAGAGCCCTGCTTTGGTAAGCTCCTGGCGAACCTGCTCTTTCATAATCTCCTGAGCGCAGGGACATGCTGTCATGCCCAGAACCTCAGCGCCTACCGTCTTTCGCACATATCCAATGGGACCGGCCCTTGCTACCGCTTCGGCAAAGATGTCCACTACTTCCTGGCAGTTAGCTTTTGTCACAGGTGTCTGTCTGCGCACAATGTACGCGCTTTTCATCTTTACTTCCGCTCGGGAAGCGTACTCATGCCGGGAAAGAAGTCTCTTGGCAATCTCTCCACAAAGCTCCTCGATCTCATAGACAGGGCAGTTTATGGCCTCTTCCAAAACTTCGTCGATCACCTCAAAGTTGCGAGAGAGATTGGCCCCTTTGCGGTCAGAAGGAAGATCGACAAAGACCTCAAAGTTGGAGATGAGAACTACGGGCCTCTCATCGTTCCCACGCTCGACTTTCACCAGTTTTTTAACGCCGGTCACACCCACTCGAGTTAAATTGAAGGGATAATCGGGTTCGCAAGCTTGAATATCAGGTAGGCTGTCCACTTAATTCACGACCGTTCGTCCAAGGAGGCCCACGAATTTATTTGTGGGTAGTTGACCTTGTGCTCGATTACTCATTCTCATCTTCGAGCGACACATCCTCTATTTCGTCTATGCGAGAGATGAGTCGATCTACTTCCAGCATCATCTCCTCCAGAGTATCGTTGATATGCTGGTGGCGCTCATCAGAGAGTCGGAAAGACCTTTCCATTTCCGCCAATAGCTCCTCATCACCCATATCGAGCATCATGCATATCATTTTCTCGACATCATTGGAATCGGGCATAAAAGTTCATCTGGCACGGACATATTTGAGACTTTCCAATATAGGGAGAATCGCCTGTAGAATGCCAATGGGCCTGAGCGGTCAGATATATCTATGCGAAGGGTCTACATTAAGGCAAAGGAGTTCTACAGATGATCAAGCGTTGCCCTCAACACGGTTTTTTCAGGGGAGAGCATTGTGAGTGCGGCTCTGCCGGTCAGCTTCTCTTAGACGAGACCAAGACGGAGCAGCTAGGTCGGCTGGTAGCGGGTGGCCTGCGGCATTTTCCTGGTGACCTGGGCCTGGTTATGGACTCCCGCGGTTGGGTTGATCTCAACAAGCTCGGCCTGGTGGTGACGAGCAGGCATCGCTGGGCCGACAAGGAATTGGTGATTGCGCTCGTAAAGTCTGATTCCAAGCAGAGATATGAGATTGTGGATGATAAAGTCAGAGCCAGATATGGCCATTCTGTAGATGTAGAGCTTGATCACCCGGAAAATAAGCTACCCAACCTCTATTATGGAGCAAGTGAAGAGGAAGCGGACAGGATTCTGGAGATCGGCATCAAGCCAGCATCACAAAGGTATGTACATCTATCCACCACTCCTGAGAAGGCCTGGCATGTGGCGACATTTCGCACCGGGAACCCCAGAGTGATTAAGGCCGATGCCGCAGCAGCGCAAAAGGCAGGTGTGAAGATGATGACTGTGAATGATGATATCATCATATCTGAGACGATCCCGCCGCAGTTCCTTTCCATCCTTGCCGCGAAGGACATTGCATATCTGAAGATTTAGCGGCCGAAGCGTCTCTGCCTTCGCTGGCAATCCCGGATTGCACGCAGAAAGTCGATCTTTCTCAGCTCCTGCCAGTTGACATCAGTAAAATAAAGCTCTGAATAAGCTGCCTGCCAAATCATGAAGTCGCTCAGTCTTTTTCCGCCTGCCCTAATCACCAGATCAGGCTTCTGGGAAAATCGCAGATGCGATTCTATGGTCTTCTCGTCGATCTGTTCTGGATGTAGACTTCCGATTTCCACGTCCTTGAGAATACCTCTAAATGCCTCTGCCACCTCGCGCTTGCCTCCAAAGCCCAGCGATATCACTACCTTGAGCGGGCCACCTGTGCCAGTTTGCTCTACGCCTTCTGCAGTGTGCAAGCTGATTTGGGCGGGCACCGCTGCGAGCTCTGAGGCAATCTTGCGTTGGAGCAGGGGGGCATCATCGTTTACATAGAGCACCAGGGAGGTAAGACCAATGGATCGGCTCCATTCCAGCAACTGGCCAAGGCGCTGCAGACCATCATCCAACAGATCGCCACTGCTAAGAACGACTGCCACGCAGCCGGGAAGATTGCCCTTTGCGATCCGGGATTGCAAGAGATGCTCGTAGAGGCGGTAAATCATGTTTGGTCTTGAATGTACTTCTCCTATAGGCAAAGTATTTTTGCAATGAAAATTGTCATGTAGCCCTATGAAGCGGGAAGATATAGCCCGGATAGCTATAGGACTGATGGTCCTGTTGCTGCCTTATGCCGGAGCTTTCACAGTCATTCCACTAGCAGCCGTATTCTTCCTGGACCGTGGCTCTCGCCTGCTCTGTGCATCCCTGGCCATGCTGCTCATCATGAGGCCGGCGCTCATTCTTACAGACACAAATCTGCCGCAATACGTCATAGCTATCTCTTTTGTGGCCTCGACGTTTGCTCCCCTCGCTTTCCGCAAGTTCGATTCCCTGGCAGGGAGCATCATGTATCTGCTCATCAATGTTGGCCTTGGCTATCCCGTCGCGAGCCTGATCTCTGCAGGCAGCCTCTCCTCTGAGAGGATACTCTTTCTGGTCATCTTGGGAGGGTTATCCGGCGCTTTTCTGCATCATGTCTCCAAAGAGCGGGACTTCACGGTGCCATTTGGCACTGCTATGGTGATGTGGCTTTTTTCTTTCGATTACCCGCTGCCTGAGTTGCAACGCATTCTGCTCATCTGCATCTTCGCCCTGGTATTGGGCATCGGTGCCTATTGGGCGAAAGCCGCTGACTCGGATGCAGTTCTTAGCGAGACCATCGTCTGCCTGCTGGTGATACTCTTTGCCGGCATCTCCTGGTTTATCCTTCTGCTCGCGTTTTATTTGCTGGGAGGGGCTTTTACTCGATACGGATATTCCCATAAACATAAGCTCGGCATAGCTCAGTCACATGGAGGCAGACGCGGATATAAGAACGTCTACAGCAACAGCCTGGTGCCCCTTGTTCTGGCCATATGCTACGGAGTCTATGGCAATGATGTCTTTATCTTCGCGTTTATCGCCTCTGTGGCTACCGCCAACGGGGACACTCTGGCCAGCGAGATTGGTGAGACCAGTAGATCCAAACCCCGCATGATAACCACTCTCAAAGAGACGGAGCCGGGCGTGGATGGTGGCGTAACGCCCCTGGGCGAAGCTGCCTCTCTTGCCGGAGCCGCCATCATCGGCCTGCTCGCCACCGGCATGGGAATGGCAGGTGTTTTCGGCATTGTCGTCGCAGCTATCGGCGGATTTTTGGGCACGAACTTCGACAGTCTTCTAGGGGCGACGCTGCAAAGCCGTGGCATTTTGAGCAATAATGGTGTGAACCTCGTAGCAACGGCCTTCGGCGCTCTAGTGGGGGGCGTACTCTGGTATATTCTGCAAATGATTTAGGGGTGATTATGAAGATATTCGGGATCTTTGGGAACCCAATAACGCACAGCCTATCTCCCGCCATGCAGAACGCAGCCTTGCGAGCGCTGGGAGAAGATGCCTGCTACCATGCCTTTCGTGTAAGCTGTGCGGATCTTGAAGATGCACTGCTTGGCGCGGCTGCCATGGGATTTTCCGGACTGAATCTGACCATTCCTCTCAAAGAAAAGGCGCTGGAATTGGATTTTTTGCAGCCTGATCCTCTGGCCCGAGCCATAGGCGCGGTGAACACTGTAAGCTTCTTTGCGCAGGGGACAGTCGTGGGATACAACACAGACGGATGGGGCGCGCTTTTGGCATTGCAGGATGCTGGCGTCGAAATCATAGGCAAAAATGTGCTGATAATTGGCGCTGGAGGCGGTGCGCGGGCCATTGCCTACACTCTGGCGCAGGAAGGGGCAGAGATATCCATTGCGAACCGCAGCCAAAAGAGGGCAGAAGAGCTGGCGGCCTGTGTTGGTGCCAGTGGCTTTTCTCTGCATGACCTGGAGAGGCTCGCCCCTCAAGCGGATGTAATAATAAACTGCACATCTGTGGGCATGAGAGAGGGCGACCCGAGGCTGCTTCAGAGAGGTCTTTTGCAGAGCCATCAGGCGGTCTTTGATATCGTCTACAATCGGGAAACACAGCTTCTCATGGATGCTCGCGCCGCAGGAGCAGTGGCATTAGATGGGGTTATGATGCTGGTCTATCAGGGAGCCAAAGCCCTGGAGATCTGGACCGGCAGAAAGGCTCCTGTGGATGTGATGGAGAGAGCGGTTCGAGAAGCCCTATTGGCTGGACAGACATGCCAAGGTTGCGTAACTTGATTTAATACTCATTCAGAACGCAGGATTAGACCTTTGACCAAGCTCTCGCTGCACAACAGCATGCCGCTTTGTTTCTCGCTCCATGCCTCGCTGAAAAGAATAACCGGAGATATTAGATTCTCTCCTGCGTCATAGCGCTCGCCATCACCCTGGCCACCATAGCTCTAGCCATCCTGCTCTGCACAGTCGCTGCCAGCGCCGCTGCCCCCCGCGCTCGGGAGTATTCGTCCACCTGCCAGTCCAGCCCCTCATAGCCCACATCCATAAGGATCAGCCCTTCAGCCGGAGCCGTTGGCGCGCCGTGGTTAAGCTCGGGCCGGAGCAGGTCGGAAAACCAGCTCATCTCCTTCTGGCCTGCCCCCACCTTCTCCAGAGCGCCCACAATCTTGCGCACCATATTCCAGAGAAAGCCGTTGGCCCGAATATCGAAGACGAAAAGCCCGCCCTCCTCTGAAATCTGCAATTTTTGCAGGGTCTTCACCGTATCCACCTTGGCCGAGGAGAAGTTTCTAAAGTCGTGCTCGCCCAGGAGCAGCGCTGCTGCGACGTTCATCTTCTCTATGCCCAGGCCCGGATGCCATAAAAGATAACGATACTCTCGCCACTGGGCATTCCAGCGGGCGCTAAAACCTATAGGAGCTTTGGCCCAGGCCCAGGTCCAGATATCTCGGGGCAACCGGCCGTTTACGCAGCGCGGGCGTGTCAACTTGGCCTTATCCTCATCGATCCAAAAATCGATCACCTGGCCTAAAGCCGAGACTCCCCGGTCCGTTCTGCCGGCATAGCAGAAGTCGCCGTGAATGACGCCGATTTTTGATAGCGCTTTGCGAACCTCGGAATCGACAGTGACCAGATCCGGTTGGCGCTGAAATCCATAGTAATTGTCGCCCAGGTAGGCGAGCTTGAGTGCAACCTTCATTTAATTTATTAGATCTCCCTGGGGTCGGTGATGTACCCGGTGATAGCGCTCGCTCCAGCCGTGGCAGGCGAGCTGAGGTAGACAAACGCCTGGGGGCTGCCCTGCCTGCCTACGAAGTTGCGGTTAGATGTGGAAAGGCAGCGCTCACCCGCACCCAGCAGGCCGAAGGATCCACCCATGCACGGCCCGCAGCAGGCCGACTCAAACATGGCCCCTGCCTCCATGAACTTCTCTATAAGTCCTGCGTGCAGACATTTCATGTACTCTTCCCGGCTGGCCGGCACCACGATCATGCGTACCCCCTTTGCCACAGGCTCGCCTTTCATCATCTGCGAGGCAAGCAGCAGGTCCTCGAATCTCCCGTTGGTACACGAGCCAAGGAACACCTGATCAAGCTTGGTCTGTGGTACCTCGCTTATCGGCAATACATTATCCACGTTATGGGGCAGCGCGATCTGCGGCTCCAGATCGCTGACATTCCAGCTCCTTTCGGAGAAAGAGGCATCCTCATCAGTTCGCACGATTCCCTCACGAATGGCAGACGCGTCCTTCACCCGGGCCCCCAGGTAATTCATTGTGGTCTCATCCACCTCGAAGATACCGGCCTTTGCACCCATCTCAATGGCCATGTTGGATACAGTCATCCTCTCCGGGATGCTCATGCGCGTCGCAGCCTCTCCCAGGAATTCGCAGGCCATATAGTTCGCTCCGTCCGCACCGATATCACCAATGATTCTGAGCACAACGTCCTTGGAAGTGACTTGGGAAGGCAGCATCCCTTCGATCATGAGCTGCAATGTCTTTGGCACCATGAACCAGAGCTTGCCTGTGGCAAAGACGGATGCCATGTCAGTGGATCCAACGCCGGTGGCAAAGGCCCCCAGGGCACCGTAGGTACAGGTATGTGAATCAGTGCCCAGGATGATTCGCCCGGGCAGCACATGCCCCTTCTCCGGCATAACCTGATGGCATACGCCGCAGAGTATGTCGTAGTTTAAGATGCCCTGCTCCTGCGCGAATTTGCGCAACATGATATGATTTTCCGCCGCCTTCAGGCTATCCGCAGGAACTTGATGATCAAAGAGCAGAACGATTTTTGCAGGATCCCATACATGGGCATCCTTGCCCGCAATCTCATAAAATCCCTTGACTGCCAGCGGGCCGGTGATGTCGTGGATCATGGCGCCGTCTATGTCCGCCATGACGAACTCGCCCGCATGTGCTTCTTTTTGCGAGGCTCTTGAAAATATCTTCTCAGACAGAGTTTGGCCACTCATGGCAAGGTCCATCTCATCCATGATAAATAAATCCTTACCTTGAGATCCTTTCAAAGCCTTTAAATAAATCCGATAACACCATCGATGTACATAAGATTACATCATAGTTTGAAGATGGAGTGTCCCAGATGAAGATCAAATATTTGCTCGACGAGGAAGAGATCCCCAAGAAGTGGTACAACGTAGCCGCAGACATGCCCACGCCCCTGGACCCGCCTCTACATCCTGGGACTCTAAAGCCCTTGTGTGCCTCGGACATGGAGATGATTTTTCCTAAAGCACTCATCCAGCAGGAGATGAGCACAGATCGCTGGATAGACATCCCGGAAGAGGTGCGCGACATCTACCGGCTCTGGCGTCCTACTCCTCTTTATCGGGCCGCAGCCCTGGAGAAAGCTCTGCAGACGCCTGCTAAGATATACTACAAATATGAGGGCGTGAGCCCCGCCGGCAGCCACAAACCCAATACCGCTGTCCCTCAGGCCTATTACAACATGAAGGAGGGCATAGAGCGGCTGGCCACGGAGACAGGCGCCGGGCAGTGGGGATCTGCACTCTCTTTGGCTACTTGCCTTTTCGGCCTTAAGTGCACCGTTTACATGGTTCGATCAAGTTTCGACAGCAAACCCTACCGCAAGAGCGCTATGCGCGTCTGGGGAGCCGAATGCTTTGCCAGCCCATCCGATAAGACCAATTTCGGCAGAAAGATCCTGGCAGAGATGCCAAATACGCCCGGATCGTTAGGCATCGCTATCTCCGAGGCTGTGGAAGACGCTGCCAGCCACGGCGATACCAACTATGCCCTGGGCTCTGTGCTCAACCACGTCCTGATACATCAATCAGTTGAAGGCCTGGAGCTTAAGAAGCAGTTTGATCTGGCAGACGATTACCCGGATATCATGTACGGATGCTGCGGTGGCGGAAGCAATTTCCCGGGTATGGTCTTCCCCTTCATACCCGATAAGATGAAGGACAGGAAGGATCTGCGCATGGTGGCCTGTGAGCCGTCTGCCTGTCCTACCCTCACCAAGGGGCTCTTCGCCTACGACTTCGGCGACACAGCCGGCATGGCACCGGTGATCAAGATGTACACCCTGGGGCACGACTTCATCCCGCCCGGCATCCATGCCGGAGGCCTGCGCTATCACGGTGATGCTCCCCTGCTCTGCAATCTGGTGCATGACGGTCTGATCGAGTCGATGGCTTTGCAGCAAAATGAGGTCTTCGAAGCGGCAACTCTCTTTGCGCGCTCTGAAGGCATAATTCCCGCACCTGAGGCATCGCATGCCATCAAGCCGGCCATCGACGAAGCGAGAAGGTGCAAGAAGACGGGCGAGGCGAAGACCATCTTCATCTCTCTGTCCGGACACGGTCACTTCGACCTGGCTGCCTATGACGCTTACAACGATGGAAAGTTGGTGGACTACGAATATCCGGCGGATCTGGTGAAGCAGTCTCTTGCCAAGCTGCCACAGGTTTGATGGCTGCAAGAGCCCGAAAGATCGGATTTCTCATCAACCCCATAGCAGGCATGGGCGGGGCGGTGGGCCTGAAGGGAACGGATGGCTTGGCAGTAGCAGCTTTGGCCAGGGGCGCTAAGCCTTTGGCATGCGAGCGGGCGCAGGCATGCCTGAATCAGCTTTCCTCGCAACAACAAGATCTCCTTTTTTGCACCGCCAGTGGCCAGATGGGTGAAGAAGCACTGCGTCAATGCGGCCTGCAATATACCGTGGCCTACAAATCAGCAGAAAAGTCCAGCTCCCAGGATACAAAGCAGGCCTGTCAGGCATTTCTGGAGGAGCAGGTCGATTTAATTCTATTTTGCGGAGGTGACGGAACAGCGCGCGATGTGGCCAGCGTAGCTGGCATGCTGCCAATCCTGGGCATCCCGGCAGGAGTTAAGATGCATTCAGGGGTATTTGCCATCAGTCCACAGGCAGCTGCGGATCTGGCACAGGGATTTGCACAGGGCGAACTCAAGGCCAGAGAGACAGAGATCGTGGATGTGGACGAGGAGCTTTACCGAGCAGGAGAGCTTCAGACCAGGCTTTACTCTTTGGCCCGAACGCCTTACAAGCCCACTTTAGTGCAGGAGCGAAAGAGAATCTATAGCTCATCAAACGAAGACGAGTTCAAAGACCAGATTGCACTATTTGCCAGTGAATTCATGAGGGATGGCTCAGCCTACATTTTGGGAGCGGGCACAACCACAGCCAGAATAGCCGAGCATTTGGGCGTGGAGAAGACACTTCTTGGTGTGGATGTTGTGCAGAATGGAAAGCCACTCTTCAAGGACGCCTCGGAGCAGGATCTCCTGGCTTTGCTGGATAAAGAGAAGAGCACCAAGATCATTGTCAGCCCCATCGGCGCCCAAGGCTTCATACTGGGGCGAGGCAGCCAGCAGATTAGCGCCACTGTCCTGCGGCGCGTAGGTGAAGAGAATTTGATAATAGTATCCACGCCTCATAAGCTGGCCGAATTGCCGCGACTATTGGTGGACACTGGAGACTTGCAGATGGATGAAATCCTGGCAGGGAAGAGAATGGTTGTCACAGGATATCGTATGGCGCAGAGGAAAGAGACGGCAGCGGCATCAGCGCAGCATATCTAATCTGCTAAAGCCTATTGCGTATAATATTGCCATGCTCTAATAATATATTTTCCGTAGAGAATCCAGATAAGAACAAATATCCCAAAAATGATGTAGAGGTTGGTGATGTACACCAACCACTGAAGAAGACGCATCTTCTTCTCGGCAGTCCCAAACCAGTCTTCTGCTTTTCGCTCAAACCAGTTGGACATCGCATCCGATCAAGCTGAAGCCTTGGCAGCGGCTGCTTTCTCCGCTTCCTTCTTGGCTTCTTCTGCTGCGGCTTTCCTCTCGGACTTGCCCTTGAGCATCTTCATCTTGACCAGGTTGTCCCTTTCCATCTCCTCCAAGGCCATGCTGATGAACTTGATGGTGTCTTTGAGGTCAGGAACCACCTTGAACTCCAGAGCATTAACACGCCTCTTAGTGCTGTCGATATCCTCGACAAGCCTTATCATGGCGGTCTCTACCTCTGCAGCTAAGATGATCTTATCCAGCAAGCCCTCATAGGCATCAGCGGCCTCATCAATGGCGGCCCCTGTCCCAATGATGCCGTAGCCTCGCTCAAACATCTTTTTATGCACGGCCTCCGCCGCGATCTTGGGAACTACTACGCCCATGATGTTTCTGGACTCAAGCTGGATGGTCGGCTCTTTTTGCAGGGAATAGGCCACGCTTCCTATGGCAACTGGTCCCTCGATGGCCATAGCCATTTGAAGCCTCTGCTCGG
>JBFYLJ010000103.1:0-5144 GCA_041305465.1 Methanothrix sp.
AGGTTGAGTATGCTCATGCCTTGAAGGGGGATATTGCTGTTGATATCAACTGCACTGCTCCTACGGCAACTGAAGACGGCAAAGGCACGCTCAGCATGAAAATAGATGATGATGTCACCCAAGGTACACTCCATGTCGGAGAGCTTCTGGCTAACCCCATCTTGGTCAAAACCAAGTATGCTGACCAATATAAATTAAATGACACAGGCTATGTAACCTCCACAACCGATCTCTTTAAATTCGGTCATTTTGAAGCGTGGAAAGATCCTATAATCGAGGTCGACAACGACTATATCGGAAATTTCCAGGTTCAGACTGCCATGAAGCTGGAGATATCAAAGTCCAAACCAACGTGGAGAGAAGACTGGCTGCCCTGCTGCCATGGTGGATTCTTTGACATTCTTTCATACAACTTCGATAAAGAGCGTGGCGGCCAGAAGGGCATCTTCGATTGCACCTGTCGAAACACTTCCATCTCCACTATGAAACCGAAGTGGAATGCGAGCCTGGCCCAGTTCCCCACTGACAAGTACAGGTACCAGCCATAAGTAATGGCTGTTCCATAATTTTTAGGAGAAGATAATATGAGATCCTTTGAAAAAGCAGTGTTAGCTCTGGGGATGATCTTGGTTTTGCTTTTCAGCCCAGCAATGGCTGAGAATAGCAGCGAAAACAAGACCATTCAGATCACAGACGATCGGGGAAGAACGATAGAGGTTCCCTACCCCTGCGAGAGAATAGTCTTCCTGGTAGAGAACGCCATGAACACCATGTACGCCGTGGGCGGAGCAGATAGCATAGTTGGAATTGGCGACATCTGGATGCCAGAGCAGCGTGAGCCGCTCTTTCGGGCCATAGATCCAGGCTTCGACCGGAAGGTCAGAATCTCTAAAGAGGGAGGAATGGTCAATCTGGAGACCCTGGCCAGCGCAGACCCACAGCTAGTGGTCCTTTGGTCGGTGGACTGGGATGATGACGTGACAAAGTCCATTGAGGAGAACCTGAACGTTCCAACATACGGCGTCTTCATCGACAGCATCAGCGATATGCAGAGGCAAGCCGAGGTATTCGGCCAGATCATCGGAAATGAGAGCCGGGCTGCAGAGGTGGTTGACACTATGAGTATGTATGAAGCAAAGGTCACAGATGTCACATCCTCACTAGACGAGGCGGATAAGCCCAAAGTCTACTGGATGTGGGGCGACATACTTGGAACGGCCGGCCTCAACAGCACCGCCAATGAGCTGATCGAAAAGGCTGGAGGCGTGAATGTCATGCAGTATTGGAGCAATGAGACCCGGAGCATGGAGCATCCCAAGCTGAACCTTGAGTCCTTGGTGCAACTGAACCCGGATGTGATCTATATGTGGTACAACACCAACCTAGATCCCGAAGATGTGATCAGTGGCAAGGATTTCGAGGGCTGGAGAGATATCAATGCCGTCAAGAACGGCAAGGTATTCGAGGTCCAAAACCCCTTGATCTTCGACTTCCATACGCCCAGGTATCCTCTGGCTCTGATGATCATGGCCAAGGACATCAACCCGGATAAGTTCCAGGATCTGGACCTGGATGCAGAGATAGACAACATGTTCGTAGATCTGTACTCAGTGCACTATCCTGGTTTTGCTGCAGCCTGACGATTGGGATTGGTTGAAACTGATGCACACCGGTCTTTGCAGATGGACCCGGCAATGGAAGAGAGTTCACCTCTCTCGACTTTTTTTTAATAGAAGGACCCTTCTAATTGCTTTCACTCTGCTCCTCCCTCTGCCTGCATTCATAATCTCCATGAACACAGGTACCTATCCTGTCTCTGGGTCCGAGCTGATCGAGATCGTTTTCTCCAAGATCATGGGGTATGACCCGGGGCTGCCCAAGGTGTACGATACAGTAATATTCGATATTCGTCTGCCAAGAATCCTGCTGGCTATGCTGGTGGGAGCAGCCTTATCCATATCAGGGGCAACATTGCAGGGCGTTTTCAGAAATCCGCTGGTCAGTCCATTCATACTGGGATTGTCTTCTGGCGCCGCCTTCGGAGCGGCTCTGGCCCTGTCCGTATTTCCCTGGTTGCCCCTGCAGCTAGGAGCCTTTGCCTTCAGCTTACTCGCAGTGGGCATTGCTTACCTGATGGCCATGCGCAAAGGAGAGGTGCAGGTCATATCCCTGGTTTTGGCTGGGGTGGTGGTATCGTCGGTCTTCGGAGCACTTCTAGCCCTCATTCAGTTTGCTGTAGATGCTCGATCACTGCAAAGCATAGTCTACTGGAATATGGGCACGCTCTCGACTGCCTCCTGGTCCAAGGTAGAAATGGCATTTCCCTGGGTATTTCTCGGTTGTCTTATTCTCGTTGCTCTGCGCTGGAGGCTAAATGTGCTGGCTCTTGGAGAAGAGGAGGCCAGATCTGTTGGAATGAACCTGGAGCGCTACAAGCTCGTCTTTATTGTGACTGCCACACTGGTCGCTTCCGCTGTGGTCGCTGTATCCGGAATAATCGGTCTGGTGGGCCTGATCATACCTCACATGGTTCGCATGGTCTTTGGTCCGGATCATCGCATATTGATCCCCCTATCACTGACAGTAGGGGCATCTTTCCTTGTTATAGTAGATGATATCGCTCGCGCTGCTTTCAGCTTTGAGCTGCCGGTGGGCATCATCACCACTCTCCTGGGCGCTCCTGTATTCATCTATTTACTCCGATCAACTCGAGCTGGGGGTTGGGAATGAACCTCGCCGAAGGCATTAGGATCGAAGAGGTCTGCATGGCCTATGGCAGCTCTAGAGTCCTAGATGCAGTCTCTCTATCTATTCGCAAAGGATCTGTGGTCACAATAGTGGGACCCAATGGCTGTGGAAAGACCACCCTCCTCAAGATCATCAATAAATTGATGAAACCAGATCATGGCCATGTTTTTGTGGAAGGAAAGGAGATAAGCTCTCTTCCAGCTCATCGCCTTGCCAGGATTATGGGCTATGTTCCGCAAGGGCATAAAATCTCCTTTCCCTTCAAGGTTCGTGATGTGGTTATGACCGGCAGAATGCCTTACATTCCCGTTTTTTCTTCTCCCAAGAGCAAGGATATTGAGAGAGTTGAGCAGGCCCTGGCCCTGGTAGGAATAAGCGGCCTTGCAGATCAAGCCTACACCCAGATCAGTGGTGGAGAGAGACAGCTTGTCATGATCGCCCGGGCCATGGTCCAGCAGCCCTCCGTGCTGCTCTTAGATGAACCTACCTCGTATCTGGACTTCAAGAACCAGATCCAGACCCTTAAGATGGTCAAGGAGATATCCAGGAGCAAAGAGGTAACTGTGATAATGACTCTTCATGACCCCAATCATGCCTTGATGTTCTCAGATGACGTTGTTCTTTTGAGAAAACTCAATGGCAGCAGGGAGGGAAATGTGATCTCCTTTGGTTCCCCTGATGAAGTGATGACTCCGAAAAACATCCAGGCAGCCTATGGGGTGCAGGTAGAGATTGTGCATGTTAAAGGACGCAAGATCCTGATGCCGCTTTGATTTCAGCACTAGGCACTTTGATCTCTGCACCGCGATCTTGCCTGACAGATGATTTTGGAGGGTTATTTAAGTCGTCATGAATTTTAAAAATTAAGTGAGAGAAGCTAATGCCTTCGCCGGGCCGCGGCTCCTGCGATCAGTGCTAGAATCCCGGTTAGGATGCCTGGCACCGGGCTCTTTTTCATCTCCTCCTCGTTCAGCAAATTGTCTCCGCTGCCGTAGCCGGTATTAGTGATCAAAGCTCCGCCTGATTGGGATTGGGTTACATTAAAGAAGATCCCGGTGGCCCAAATGGCATTGACGGCATTCTCTACCCTCACGCTCAGCTCATACTGGCCCGGATCTGCTCCTGCCATGATAACATGGGGCTCTATTGACTCTAGATCACCCTGCATTGTATGATTGATGCCGGTCGGGACCCACTGGTTATCGATGACATAGCAAAACTGCAAGATGCTCTCTCCCGGAACGGCCCTGAAAAACTCAATTCTTTCAGTGCTGTTGTTTAGCATGGAATCGTAATCAGAGCTCATATTGAGCTTTTCATACTCGCCTCTGGAGATATAATAATAGCCAATGCCATCGTTTATTGCATTGATGCGCCCGTCGGGATCGAATGTTATCTGTGCCTGGATGGGAGCTGCAGAGCTGTTGAGATAGAGCAATGCAAGCACCGGATCGGCTCCCGCTTCCGGAATAGTAATATTGCTGCCGTTGATCTGCCTTGTTGTGGCATTCCAGCTCCAGTCAAACTTCCAAAACTCGCCTTCGCCCTGGCCAAGACCCACAATATTCCTGGAGAAGACTGTTTTGTGACTTGAATCAACTATGCTCACGAGCACCTGTTGGATCTCAGCAGCTTTTACGATCATGCTGAAGTTTGCCGGCTTTGAGGATGGGACATCCTTTTGATAGTCTATAAGAGGAGGCTCCGGCTGTGGTACTACTTCCTTTTGATTGTAGAGATAATATCGAAGGGTATCGTTGTCTGCAACCCGGATATCCATTCCCGGCCCGATATTGATCCTGGAGTTGCGGTTGAGGTTTATGCTGTCATGGTTGAAAAAGGCCACTCCCTCAGCCTGAACATGGTAGAGCTCCAATTCTCCGAAACCGGTTCCCGGCTCTATTGGAAGGACTGTATCCGATATCTGGAATATGCCATCTATGGCAGCAAAGCTGTGGCTGCCTTCGTTGAATATATTCCCAAAGTGGATCATTATGATGGGCAAGTCCTCGATGTTCTCCACATCTTTGCTATAGATATAGGTGGTATCGGACTCAACGACTGAGCTATCCACCAACAGATCATCTTTAAAGAGCTGGATAAAGAGGCTATCATTGGCCACATCTCTAATTCTCATCTCGTAGCCTTCAGCCAGTAAATAATTTCCTGCTGTGATATTGCCCTGTAGCTCTCTATCATAAACAACCTGTCCGAAATACTCGTTTTTGAGGAGACTTTTGGATATTCTGCGGCCATCTACACTAAAATCATACCCGGCAAAATATGGCGTGCCAAATAAGCTGATTATATAATAGTCCCCCCATGATTTGTATTCAAATTCCTTGGTTTGAGCTCTCGAGATATACCAAAGGCTGACACCTTTACTGGAGCTTGGC
>JBFYLJ010000104.1:0-27996 GCA_041305465.1 Methanothrix sp.
GTATTCGAGCCGCCTCCGCCGCATCCTATGACACGGATAACCGTAGTCAGCTCTTCCAAAACCCCAACCAGCTCTTCATCGCTTTGGATCATGCTGGATGGCTTGATCCTGCTCTCGGCCTCAGATCTGCCCAGGGCTTCGTCGATGATGTATTTTATCTCCATCCCCTCTGCTTTTTTCTTCTTTATTTGCTAATCAATTAGTATATAGTTTTTTGCATATAGAAAAGAAGATGTTGTCCTGTTTAGTTGGTCCGCAAGGATTTGAGCTTTTCAATCTGTCTCATCACTCTCTCTGATTCCTTCGATTTCTCACTCTCCAGGTAATCGACAATCTCAGGAAGGCTCTTATTCAACTTGTAGATGCGATACGGTCGTCCCTTTCCTGGATTTTTCTCATCTCTTTCAACAATCCATTCCAGTTTTCGAATCTCCCGCATTGCAATGCTAACTTCCGGTTGGCGAAGATCCGATCCAATCTCTATCTCGCGGGATGTTGCCTCTGCCACCCCGGCCAGATAGGTCAAGACTTTGGCCACGTTCCTTTTCAGGCCTACCTTCATGAGTATGGATGCAAATTCATCGCGTTCGACTCTCTGGTCTGAGGCGGTTGATGTATTCAAAACGGTCACCTTGGGCATAACGAGTGATATCATATATATATAAGTTTCGTCGAAAATAATTCTGTCGAGGTCGAAAATCAGAACATCTTATTAATTATTTTTATATACATATTATGTATTTTCGCCAACATGTCTTGCTCAGTAATTACTCTTACATTAAATTTTATAAATTATGTGTTTTAAATTGGTATTTCTTTGCCCTCATTTGCTATCCCTTCTCCCATCAATCCTCTTTGTACTGTCATTTTCCCGCAGACGGGCGCAAGGATCAGAATAATCATATTAAGAACATCAACAGATAGACAGGATTAGGATGATAAAGGGGAGATGCAAAGGCAAAATCAAATCGGAGGGTCTGCTTCTTCCGGGAGGACTAAATGCACATTATGGAGCTATTGGGCAAATCTCGCGTCAAAGTGGAAGGCGAAAAGGTGCAGAATGCCAGCGAGCCTTTGATTGAATGGTGTCCGCTCTTCGAGAAGATCAGGGGAATAAAAAAAGTGACTGCCGAATCTGCTGCGGCAAATATGGAATTTAGAATAAAAAATCACGGCATGTTCTCGGCGCGACGCAAGCTGCAGATGGATACCTTTGTGGGCTTTGGGGCCTCCGAGTCTATGATGACAGGAATTAGGGCTGGAATTATCGATGCGGCGGTTACCGTTTGCGATGGGGCGGGCAGCGTGATAACCGACAATGCAGATCTCGTTCAGGGCATGGGCGGCTACCTGTCAGGACTATTAGAGACCGATCCTATACCGGAGGTTATAGAAGGCATCCGGGCCCGAGGTGGGCATGTGCTCTCTGCCCAGGATGGCAAGATCGACCAGATAGAGGGTGCAGCCTATGCCGTGGCTGCCGGATTTAAAAAATTTGCCGTCACAGTAGCTGATGGATCGTCTGCGGAGAAGCTGCGCGTGCTGGAGAAAGCGGCAGGTGTAAGGATAATGATTATCGGAGTCCATTTAACCGGCATAAGCCTGGATGAGGCATCGAGGCTGTTGGAAGTAGCCGATATTGTTACCAGCTGCGCTTCAAAGCATATTCGTGAGCAAGTAAAGCCTCTGGTACAGGTGGGAACAGCCGTGCCTCTCTTTGGCCTGACTTTGTGGGGCAAGGAGCTGTTGGTGGAAAGGGCTAAGGAGGTAGAGCAGCCGCTTTTGATAAACACCATGCCGCTGCCGGTATTGCCTGAGGAAAAGCAGCCCCGTCCATTGGTTTAAGGAAGCGGTCTGGAAGTCCGTGCTCGATCTTGTCTGCGAGCCGGGCGCTTCTTTAGCTGGTAATGGTGCAAAGTCCAGGAGCCTGACCATTGGTGGTGAGCTCGCAGATGCATCCCTCTTGTTGTCAGAACTCATCCTGGATAAGTCCAAACGCAGGTCTTTGCATTTATGTCAAGGTCGCAGATCCACAGGGCATTATCTCCTCCTTTGACTGCTGCTCTCATAATGTCGGGATTCATTGGATCTTGATCTTGCGCCGCTGTAGGTGTTTGCGTGAGGTATCTGCCCAGACCTTTCCAATAGATCTTACTGCTTTGATAATGCCTTGATATGCAACAAAATGGCGTCTAAATCCTCACCACCTCAATTCCAGCCTGCTGCAAGAAGTCCAGTGCAGTTTTATCCGGATAGCTCTGCTGATAGACGACCTTTATCACCCGGGCATTGATCATCATCTTGGCGCAGAGGATGCAGGGCTGGTGGGTGCAGTAGAGCGTTGCCCCTTCTATGCTGATGCCGTGCAGCGCTGCCTGGATGATGGCGTTTTGCTCTGCGTGAACCGCCCGGCACAGCTCGTGGCGGGTGCCGCTCTCCACGTCCTCGCGAGCGCAGCCCACAAGGTCGCAGTGGTCCAGGCCCGCAGGAGCGCCGTTGTAGCCTGTGGAAAGAATGCGCTTGTTCTTTACAAAGAGTGCGCCCACCTGGTTTCGCAGGCAGGTGGAGCGCTTGGCGACTACCGTGGCGATTTCCATAAAGTACTGGTCCAGGGTGGGACGGTCGAGTGAAGACATTTGCATTGACGGTTGATTTTCGAGCTTAAGAAGGTCACCACCAGATGGTCACTGGATTTCTGGATCGTGTCCATCAATTTAAAGTATATTCGGTCACATATGGCTATTTGTGGAAGGCAATATCTTCGTAGCTCTGGCTTTAACCATTCTGGCAGGCCTCGCCACCGGCATAGGCAGCATGATCGCTTACTTCATACCCAAGCCCGACATGCGCGTCCTCTCATTGAGCCTGGGATTTGCAGCGGGAGTGATGATCTACGTGGGCTTTGTTGACCTCTTTTGCAGCTCCAAGCTCGTCATCGGATTTAGCTACGCCAATATCTTCTTCCTGCTCGGGCTTTTCCTCATCTACCTGCTTGACCAGTCAATTCCGCATATTCACATGGATGGACAAGTGGACTCTCACTGCGATCGTCTTTACAGGAGTGGAGTAATGACCACCATCGGTATCGCTATTCACAATCTGCCTGAGGGGATGACAGTGGCCCTCGTCTCCCTGGCCGACCTGCGTCTGGGAGTGCCCGTAGCCATAGCGATTGCCATCCATAACATCCCTGAAGGGCTGGCCTGTAGCATTCCGCTTTACTGTGCCACATCCGACCGCAGGAAATCCTGCTTTATCTCATTTGCCGCCGGCATGACCGAGCCCTTGGGTGCGGTCCTGGCAGTGCTTTTGCTCTATCCCTTCCTGAGTGACTGGCTGCTGGCGGCAGCCTCTGCCCTGGTAGCTGGAATCATGGTCTTCATCAGCCTTGATGAACTCATACCAGTGGCCAATAGATATGGCAGCGAGCATCTCACCAACCTGGGAATCATAGCCGGATTTTTGGTAATGATGGCCGGACTTATCTTGATGGGTACATTTTAACTTGTAGGATCGAGAAGGACGAATCCGCTGACCGCGGATCAGCCAGAGTTTCGATGCAGTCGCAACGGATGAAAGCTAAAGGCCTTTGCCCTGATTACTTTCATCCCACACGGATCAATTATATATCTAATTACAACCCACCATTTAGTTAAGATGTGATTCCATGCAGGCTTCAAGTGCTACTTGGATGATCGATCACTTCTCCCTCGGGGAGATTTTGGATTCGCCAGACGATTCCACATACTAGGGAGGGAACACCCCGAACCTGTCCGACGAGATCTGAGCCTGTGCATCGTGAATCTGATGTAAGTCTGGGCCAATGAAACAGAAACCGAAAATTCCCGCAAAACGTGCCCCGATGCCAGAGGGCTATGACGGCGTAAAAACGAAGACGCAGCAGGGAAGCCCCGCCCTTCAGGGCGTGGGAGGAGTTCACATAACTTCCTGCAATATTACTATCTAGATCTGAGCTTTCGATCAGGTGATTAATGATGAAGAAAATTACGATGGGCAGCATCTTTCTGTTGCTGGCGTCATTACTAAGCACAGCCTTTGCAGCGGACCAGGATCTGCTTCTAGTATCGGATAACTACACAAGTGAGCTGAACGATAGTGCTCTGGGCCAGGCCTTGGCTGTCCAGCCTTCAGGGGTATTGGCAGACTCCGAGAAAGAGGGACTGCTCTATATGGCTGAGGAGGAGAAGCTGGCAGGTGATGTCTATCAGGCCCTCAATGAGAAGTTGAACCTGCGTGTTTTCGATAACATCGGCAAGGCGGAGAGGACCCATGAAGCGGCAGTCAAGACGCTTCTTGCCAGGTACTCTCTGCCTGATCCCACAAAAGGAGCAGGCGAGTTTTCCAATGAAAAACTGCAGACGCTCTATGATGATCTGGTGAGACGGGGGAGTGCTTCCACAAAGGATGCCCTGCAGGTGGGAGCGGCCATAGAGGAGATAGATATTCTCGACCTAGTGGAGCGCATGGCTCAGACAGATAAGGCGGATATACTTCTGGTTTATGCCAATTTAAAAAAGGGCTCGGAGAATCATCTGCGGGCTTTTGTCAATAACCTGCAAAGGCAAGGGTCTGAATACAACCCCGTGTACCTTTCACAAGAAGAGTATGAACGCATAATCCGGGGCTCATAATATTTTTTGCCTTGCGTGGTTATTTTAGTGAGAAGCAATACTCTGCAATCTGCTGATAATCTATCAGTCAAAACGCCCAGCGTGATGAGAGTTGCCCTCTATTCACTGATATTTAACCTGGGCCTGGTAGTGGCCAAGTTCTTCCTCTTTGCCCTCTCGGGAAGCCTGGCCCTGCGAGCTGATGCCGTTCACACCCTGGTGGATGTCCTGGCCTCCCTGGCCCTCATCCTGGGTCTCAGGATTTCAGAGAGAAAGAGCCAAAGCTTCCCACTGGGGCTGTACAAAGTTGAGAACCTGGCATCTATCATTATCTCATTTCTGCTCTTTGCGACTGCCTACGAGATAATTATGGAGGCGGTTTTGGGTGAAGCGGAGGGCATCCATTATTCGGGATTGGTTCTCTATGCAGTAGCTGCCATCATACCTCTGCCATTTCTATTCGGCAGCTTTCAGATCAGGGTGGGAAAGCAGACAGGCTCGCCCAGTCTCATTGCAGATGGCGTGCAGCACAAGGCCGATGTGCTCACCTCTGCTCTGGTCTTTCTGGCACTTATTGCCCAGAGCGTCGCGTTTCCCCTGGACCGGATAGCGGCAGCGATTATTGCCCTCGTTATCGTTAAAGAGGGATGGGAAATTCTGGTCGATGGCATGCGCGTTCTCCTGGATGCCTCCGTTGACGCGAAAACCCTGGAAAAGATCCGCCTACTGATAATGCAGGCACCTGAGGTTGCTTCGATCAAGGAACTGGTGGCCAGGAACTCCGGAAGGTATCTTTTTGTGCAGGCCAATCTGGTCCTTAGAATAACCGATCTGAAGAGAGCTCATCAGGCCGGTGAGCGCATCGAGTCTGAGATCCGTAGAGAGCTTCCCCATGTGGATCGCGTGCTTATTCATTACGAGCCGAGCATGCAGAGCAGCCTGAGATATGCGTCCCCTCTCATGGATGCACAGGGGACATTAGGTGAGCACTTCGGCGAGTCTCCCTATTTCGCCCTGGTGGAGATAGATCAGCGAGGGATGTTGCTTGCCAAGCAGGAGATTGTGGCCAATCCTTACAAGGACTTGGCCAAAGGCAAAGGCCTGAAGGTTGCAAAGTTTCTATTGGCATATAAGCCGGATATTATTTTATCCAAAGAAGGCCTGGATGGCAAGGGACCGGGCTATGCTTTTGCCGAGGCTGGAGTAGAGACGATCCAAACTGAGGCAAAAACATTAGAGGAGCTGGTCAAAGGTCTGCTGGATACAAAAGGAGTCAAGCGAATGTTTTAAATACAATGTCGCATATAAGCGCAATTGCTCTATTATTATAGCGCGGGACTCAAGGGGATAGCCCGTCGAGAAATGAACCTCTGCATGCAAGTTCGTTCGATGAAGCAGGAAGCCCTGCCCCTTTAGGGGTTGGGGAGGAAGTCACGATGAGCATTGTCGGCAAAACATTGTGAACTAAGTTATTAATATATAAATCAGTGAGGCTTTAATGAAGATATGTGTTAGCGCAGGGGCATCGGGCCTTGATGCCCCAATGGACCCCAGGTTTGGGCGGTGCCCCTTTTTCGTGGTAGTTGACTTGGACAGTATGAGCGAGACTTCCATTACCAACGCCAATGTCATGGCAACCAGCGGAGCCGGCATACAGGCTGCGCAGGAAGTGGCCAGGCAAGGAGCTACAGCTCTGATTACAGGAAACATCGGCCCCAATGCCATGCAGACCCTCTCAGTTGCCGGTATAGATGTCTACTTGCACCAGGGAGCAGGAAGTGTTAGAGATGTTGTGGAAAAATTCAAACGGGGTGAACTCACTAAAGTCGTAGGCCCCTCTGTACCGGGCCATGCCGGCATGGGTCCGGGTATGGGTCAGGGCAGAGGAAGAGGCGGTGGCGGTGGTAGAGGCCAGGGTGCCGGGGGCAGCGGTCAGGGAACTGGAAGCGGGTCCGGCAGTGGCCGAGGTCAGGGTGCAGGAAGAGGAGGTCAGGGACAATGAAGATCTGCATTCCCACCATGGGCGACGGCGGCATGCAAGAGGCCATCTGCCAGCACTTCGGCCGTGCACCTACCTTCACGGTTGTAGATCTGGATAGCGGAAAGATAACGGTCCTGCAGAACGTTAGCGAGCACATGGGTGGGACGGGTCTGCCCACGGAGACCATTTTTGCAGCAGGTGTGCAGGTGATGATTGTGGGCGGCCTGGGACCCAAAGCAGTCTCAATGTTCAACCAGGGGGGTGTGGATGTGTTCGTTGGAGCTGCTGGCACCGTGAAGGATGCCATCGATGACTGGCGAGCGAATATGCTGAGCCGCGCCGACCTGGACAACGCCTGCAAAGACCACAAGCATTAAGCCTCAATCCGAGGTAATGTTTTGAAAATTTCCATAGCAAGCGGTAAGGGCGGCACTGGCAAGACCCTTGTGTCTACGAGCATAGCCGTCTCGCTGGCTTCGACTGGAATCGGTCGTGTAACCGTGGCTGATTGCGATGTTGAGGAGCCCAATGCCTATCTTTTCTTTCCTGAGAGGGTCCTTCTAGAGAGGGAAAAATGCCAGGTTTTTGTGCCAGTCATAGATGAAGCAAAGTGCACGCACTGCGGCAAATGCTCCGAAGTTTGCGCCTATCATGCCCTGGCCGTTCTCCCCGAGACAGTTCTCTTATTCCCTGAATTGTGCCACGGTTGCGGAGCATGCACGATCATCTGCCCTGAGAAGGCAGTCAGTGAAACCACCCGCTCCGTTGGAGAGATATTTCGAGCCCGATCCGAGGACGTGGAGATCATCTGGGGTGAGCTGGCATTAGGTGAGGCGCGGACCACTCCACTTATCAAGGCCGTAAAGAAAAAGGCATTAAGCGATATGGTGATAATAGACTGCCCGCCCGGCACCTCCTGCTCACTGGTGGAGTCCGTGCGCGGCACTGACTTTTGCCTTCTGGTCACCGAACCCACGCCCTTCGGCCTTTACGATCTGGACATCGCTCTGCGAGTACTGGAGAAGATGGATATCCCGTGCGCTGTCCTGGTCAACAAGAGCGGCATGGGAGACAGAAACGTCTACAAGTACCTGGTGAAAAGAAAGATACCCCTGCTCATGGAAATTCCCTTGGATCGGAAGATAGCAGAGCTCTACTCACGGGGAGAGATATTTGTCGAGAAAATGCCGGAGTGGAAGGCTAAATTCGCCGGCATGGTCCTGGAGATTGAGGAGATGATATCATGAAGCAGATTGCTGTTGTGAGCGGCAAAGGAGGCACGGGCAAAACCTCAATTGTAGCCTCTCTTGCGTCTTTAGCCAGCAGCCGGGCCGTTTTTGCCGACTGTGATGTGGACGCACCTGATCTGCATCTCATCCTCCGGCCAGCGGTTGTGGAGCGTCGTGAGTTCTTCGGCATCAAAAGGGCGTTTATCGATAGCGAGAAATGCACCCAGTGCGGCTCATGTCAGGATGCCTGCCGCTTTGCGGCCATAGCCGACTTTCAGGTCAATCCCGCCCTCTGTGAGGGCTGCGGCGTCTGCAAACTGGTCTGCCCGGCGAAGGCCGTGGAGATGAGAGAGAGTCTCGCCGGTTATGCCTACATTTCTGATACCAGATTCGGGCCCCTGGTGCATGCCGAGCTGTTTGCGGGCGAGGAAGCTTCAGGAAAATTGGTGGCCATGGTAAGAGAAATGGCTCGCGACCTGGCCGCTATGCGCAAGCTGGATCTGATCCTGATCGACGGCTCTCCCGGCATAGGATGCCCGGTGATTGCCTCACTTACCGGGGTCGATCTGGCTCTGGTGGTAACCGAGCCCACCATCACCGGCGAGCATGACCTGGAAAGAATCCTGGACGTGGCAGGTCACTTCGGCATCATTACAGCCGTCTGCATAAACAAATACGACCTCAATCCCGCTGGGTCTTGGCGCATCGAGGCCCTCTGCCGGGAGCGAGATGTTATCGTAGCCGGAAGGCTGCCTTATCATGCATCAGTGGTGGAGGCTATGGTATCAGAACGATCTGTGGTCGAGATTGGCGGACCGGTAGCACAGGCCATTTCAGAGATGTGGAATGTTCTGGATAAGCAACTCTAAATTGCCCGCAGCAGTCATGTAGGTGCTCTATTTAGCTCATATGAATGGCCAATTTTTATGTCTGCAGGGTAATAAGAGATTGGGGGTTTTGAGAAATGTTTGCAAAGATGCTGATAGGCTGGGCAGCTATAGTCATATGCCTGAGTGTGCAGGGCCAATCGCAAATTGACCCACTGGCAAGTGACATCTTTACTTTGCCGGAGGATATGAGAAAGACAAGCAGCCAGGATACGCCAACGGTTCATATCGATCCCTATGCGGACCCACTGGGCATCGATCCCTTGATGCGCCCTCTTGATCCGGAGCATACGGCTGAGTTTCTGGATAAGATCCGTGGCAGAGAGTATCTGGGTCCCTTTATACCGGCTGCGCAAGAGCTGCGGGGCAAATGGAATCTGTTCCTTATGGGCGGCATGCCCGGCAAGGTCGAGCTGCTGCTTGTCCAGAACCGGGATGCAGTATTTGGACGCGGCACATTATCTTTGTCCGGTTACACCAATTCCGTCTCAGTCAGCGGTCAGGCCGCAAAAGATGTGCTCTACCTGGATATGATCAATGCGGAGCAGCTGATGCTCTACCGCTGCACTCTGACGATGAGCAAAGATTTCCTCTCCGGCAGCTTCAATGCCTTCGATGCTCAGGGTCAGGCATGGTCCGGAACCATCCAGGGCAGCCGGTCGGCATAGGGGTACGAAATTGATTATGCGAAAAAGGTTTTCTGTAAATAGGGAGCTGTAGCGGCTCCCTATGATTTTATCCAATGCCGGTGCTACTCAACTTTGACTATCTTATCGAACTCATCCTTTTCAAGGTACCGGGGTTCGTATTGAATCCCCTGATCCATAAGGTCGCTTACGTACGAACGCAGATGCTTTCGGGAGCCAGCCAGCAATCCCTGGTACATAGCCTTGACATCCGCTTCCTCTGTGACTGCCAACTCTTTCTCCAGGTCCATGATGCTAATCTCCTCAAAGGTGGCCGCCACCTTTAGAGCATCCTGATCAGACGACAGTCCTTTCGCCAGAAGCTCGTCATGAAGCTTCTGCAACGTCTGATTCTGAAATACTCCTTGTTCATCCTTTCCGGGAATGGTAAGAGCGTATTTGTCTATGATCGCTCTGGCCTGGTCCATGTGGCTTTGCTCAGATCTCGCCAGGTCCCTGAAGATGGAGAGTTTGTCTTTCTCATAAAGGGATGTGTACAGGTCGCGAGCTGCCTTTTCTTCCTCCCAGATGAAGAGCAATCCCTCTTTATCGCTCGAGCTTAGTGTTGAGGTTGCGGCCCTTGGTGGCATAGTCTGCTCACCGGTCAGGGTAATGATCCCCTCGCCAAAGGCCACATTGTGCTTGAAGCTGAGATCAGGATTGTTGGACAGCGCCCAGATTATGGATATCGCCTGGCCGGGCGTGAAAGCCTTATCGAACTTATCTCCCGTATTCAGCCTTCTCTTCAGCTCGATGACGGTGCGACCGCCCTCTTTTCTGCCTGCAAATTCCTCAATGTCGTTTGTGCCTCCCAGCATGGTATCATCGATGTGTGGACCGTAGTTGCCGGTGCTATACTCGTCCTGCGCCACTGCCTTGCCAGATTGCACCGAGGCCATGATTATGTCAGAGTTCTTCATCCACTCCAGTGGCTCAAAGCCTATAGCCATCCAGCCGTCAGTGCTGGCATTCTGGGCCAGGTAGAGATATTCCTGATCGTTCCTCCAGGAGATTTCCATATCCCCTCCGCTGTAGCCCTGCCTGGCCGGGCTTTGCAGGAGCATGCTGCGAGAGTATTCGCTATCACCCACGATGCCATCGGCTTTCCACTCCTCAGTGGCGGCCTTCTGCGACACAGCCGGAGCCTCTTGGGGCTGAATGCAGCCGGAGGAGAAGAGCAAGAGAGCTAACAATAAGACAACGAGAATTTGCTTCAAATTGCATCACCTGCTTGGTTATGTTGGCCTGCTGAATATATCAGATTATCTCAGGCGATCAGACTGTCTCGGGCCGCCTCAGATAGAATGTGTTGCCCTGATATTCTGTCTTGACGAGCTTTCCCTGATCGATCAGTCTTTCAACAACTTCCCAGCTTTCATTGGACCGCTGCAAAATTTTTCTAACCGCCGCATCCCTCATAGGGTGAACGGCGGCGATCGAGAGAATATCGCTCTCTACATTTCCAGTAAGATCGAAGCTGTCTCCTTCATATCCCACGAGAAGCTCCACATGCTTCACCTTGGTGCAAAATATCTGATAAGCGCGGTTAATGCTCTGTTCCGATGGCATTTCCGCCCATTTTTCCGCAGGCGGCCTGATGGGCGCGGAGATATAGGCAATCGCTGGATCGACCTTTTCCAGAAATTCTGCCGTTTTCTCGATAGATTTCTCGTCGTCATTTATGCCGGAGAGCAGCATGCTCTCTGTGACGAGCACCCCCCTGAAATCTGTTGCGAATTCCATGATGCCCTGTAATATTGCCTCATGCACCAGCGATCGTGAAGGCCGGTCCATGCGCCGCCAGATTCGCTCATCCGCAGCATCTACCTTGAGGCAGATCCAATCCGCTTTTGCCAGTTCCTTTTGTACGTTCAGATCCCAGATCAAAGAGGCATTGCTGATCACGGCTATCTTGATGCCCAGTGTCCTCAGCATATCGATCTCCTGTCCCAGATTTATGTCTAAGGTGGGCTCTCCGTCTGGCACGAAAGTGAGGTAATCGATGGCCAGGCCCCGGTCTTTGGATCTGTCCACTTTATCAGCCACCTCATCATAGATCTCCTGGGGCGAGTAGTAGGGATGGCGCACGACCTCCATCTGCAACGTCCTGCCAACCTGGCAGTAGGCGCAGGAATAGCTGCATATCTTGGCAGGTATGTTGTTTATGCCCAGGCTGCGCCCCAGCCGCCTGGATGGTACCGGTCCGAATGTTATCATTCTCTTTTACACCTCGATTTATTTTATAGCAGTATTGTATCTCCGGCAGCGAGGGGCTGGCATCTCTCGCCCAAGGCCTTCTGAAGTCGGCAGACAGCTCTTTGTCCCGTGCAGTGTCCCGCACGAACGATGGCAGGATCAAGTCTCCTCAGAGCTTCTGCCGTAGCTTCTATTCGCTTTTCATCAGCACCAATAAGGTGGAAGCCTCCTATCACGGCATAAAGTTCCTCTACTCCCGTGATCTTCTGGGCGTGCTTAATGGTATTGATGATCCCGGCGTGGGCGCAGCCGGTTATGACTGCCAAGCCTTTACCTTCGATGTTGATCGCCAGGGCCTGGTCGTCTGGGATATTGTCTTCGCAGTATTGACCATCTTTGATCGTGCAGAAGCCCGCTACCTTCTCGAAGGTCTCCTGGCGCGCTACCTCGCCTGTGGTCATGACTCCAGGCATTATAGCCGCCGGGCTTTTGCAATCGAGCATGATCGCCCCTGCTGCCTCGATTTCAGCCCGACAAAAGGGCGGGCCTATGAACTTGAGGGTGGGCTTCGTTCCCAGCTTGGGTGCAAAGATATCGGGATGGGCCAGGACGATAACTCTGCCGCCCGCGCGCTGTAGTATGCCCATCAGGCCGCCTGTATGGTCATAATGGCCGTGACTTAAGCATATGAGATCAAGGTGGGACAGGTCGATATGCAGAGTATCGGCATTATGCAGCATCACCTCGGAGGATGCGCCCGTGTCCAGGAGCAGCTTCATCCTCTTTCTGCCATAGTCCAGATCCAAAAAGATGGACAGACCATGCTGGGCCCAGACCGAAGAGTTGCCAAAGGGGGCGGAATTCTCAACCACGATAGTCAGTCGGACTTCTTGCAACATGGTTAAACATTAAAATCGCTGACAGCTTAAACTTGACGTGTGGACAGGGGAGCTGGGGACCTAATAATCCCCCACATCACCGAATATCCGTGGCATTTTCCGGGACATACACCACCTGGCCGCTCTCAAGCTGGTAGGCAGCTCCCATCCTGGTGCCCTGACCGCCGGCAATCTTTTCGGTCATGTTTAGAACCTGGATCTGGTCCATGTCCTTGATTATGATCTGCATATTGGGATCGCCCGGATTCTTGACAATGGTCACATTGCTCTCCGGCTGGAGCAGCTCCGGGATATTGTATGAAACGACCAGTGCCAGGAGTAGTGCTACAGCAAAGACCATGGCTGTATCAAAGAGATTGGCCACCCCGCCCATGGGATCCTCGTCCTCGATGTCGCCCAAAAGTCCCAACCTACGTCGTCTCATCTCTTCTGCCCCGAATGATGTCTACTGCGTATTCCAGGTCACTTAGGTCCTGTCGGTACCACCTGGTTCTGATCACCATCGCTGCATAGCAGATACCTCCTACTACCAGCCCAATGACTGTGGTAGCAAAAGCTATGACCAGGTTGTCGGCCAGGGATTTGATGTCACCCTGAGAGAGGCCCAGGAGAGCTGGGCCCATGGGAATAAGAGTTCCCATCAGTCCTAAAATCGGCCCGACCTTAACTCCGATCCTCACGGGCTCAAGAGTTCTTGCCATGGATAGCTCAGTATCCTGCAGGATCTTCTCGAACTTGAGATCGAAGAGCCCATTCACCAGAGATTGGCCGATCTGCACCAGGGCCAGGTAGAGCTGCCTGGGACATTTGTAGCTCTTAAGAGCGGAACATGCCTCTTTTGCTTTACCCTCCTGCCTCAAATGGGCCGCATTGATGCAGGCTTCTTCCAGCTTTGCCAGGGTCCTGTGCCGAGATGTGTACTCGTTTACCAGGGATCCCAGCAGGGCTAAAGACCAGGCAAATAGCAGCAGCAGGCTGACTATGACTGGGTAGAGAAATGCTGTAGAGAAGATATAGAGCAGCTCTACACTGGCCTCATAAAGGCTCAAAAGCGGAGCCCCCATCGTCTGCCCAGGAATCCCAAAGCCACGAGTGACAAAATCACCAGATAGGATATGCCTATGTCTGCCAGTGGAGGACTATGGGAAATGAATGAGATCTTCTGGGAATTGAGGTATGCCGGGATGAGAAGGATGGAGAGGATGTAGAAGATGCCAATGAATATCATGGCATTTCCCAGAGATGCGGGCGTCCCTTTGATCCGCCCCAGTGCCGTGGAGAAGATGGCTATGCAAAAGAAGAAGAGAATGCCCACCAGGGCGCCGATCTTCCAGGGATTGATATCCACAAGTCCAGCCAGAAAGCTGCAAGTGATGAAGCTGGCAGCCAGGCAGGCCGGACAGGGCATGGATAAGATCCAGAAGGTCTTCCTTGATATGTCATGATGATTGTGGTTCCATTTTCTGGCGGTCATGACGCCCAGAGCTACCAGCATCAGGGCAACTGCAAGATGCATTGCCATTCCCGCGTTCAAAGTTGCATCCAGTACGTTTTCCGGGAGCAGCTCTATGGCCATGCCCATGAAGAAGGAGATAATCAAATACCCGGCGGCGATGGAAAGCACTTCACGGCGGCTGAGGCTGGCCAGACCGCACCCCAGACTAACCTTAAGGGCGAAGATCAGAATTCCGATCAGCACTCCGGAAATAGAAAGCCACGTTAGATCCAAGAGAGACACCTACTAAACTTAACTGATTCGAAAACAACATTATTGGATTTAACTCTTTCGCAGATTTAAAAACACTTGTAGGAGGTTTAAACAATAAGTTTTAAATAAGATCAACTAAAATTGATCAAGCTAAATTGAACTAATACAAGTAATTTGGGGTATTGAAAAATGAGATGTTTTGCCTTGGCGTTATTTTGCGTTTTATTATTGGCATTAACAACCGTATCAGGGGCAGTAACAGTGCAGATAACGGTTTTCTGCAATGGAGGCGTAGTCTATGACAGTGCTGTGACTGTGACAAAACCAAATCCTACGGCCTGGGATGCCATCAAGGCCAGCGATGCGGGCTATGATTTTCAGGACTATGGTGGCGGTTTTGTTTTTGTAAAAAGCATTGCCGGATGCGGCGGAAGCTGGGGGCCTGCTTTTTATGTAAACGGTGGAGAGTCTGGTGAGGGAGTCAGCGGCTACCAAATAGAGGATGGCGACCAGCTCCAGTTCATCGGTCCCAACAACGGCGGTCCGACGGCGGGCATCCTTTATCTGGCTCATTATCCAAGTGTTGTGAGCAAGGGTGAAGGCTTTCGGATCAAGGTAATGGAAAAATCGGCATACAGCTATGGCGGCTACGATCGTCCTTCTTCCGGGGCAGAGGTCACTGTGGGCAATGATACCTTCCAGACAGGCAGTGATGGTTATACTGAAGAGATCACCCTGAATTATGACGCCTACTATTGCGTGGCGGCTGAGAAAGGCGGATACGTGGCCACTTATTACTTTGATGAGATTGCGTATATCCAGTGCGGAATTGGCGGGCCATCTATCTGTTCAGTTGCCGGTTTTGGGTCGAGCCGTGGTGGCATTGTCAAATATGATGAAACCTCCTCAATCCAGGGCGAGGGATTTTGCGCATGCCGATCAGTGTTTGAAAATTCCCGGGGACAGTATCCATCACGCTCGACAACGGTTAGTCAAAAGGGGTCTGGAAGCTATAACACTGAAAAAATCATCAAGCAAAGGCCAAGTGGGATAGACCTTAGCGAATCATCGGAATTAAAGTACAATCCGGTAGAGTTTGAGGCTTATAATCGAAATCTTAGCTATAAATCCAAATATGAAGATAGCATATTCCAAAAGAATTATCAAAAAGCGTCAGAATACAGCGAAAGATATCGCCAGTTGGATTATCTTAAGAAGATCAGTCTTTACAACAACACCATGGGAATCAATTTCACACATATGGCAGATTTCCAGGGAACCGCCGAGTTATCTGCGCGCACATTTGAGCGAGATGCCTTCATGAATTGGACGCAAAAGGCTCGACCCAAAGAAGAGTTGTATGGAAAATATATTGGCAACTTCCAGCTTTTCCAAAGAGGCCTAATTCCTATGGATTTAAATGATAATGTAGATTGTGAAGAGGAATGCAATCTGAAATGCATGAACCATTGCATGGAAGACCTGGGCTTTGACGAAACATATTGCTCAGATAATTGCACAGAGTATTGCGACGAATATTGCCCATCCGATGAGGAGATTTATGAGCTTCTCCCATGTTGTAGCGGTGGGTGGCTGAATATGACAAAAGTAGACCGTGAGGGACATTCTGCAGAAGGTGTCTTTGATTGCTCTTCATGCAGAAATGGTGCAACTCCTGTCTCGATCGGCCAGAAGCCAAATGTTTAGGGGCAGGATCAATATGAAATATATTCGAATATACCTGGCTCTTGCCTTGCTTCTTGCCATAGCGGCAGGGACTCTTGAGACCCCTTCCTCTGAGTGTATTCCAGCAGCAGTCAATGAATCATTAGGGGGAGGAACTCTCACAGATTCGGGTAGCCCGGCCATTTTGGCAGTGGACTATCTCTTATCCTGTCAGAACGAGGACGGTGGCTTTGGACCCAAACCCAAATCGAAAAGCGACATTAAAGATACATGCATGGCAATAACCGCCTTAGCATCCTCCGGCAAGAATCTATCAGCTCTTGCCATGAACGGGACCGATCCACTGCAATATATGCTGAAGAATGAAGAGGAACTTGGCAATTCAAGCAATGCCGAAGCCCAGGTAGGGCGATACGTGATAGCCCTCGCCTCGGGCGGACTGGATCCTCGGGATATCAACGGCAAGAATTACGTGCAAATACTCAAAAGCTACTTTTCCCCTGGCGGTGAGGTAGGAAAAGAGAGTTACATCTGGGATGATGCATTGGTTATAATGGCCCTCGCGGCATGCAATGAGTCCCAATCAAATGAGGTGTTAGGTGCCATTGATCACCTGTTGCGTCTTCAGACGGCTAAAGGTGGTTTTGCCTGGAACGGTGGCTCGAAAGGCGAGGATCCCGATACCACCGGCATCATCTTATGCGCACTAATAAGCGGTGGTGAAGAGACAAATTCGGATGTTGTCAAGAAAGGTTTGCAGTATCTTTCATCCGAACAGAACAAGGATGGTGGATTCTCTTCACTAGGATCCAATGCAGCGACCGATAGCTGGGCCATTCTGGCCATAAAAGCTGCCGGCCAAAACCCTGAGGAGTGGAAGGTTGGATCAGAAGATCCCGTTCGCCATCTTCTGGGCCTGCAAAATGAGGATGGATCTGTCTGGTGGAAGAGCAATAGCGAGGGCATGTCTTTTGAATGGACCGCCAATATGATCCTGGCACTGACTGGAGGAAGAATGCCACCAGTCATTTATGGTCAAGGTGGATAGAATCCGGCTTCTTCGGCGGCTTTGTACTTCACGATCAACTCCCAATGGTGATTTCTTGCAGGTATTGCTGGTGGAAGACGATCCGGTTAACCAGAGGATCATGGCAAAGCTGCTGAAAAAAATCGGATTTAACGCTGACGTGGTGGGCAATGGAATTGAGGCTATTGGAGCACTTCAAAGTCGCTCTTACGATGTGATCTTCATGGATGTGCAGATGCCGCAGATGGATGGTCTGCAAGCTACTAAAGCCATTCGTGATCGTTGGCCCTGCAAGAGCATTAGAATAATCGCGTTGACCAGTTGCTCTCTGAAGGGGGATCGAGAGAAGTGTCTATTGGCGGGAATGGACGATTATATTGCCAAACCTGCAAAAGAGGAAGATATTTTAGCTTCTTTGAGCCGATATCGATGAACCCAATGAAAAAAAGCATAAATATATAATCACATGAATTATGTGGATTTAGGACGGATTTTGCCATTTTGACCCCTCCCTCCGGAATTAAGAAAAATTGATTGTGCTCAAATTTGCTTAATCAAGTAAATTATTTCTTTAATCAATTTATCTAAATTGGTGAACTTAAGAGAAATAGACCACAAACTATATCTATAAAAAATACATATAATTAATCCAAGCAAAAACGATGGAGGTACTTGGTATGCTGGATAAGTTCATGTCGGAACATCTCTTCGACAAAAATATTGAGGTCTATTTCGGTGGCGACGAGAAAGAACGGATGCAGGGCAAATTGGTGGGAAGCGCTGACGGTGTCATAGTCTTGGAGCACAATGGCCGGCGAGATTATGTAAACGTGGAGAAAGTGGTTGCCGCCTGGGAAGTATGATCTGCCCGCCCATCAATGAATAATTTTTCCCCGGCTTAGAAGCTTGAGCGTACTGGTTGTGATTGAACACAGAAATATGCTTTTTTGCGTGCATTAGTAGCAGCCCTTTGACTACTGCGCCCGGCAATCAAATTGGCACCTTTTTATCTCATCTGAGTAAGTTCGCGATTCGATTCCAAAAAATCCTTCTTTGCTCTGTGCTTTCTGTGCTATTTGATAGCCTCGGACCAAGACTAATCGTGATGGTCAGACAATTTCTTGATTGACATATATTTTCCAGACTTTGAGAATGATGTACGACCTAAAGCACCAAAAACTTTAAGTAAACTTAATTTGTATTAACTTAAAATTAGTGGACCAAACCCCATGCGTCCATTCAACTCAGGAAGCGGGAGCATATCACAGGGATCATGCCCCCACTTCCATCTCCCACTTAAATAGGCTGAAATCGAAACTCGAGGAGGGCATAGAAATGGCAGATGAGACAAAATCCCTTAAGATGAAAGACATAAATGAGGTATTATCCGATTATAAAATACAGAACATGGAAGGGGTCGTTCTGGAGGGAGACATCGAGATCGAGATGGATCTTTCCAGTGGTATGCTGCCTTCGCTAGAGCAGTCGCTGGGCCAGGAGTGCACCAAGATTGCTTTGCAGCTGCTGAATTTATCCAGAGCTATGGGATATCCCGCTGATGGCATGCTCCAGAATGCAACAACTCGCAGCATCAATGAATAAGTAGGATTTCCATCAGATGGATTGTTCTATTTTTCATATTATTCTGCAAAAGTTTTTGGCAGGTGGTTATTTCGTGAAGAAGATTGCTGTCATTTTTTATATATTTATAATATTAGTTTTCATTGTGTCAGTCGATATCGATGCATCCGACTGGCCGCAGTTTCAGAAGGATAGCTTTCATTTCGCAATTAGCCATGATGAAGTTCCCGAGCATCCCGTCATCCTCTGGTCTGCGGACGTGCTGAGGGTTGATGCCTCACCCATCGTCTCTTCCGGACTGGTTTATGTCCAGGCCGGGAATGGATCCCTCTCCGCTTTCGATAAGTTGAGCGGCGACTTGTTGTGGCATTCGCAAATGGATGGATGGGTCTTCCAGACCTCTACCCCGGTCAGTAACGGGGAGGCGATATTTGCGGCCACCGATTCAGGGATTCTCGCTGCGTTTATTGCCCAGACGGGCGAAGAGCTGTGGAACCAATCCCTGACCGATAAGAGGTTTGAGGTTCCTCTCACCTACCTTGATGGTCGCATTTATTTAGGAGAGGGAAGCGCCTACGGAACAGGAGAAAAGAAGTACCTCTGCTTATTTGAGAACGGCTCAGAGTGCTGGAACTTCACTACACAGACCAAAGGCTACATGTGGTGCGGGGCCTGCACTTGTGGCGAATATCTGGTCTTCGGTCAAAATGATGGATTGCTTCTCAGCCTGAACCGTTCCTGTGGAAAGGTAGCCGATGAGCTAGATCTCAATGACTGCTCTCGGATCAGTTTTTCCCAGCCAAATCCGGGAAGAATCCGGGCATCTGTGGCCTGCACGGGGGAAAGCATCTACACCACCTCTGAAGCCTCTGCACAGGAAGGCTTTGCCTGGAAAGTCGGCTTCGACCGGAAGACAGGCAGGTTTGAAAACCGGGGCTGGAGTGCACCCGTGGGCTTTTCCACCTCAACGCCTGCGGTGGTTGGTGATCGGGTTTACCTGGGCGCTGGCGAGCACGGTCATCCCGGTGCTCTGGTCTGTCTGGACGACACCAGCGGCCGATTGATCTGGTCCTACCCGACAGAGGCAGGTGTAAAATCCTCTCCATCGATATCGATAGCCTTGAAGATGCCCAGGGTTCTCTTCACCACTTCTCAGGTTAACGGCTCAGTCTACTGCCTGGAAGATGGGGGTGATAAGGCAGAGTTGCTCTGGAGGCTCAATCCACCAGACAACGGCTATATTTTGGGCGGCGTGGCCCTCTCGGACGGACGGGTCTACTTCGGAACAGAGGGCGATCAGCATTACGGGAAGCTGTACTGCCTTGGCGATGAAGAAGGCAAAGGGGACTGGCCCCAGTTTCATTGCAATGCAGAGCACACCGGTTCGTCCGCCTCCCACGCCCCAGCCTCTAATCAAACTGCCTGGATCAGCGAGGTGATCGGCGCCCAGCCGGGATCCTCCGTCTCCGTGGGCGGGGGCAGAGTCTATGTAAACTGCGTTGACAATTTGGCCTGCCTTGACCAGTGGACTGGAGAGATCCTCTGGAGCTTTCCCTTTAGCCCTGCTGGAGACTATGCGTTCGGTTTTTCGCCTGTCTTTGACGGGGATAAGGTCTTCTTCACCTCGGAAAAGACTTACTGCCTCAATGCTCTCGACGGCAAGGAGATCTGGAGCTTCGCCCCGCCCACTGGTCGGTTCGCAGTGGATGCAAGTGCTGCGGTGGCAGGAGGCCGGGTGATGGTGAGCGACTGGGACGGCCACCACTACTATTGCCTGGATGAGGGAACTGGAAAAGAGCTATGGAACTTTACGGTAGAGGGCAACGCCCAGTCCACTCCGGCTATTGCTGGGAGCAGAGTGGTCTTCGCCGGGTGGGAGTGGGGCCTGGGTGGCAAGATCTACTGCGCAAATCTTGAGAACGGCTCGGAGATCTGGAACCTTTCCACAGACAATTCCCCCTGCGGCTCAGCCGCGATCCACGATGATGCGGTCTACATGGCCACCTACAACTTCGAAGGAGAAGGAGACCTTCTGGCTCTCTCTCTGACCAACGGCTCTGTTTTATGGGAGGCGCAGGTGAGCCCCACTGACAGCACGCCAGCGCTTGCCGGTGGTCGGGTCTACCTTTGTGGCGGCTGCCAGGGATTTAGCGAACTTTTGACCTATTGCTTCGATGCATCAAGCGGCGAATTGATCTGGAAGACCCCGGCGAAGGAGGAAATAGGCGACTGGAGGTGCTCTCCTGCCTATGCTGATGGACTGCTCTTTTCCGGGAGAGCAGACTACACCGAATACAGGGGCGTATTTGCCCTAAATGCCAGCAGCGGCGAGAAGGTGTGGAGCTATGGTGAAGGAGGTTCATCGCCTGCAGTTGCCAGTGGCATGATGTTTACCATTGGTCAAGGACGAGTGTATGCTTTTGGCAATTCAAAAGAAGAAGGAGGTTTAGCAGAATGAATGCGGCAAATACTGCCCAACGTTTAAGGCCGGCAATGGCATTTCTTGCTATTATGATAGCATTCGTGCCGCCGGTTTACAGCAGCACAGATAGTCTTGGGGATTGGCCCCAGTTCCATATGGACCCTCTGCATGAAGGCGCATCTGTATCCCTTGCGCCCCACAGCAACCAAACCGCCTGGATAAGCGAAAATATCAGCGCTCAGGAAGGGTCCTGCGTCGCCGTTGCAGATGGACGGGTCTTCGTCAACTGCATCGACCAGTTGGTCTGTCTGGATCAGTCTTCTGGAAAGATATTGTGGAATAGATCCTTTGAGGCGACCCCGGATACCTGTCAGGTGTGGGGATTTTCCCCTGCCTATGATGACGGAAAAGTCTTCCTGTCTGGCTCAGGTACCCTATGCCTGAATGCATCTGACGGCAGAGAACTGTGGAGATTTGTTCCGCCTACGAAAAGAGGAAGCGTGGACGGAGGACCTGCCGTGGCTGAAGGCAAGGTTGTAGTAAACGACTGGGACGGCCACCACTACTACTGCCTGGACGAGGAAACCGGAAACGAGCTTTGGAACTTCACTGTAGAGGGCAACGCTCAGTCCACCCCCGCCATTGACGGTGGAAAAGTGCTCTTCGCAAGCTGGGAGTGGGGCCAGGGAGGAAAGGTCTACTACGTGGGCCTTGATAATGGGTCTGAGATCTGGAACCTGAGCACCAAGAACTCGCCTTGCGGCTCTGCTGCTCTTTCCCAGGATGCTGCCTACTTCACCACTTACAACTTCGAAGGAGATGGGGACATCATGGCCGTCTCTCTTCAGAATAAAAGCCTGCTATGGGTGAAGAGCATTCACAGAACTGACGGCACCCCGGCCCTGGCCAGAGGTCTCCTTTTCGTTTGCGGTGGCACCGATGGCTTTAGCGAGAAGGCCACCTACTGCTTTGATGCAAAGACAGGAGATCTGATCTGGAAGACCCAAGAAGATGATGGGATTGGTGAGTGGAGATGCTCTCCTGCCTATGCAGACGGCCTGCTCTTCGTGGGTCAGACGGAGAAGAATATGAATTACAACGCCCTTCATGCGCTCAATGCCAGCACAGGCGAGATGGTCTGGAGCTATCCTGCCGGCGGCTCGTCTCCGGCAGTGGCAGGCGGCATGGTCTTTACCATCGGCAGTGGCAAGGTGTACGCATTTGGCCGGGGAGGTGTCGGCCAATGAGAATTGCGGCTACCTGCACCACGGGGTTAATTCTGCTACTGGTCTTATTAGTATTCGGACTGGCAGGCCAGGCAAGCGCTGATTTTTCAACATTCCAGGGTGACAACCAGCGAACCGGAAACATGAGCGGCACCGGGCCGGACGAGGCAGATCTTCTCTGGAGCACAAGCCTTACAGGCCACGGCTATGTCGGCGCTTCAGCGGCTGTCTCCGGGGACCGGGTGTTCGTCTCCAACTGGCCGGATATGACCTTCAAAGGAGAGCTTGGCCTGGCATGCCTGGACCGGGCCGACGGCAAACGGCTGTGGATCAACTCCCTGGGCGGCAAAGGTGGTGCGTCATCTCCTGCTCTGCAAGGTGACAAGATCTTTGTGGGCTCTCTAACGGGCGATATTTACTGCGTAGATGTCGGGACGGGAGATACGGTCTGGAACAAGACGATAGAAAACGATCCCAAATGGTGGGGTGTAGCTTCCTCACCTCTTATCCAGGACGCAGTAGTCTATGTCATGAGTTACTCGGACGGGGCGCTGCATGCCCTGAGTCTGGAAGGCGAAGAGCTGTGGAACCAGTCCACCGACCAGGTGAGCAACTATGTCTCGGCAGCCGCCTCTGGCCAGAAGATCTACTTCCCTGGTGGAGATCCTGCCCTGTACTGCGTCGATTCCGTTTCCAAAGAGGTGCTGTGGAAGGTAAAAGTAGCATCTCAGATCACCGCCACGCCTACTCTGTGGGAAGCAAAGGCTTTCCTGGTCACAAAGGAATCTATCCAGGCCCTGGATGCAGCATCGGGAACCGAGCTGTGGACTGCTGAGATCAATGGAAGCATCTCCTCTCCCGCTGCCAGCTCTGGCCGGGTTTATGTAGGATCGGATGATAAGCCAAAGGGCCATCTGATTTGCTTTGATGCTCGAGATGGCTCACTTATCTGGAAAACGGAGGTAAACGGTCCGGTCAAGTCCTCTCCTCTGGTTTTAGACGGCAAAGTGTATTTCGGGACAAGCTGCAGTGAGGGTGCCTTTTATGCTCTGGATGCCCGGAACGGATCGGTTATTTGGTCCTACCCAGTCAACTCCTTTATCATGTCCTCGGCCTCAGCCTCGGATGGTATGGTCTTCATGGGAGCCGATGACGGACGGCTTTATGCCTTCAGTTCCCAACCCAAAGGTCTGATCTGGAAGGGAGAGGTTATGCTGGGGGACGAAAGCTATAACCTCACAACCAGCAGCGGCAAGATATACCTAATCAACCAGAGCACCGCTCTGGGGGCGCTCTCCAATGCCTGTGAGCAAAGCGACCTTAACCTGAGCCTGAACGATTCTCTCTATGACCTTTACGGTCTGCAAGTAGAGGCCCTTGGAAGCTATCGGGCCGAGGGAGATAAATCCTGGCGGTTCTGGATAAACTATCCCGAGGAAGCCATGCCCGTATTCGGGCCGGACATTGCCGATCTGAGAGATAAAGACAAAATAGTATTTTATTTCGGAGACAGACGGGCGAGACCCGAGGATGCGCCTCGTCTGGAGATCACAGCCAGGGTCCTCCTGAGGAGGCCCGAGGCTCTTTTTTTAACTGTAGGAAATCATCCATTAATAAAACAGGCTTCATCTGATTCTGTTCTTAATGTAACTCTTATCCCATTTCAGAATGCTTCCAACTTATCCTCTTACGAACTCATATTCATTGAGATGATGGGGTCCGAGGTAGCTTCTCGGCTGGCAGCCCCACTGCAAGAAGCAAAGCAAAAAGGTGTGCCAATAATTGTACTCAACTGCGAAGGCTATGAGCACCTGGGAAATGTAAACCTCACCGATCATCCTTTTATCCAGGAGTACTGGGATTATGGCCGCGTCGAAAACATGAGACGTCTATTTTCTTATCTGGCCGCCAATTTCTGCAACCAAAACCTCAAGGTGGAGGACCCGCTTCCCACCCCCCAGGAATACATCTATCATCCCGATTCACCTGATCTTTTTCTAAATATCAGCTCTTACCTGAACTGGTATGGCAACAAAACAGGACACAGTTTCAATCGTACCGCGCCCACCATTGGCATAATCAGCTATTATCAGGATCTGGGCCATGCGGATAGACCCGCCCTGATCTCCGCTTTGGAGAAGAAAGGAGCGAATGTGATCGACCTGGGCTTCTCAGGCTCTAACTCGTTGCACAGTTTCTTCATGCGAAACAATACCTCAATCGTTGATGCGGTCATTCTAACCAAGTCCTTCCGGCTCAACTATGGCGATCCAGATCAGGGCATAGCCGATCTGCAGGAGCTGAACGTGCCGGTGCTTAGAGGCATGAGGCTCTACTATCAGACTCCCGAGGAGTGGAGAGAAAGCACTGGCATAAACCCAATGGAGATTTACTTTCAGATAGCTCTGCCTGAGATGGATGCAGTTATAGAGCCTATAGTCATGTCCGGAAGAAATGACTCCGGCTACCAGCCCATTGAAAACCAGATGGACTGGCTGGCGGATAGAACAATAGCCTGGGCAAAGCTTGGCAATGTTGCCCATAGGGAGAAGAAAGTAGCCATAATCTACTATAACCACGGAGGCGGCAAGGACAATATCGAAGGATGCTACCTGAATGTGCCTCGCAGTCTGCAAAACATTCTGGCTGGAATGATACGGGACGGCTACAGCGTAAACGGGACGGTACCGGACGAAAAAGCTCTGGTCGATCTTCTGGCTCACCAGGGAACCAATGTGGGCTCCTGGGCTCCGGGCGAGCTGGAGGCCATGGTCAGGGCCGGCAATGCTACCCTCTTGCCCGCCGAGATCTATATGCAGTGGTTTTCATCCCTTCCGGAGGATAAGCAGAAAGAAGTGACCCAGATGTGGGGGCCGCCGCCGGGAGAGATCATGGTCTACCAGAATGAGAGCGGAAAATTCATAGTGATTCCCAAGCTCTCTTTCGGAAATGTCCTCCTACTGCCTCAGCCGAGCAGAGGATGGCTGGAGAACAACACTGTTCTTTATCATAGCAAGTCCGTGCCTCCCCATCACCAGTACATTGCTTTCTATCTCTGGCTCAAGAATGGATTTGGAGCCGATGCCATCGTTCACCTGGGAAAGCACGGCACCCAGGAGTGGCTGCCGGGAAAGGAATGCGGAATTTCCATAAATGACTCCTGGCCGGCTCTGCTTATTGCGGACCTGCCTGTGGTCTATCCTTACATCGTAGACAACATCGCCGAAGGAACCCAGGCCAAGCGACGGGGCGACGCGGTGATGATCACTCATTTGACGCCGCCAATTGTTGCCTCGGGGCTCTACGGCAACCTGACCAATTTGGCGGAGATGGTCTTTGAGTACAAAGGCGTGCAGAACGCCAGCGTCAAGGAGGGCTACAGAAAGCAGATCATCAACATCAGCATTCAGATGCACCTGGATGAGGATCTACAGGTGGACGCCGCCAACATCTCGGCTAATGAGACTGCATTCGATCAATATGCAGACAAGCTGGAGCAGTACCTTTACGATCTGAAAAACCAGTTCATGCCCTATGGCCTGCACGTCTTCGGCAAGCCCCCGGTGGGAGTGCCACTGACCGGCCTGGTGAGGTCGATGCTCGGAGATAGCCTGTCCAAAGAGGTCGCTCCCATGATCTCCTATGAGGACTACCCCAATCCCGCCCGGCTTGACAAGGAGCAAGAACTGGAAAACTGCACGTCGAAACTGATTATGGATGTGATAATCAACGGGACATCCCCCAAGGCCGCTCAGAATGAGGTTCTTGGAAATGCATCCCAAAACGTAACTGATCAGCTCAACCGTTCCCTGCAGTATGCACAGAGCATTGCCGCATGCTCTGTGGAGGTGCCCAGCCTCAACAGCGCCCTGGATTCCAATTACACGCAGCCGTCTCCCGCCGACGATCCCATCCGTGACCCTGCCGTCCTTCCCACAGGCAGGAACTTTCGTTCCGTGGACCCGCGGCGTATTCCCACCAGCGCAGCCTGGGCTGTGGGATCCGACCTGGCGGAAAAGCTCATTGAGAGCTACCGCCAGGATCACAACGGCACCTATCCTCGCAAGATGGCCATGGTCCTCTGGGCCTGGGCCATGACCGACCACGGGGTGGTAGAGTCTGAGATCCTGAGCCTGATCGGGGCAAAGCCGGTCTACGATGCTTATGGCAGTGTGAGCGATGTCCAGCTCATTCCCCTGGCCGAGCTAGGCAGGCCGAGGGTTGACGTTGTCGTCGTCCCCTCGGGACTGCATAGAGATCTCTTCCCTGAGAAGCTGCAGCTCATCGATCGGGCCATAAGGTTGGCCTCCAACGACACGAGCACAGAGTATCCCAACTACGTTCGGGAGAATTCAGAGGAGATCTTCAAGGAGCTGATGGCCAGTGGAAACTATAGCGAGGAAGATGCTGCCATCCTCTCAGCCTCCCGAATATTCCTGGAAGAAGCAGGAACTTACGGTCCCAACCTTGACAGCCCCATATCAGCCAGCAATACCTGGGAGAACGACACAAAGCTTGGCAATCTCTTCATAGAGAGGATGTCGTACATCTACGGCGACGGTATCTGGAGCAGCAAACTATCCTCGGGAAAGGATCTGTCCGGGCTGCAAAAGGAACTCTTGCGGACCAACCTGGCCGGGGTGCAGGCGGCAGTCCATCACACCAACTCCAACCTCTACGGATTCATCGACAACGATGATGTCTTCCAGTATCTGGGTGGCATCGGCATGGCTGTAAGAACTGTAACCGGAAAGACCCCTGAGATGTATGTCACCGACGGCAAAGACCCGGAGAGAAGCAAAGTCTCCTCCCTGCATGACTTCTTCTCCAAGGAGCTGCGGACGCGTTACTACAATCCCCAGTGGATTGAAGGCATGATGGAGCAGGGCTACTCCGGAGCCAGGGAGATGGACAGGTTCACCGAGTACCTGTGGGGGTGGGAGACCACAGTCCCGGATCTGGTCAGTGAGAACACCTGGTCTGAGGTGCACGAGATTTATGTCGATGACAAATACAAGATGGGCTTGAAGAAGTTCTTCGATGAGAGCAATCCCTGGGCTTCTCAGGCTCTGACCGGACGCTTGCTGGAAACGGCCAGAAAGGATCGCTGGCATCCCACAGAGGAGATGAAAAAAGAGCTCGTAGAGCGCTACGAGCAGTCGGTGCAGGATTATGGGGTCACCTGTTGCCATCATACCTGCGGCAACCTGGCTTTGCAGGAATACATGCAGGGAGTGCTTCCTTCTCCAAAGCCCGATACTTCCCAAAGCTCCGGCAGCGTCTCTTCCAGCAGCAAGTCCAGCAAATCGTCGCCCATCAAACATTCCTCAACCGGCGAAAAGGCATCAAGCTACAACCAGACCGTTGCCTCCGGTTTTGGAACGAACACCGCCCAAAAGCCTGAGCCGTCCGATTCTTCGGCAGGCGATGTAAAGGGATTTGTGATGGAGACTGTGGACACCAAGCCTTCTCAGCCCAGTTCCTCTGCGGCTCCATTGCTCGGAATTGGACTGGTGCTTGTCGTGCTCTTCATGATCTGGACGGGATTTAGGAGGAAGAGCTGAAGTATTCGTGGGATCTGTCGGCACGGTGAAGGATGCCTTCGATGACTGGGCGGGCGGAAATGCCGAATCGTGCCGACACGAAACTATTGCCTGCAAAGAGCATAAGCATTAGTTGTATGGGATCAAATGCTCATTTCTGATTTCATGTGGTTAATTATAGTCTTTAACACAACAAATTTAACTTATCATACAAGAACCTAGGAATCCACATTCTTGCTACTGAGAGATTTGCCGTCAATCCAAAGAATGCATCCTTCACGATATCCATGAGTT
>JBFYLJ010000105.1:0-4793 GCA_041305465.1 Methanothrix sp.
CGGAATCCTGGATAAGCCAAATTCGGCCCATGTACCAGGGAGCTGATCCTGCCCACGATTTCTCGCATATCTTGAGAGTCTGCAGAAATGCCTGGATTATTGGCGAGGAGGAAGGCGCAGATATGCCTGTGCTGCTCCTGGCTGCGCTGCTGCATGATGTTGGAGCGGAAAAAAAGCAAACTGTGAATCAGAACGTATCATTGGGCCTTGGACATGAGGCCGTGCAGTCTTTCCTGCAGTCCATCGGTCTGGATGAGGCGGCAAGGGAGAAGGTGCAATATGCTGTAGATGTGCACCGTTTTTCCAAGGGAATCGTACCGGTTACTCTGGAGGCCAGGGTTCTTCAGGATGCAGATCGGCTTGATGCCATTGGGGCCATTGGAATTGCCCGGGTCTTTCTCACTGGAGGAACTTTAGGAAGAGAGCTTTACCATCCCACCGATCCCTTCTGCCGGGCCAGAAAGCCGGATGACAATAAATGGAATCTGGACCATTTTTACAAAAAGCTGCTCAAACTGGAATTTGGCATGCATACCAAGAGCGCTAAAAGGCTGGCTGCAGGAAGGACGACGGTCTTGAGAAGATACCTTCAGGACCTGGAAGAAGAGATTGGCAATAGTAGTAATAGTAACAATTATCGTCTCGAATATAGCTTTGAATCCACGGATAAGGTGTTATAGATGGAGTATATTTTGCATCCCCGCTCAGAGATAGATGCCAGGATAAAGAGGTTGCAGGACCGGATGGGCGAGCTGACCGGTGCCATATTATTTGAATCCACGGACCTGGGCTATTTCTCAGGCACTGCCCAGGATGGTCTCATCTACATTCCCAGAGACGGTCTGCCCATCCTCATGATCAAAAAGAGCCAGGAGAGGGCCAGGCAAGAGTCGCCTCTTCCCGTGCTGCCCCAGAAGAGCCAAAAGTCCCTCAAGACAGATCTGGATCTGCCTGCAGGCGCGAAAATCGGCCTGGAGCTGGATGTCCTTCCTTACAATAATTATGCCCGCCTGGCAGCAGCTCTGGGCGAGGATGTCATATTTTCCGATATCTCTGAGAAGATCAAGCACATTCGCTCCGTGAAGTCCGATTTTGAGGTCCGGCTCATCCGCGAGGCGGCAAGGATTCTGGATGCAGGTATCGCCTCTGTGGCAGACAACCTCAAAGAGGGCATGCGGGAGATAGATCTGGCCGTCGTTGTGGAAAGCACTATGAGGCTCATGGGCCATCAGGGAAAGGTCACATTCAGACGGTTTAATCAGAATCTTCCCATGGGCCATCTCATGACAGGTTCCAGTGCAGCAATGCCTAGCTTCGTATCCTCTCCCACGGGCGGCAAGGGCATGTCACTCTTCTTTGCTCAGGGGCCGGGATTTTCCAGGATCAAGCGGGGCGAGAGCGTGCTGGTGGACTACGCCGGCTGCTACAACGGCTACATCGCAGATGAGACGCGCATATTTTGCTTAGGAAAGCTTTCGGCCAAGCTGGAGGATGCACATCAGGCCGCCTTGCAGATCGAAGAATCCATAGCCGGGCAGCTTAGGGCGGGCAGGACGGGCCGCGAGATCTACAACCTCTCCGAGACAGAAGGTGAGCGAATGGGCTATCAGGATTTCCTGGGAGGGCCGCCGGGCAGCAAAGCCGGATTTGTGGGGCATGGGGTGGGCTTGCAGATAGACGAGTATCCCGTTCTCGGTCCCGTGGATCATGAGATCGTCGAAAGCATGGTCGTTGCCGTGGAGCCGAAGATGATCTATCCGGGTGAGGGCGTGGTGGGAATTGAGGACACCTTCCTCGTAGGAGCAAAGGGAGCAGAGAGGCTGACCCGTCTGCCGCAAGAGATCTGGCAGGTTTAGTGATGCTCGGAAAACGGATTTCATCCTTTCCAGCAAATTTCGGGCCGCAGGCCGATGCAGAAGGGCGCACAGTCAAGCTGCTATACCCTTCTGAATGCCGGGATCTCATTGAGCGGCTTTCCTGCTCGCAATTAGAGGATGGCTCTTCGGATGGGAGATGCCTCGTGATCCTTGATGTGAGGACAGCTCAGGAATACAGCAGTGGTCACCTGAAAGACGCAATCAATCTGGACTTTCGATCGCCTTCGTTTGCCGATGAGCTGGCCGGGCTTGATCGCGGCAATGTTTATCTGGTCTACTGCCGGACCGGCGTTAGATCGGGGCGAGCGGCAGCGCTCATGAAATCGTTGGGATTTCGGGATCTTTATGATCTGGCTGGCGGGGTGGTGGGCTGGCTAAGGGAGGGTTTTGAGACTCGTTTCTGATGTGGAATAGGCCAATGACTGCAGAAATCTCAGCATATTTCCAGCAAGGGAAGCCCACCGTCAATCAGATGGACGTCTGGGAGATGGTATTGTCCTTAGTGGATTCTTAAGATACCTCTCTATCCTATCCAGCCCATCTGCAATATTTTCCAGGGAATTGGCATAGGAGAACCTGAGATATCCCTCACCGTTTGGCCCGAAGTCTATTCCCGGCGTCACACCCACATGCGCATTCTCCAGAATATCGAAGGCCAGCCGGTAAGAGTCGCCTGAAAAGCTCCTGGCATTGGCGAAGACATAAAAGGCCCCTGTCGGCTCCACTGTGATGGAAAAACCCAACTCTTTCAAGCGCTTGATCATAAACTTTCGGCGCTGGTTATAGATCCTCTTCATCTCAGCCACCTGCGGGCCCGTCTCCTGCAGAGCAGCGATGCCCGCCCTTTGAGCCAGAGAGCTGGCGCAAATGAAGAAGTTCTGTTGCATCTTCTGAATGGGCCGGACGAATCTCTCAGGGGCGATGAGGTAGCCCAGCCGAAGCCCGGTCATGGCATAGAGCTTGGAAAATCCGTTTAGGACAAAGGCATGGTCGGAAAACTCCAGGATGGAGTGCTCTTTTCCCTCGTAGACCAGGCCGTGATAGATCTCATCGGAGATGATATAGGGTGATAGCTGTGCAATGGAGCGCATGGTGTTCTCGGATAGCAAGCATCCGGTCGGATTGGAAGGCGAGTTGATGAGAATGGCCTTGGTCTTTCTGCTGATCCTCTCCCGGATCGCCTCTGGACGGAGCTGAAAACCATCCTTTTCATAGACTGGCACTGTCCTGGGAATGCCACCTAAAAATTTTATGAAATTGGGGTAGCAGGCATAGCCCGGATCGGAGAATATTACCTCCTGGCCTCTTTCCAGCAGCGCCGCAAAGACGAGCATCATGGCAGGAGAGGTGCCGGATGTTACTGCTATCTGCTCCGGCTTCACACAAACGCCATAAGCCCCCAGATAGTGACGGCAGATTGCCTTTCGTAGCTCCAAATCGCCCAGGCTATGTGTGTAGTGGGTGAGCCCCTCATCCAATGCCTTGCAGATGGCATCTTTCACAGCTGTCGGAATATCGAAGTCCGGCTCGCCCACCTCCAGATGGATGACATCAATTCCCTTGCGCTCCATCTCTCGTGCTCTCTCCAAGACATCCATGGCGATGAAAGGGGCGATCTCTTCTGCTCTTCTGGCGATCATTTGGATCTCTCTGTGATCATCATTAATTCTCCTCTGGAATCATTTCGATGCAAAGCGATTCTATATCTCGATTCAAGTATATTATTAACTTGAATATTATTAACTTGACGCGAGATAGACACTCATGTCCTTCTCATTCTCTTGATGGAATTCATGGGGGATCAAGAATACTATTAAGGCATCATTCATTAATATCCCTTTGCAATTCTCAGAGGCGAATGAGATCCTTGCACTTCCTGGCAAGGGCTACTCGCCTTTAACCAATAGCACAGGAATTGAGGACTGCAAGACCACTTTCCCGGCAACGCTCCCCAAGATGATCTTTTCCATGCCTGTGCGGCCTAAGCTTCCCATGATGATTATGTCAATTCCCTGCTCGCGTGAGATCTTGAGAAGCTCCTCACTGGGGCTGCCCTGGGCCAGGATCTTCCGGCAGGGAACTTTCATAATAAAAGCCTGCTCTTCAACGAACTGCGTTGCCTGATTCCCTTCTTCTTGCATTAGCTGCAAAATTTTCTCTTTTAGTCCCGGCAAGGTTGCATAGCCAGGCAGGTGAGATAGGCGCAGGGTCTCCATGATATAAACTGCAGTGATGCTTCCGTTTGCACGGTGAGCGATGTCTATGCCTATCATTGCAGCCTTCTTGCTGGTATCTGATCCATCGGTGGCGATCATTATGTTTTTGATCATAGTATCTCCAACATCGTTTATTAGCCTGATTCTTTTACTTTTCCGAAGAGAAATCATAATTGTTGAAGAAAAGCCGTTGAAGGAAGATCGCTGACGAATGATTGTTCCAGGATGAAAATTCTAAATAGGTCTCAATAAAAGGGGAAGCCGGATCGGCAATCCAACTCGTATTGCAAATATCAAGCAATGATCTTGCTCTTGACGATGTACTTGACCAGCTCAGGGCCGATCCTGGCCGTTTTCTGAATCTGATTGGCTACATCGTCCATGCTGGCACCGCTAGCTGCCAGGGCGCGGATCTCTTCCAGGGGAGCGTCCAACAACAGTGAAGTACTCATTTAGCAATGTCAATTTTGATGCAATAATTGACCTTTTGCTATTTTATCAGCTTGCCATTAGCCTTATATAATTTATCCGTGGTTGTGGTCCAGAATTAAAAAGCAAAGGCGATGGGGTTATAAAGAATAGGGACCGTATAGGAGAAGATCTTCATGGGCAGGGTTAAGCTTACAGACACGGTTTTTAGGGATGCTCACCAGTCTCTTCTGGCCACCAGGATGAGGACCAGGGACATGCTACCCATAGC
>JBFYLJ010000106.1:0-40893 GCA_041305465.1 Methanothrix sp.
CGATCTTCGGCTTCTCTGGCGCAGGCATAGGCTGGCGATCTACATCCGGCGGAGAGACGGCCCCGCTCACATCCGGGCGCAGCCGCTCCCCGGTCTTTATGGCAGAGATAGCCTGCTTCCACTCCTCTGCCCAGGGTGTCTCCTTTATCTCCGTGTGCCTGACATCGGACCGCTCGACCTCTATGGCAGAAACAGGACAGGCTTTCTCGCATGCCCCGCAAAAGATGCACTGATCTTTGACCGGCGCCGCTTTGCCGCGCTCGTCCACATACCAGCACCTGGCAGGGCAGACATTGAAGCAGGCCTGGCAGCCCAGAGGATCGCAGCGCACCAGATTCTTCTCGACCAGCTTTATCTCGCCAACAAATGGCTTCTTGATATCCATCGCCTCGTAGGGGCAGACCTGTGCACATCTGCCGCAACCGATGCACAGATCCTGGTCAATCTCAATCTTGCCCGCGAACTCTTTTTTGGCTTCTGCTGCCCCTGGCAGCTCCAAGGGCTCACCCTCCACTTTTATCGCTTCCTCAGGGCAGAGGGAGACGCACAGGCCACAGTAATCGCAAAGCTCCTCATCCACCAGGAGCTGCTCATAGGGCACCAAATTGCGGGGATCTTTCGCTCTCTCTCTAGCATCTCTGTCCAGCAACAAGAATGCCTTGCAGAATTTGGCGCACCGACCGCAAAGATTGCACTTCTCAGGATCGACAGTAATATTGCCTTTAATTTCCGAACGCAGCGGCCCCCAGTCTTCGCGAGTCTTATTGAAAGTGACCTTTATTGCCTGTGTGGGGCAAACAGGCTCGCAGAGCTGGCAGGGCAGGCATTTTTCGTTAGGCTTGGCCTCAGCCAGCAGCCGAGGGTACTGCTCCTGCCGGATGAAATCCACAACTTTTTCCGTCATGCCTGGACCTCCGTCGCTCCTGCTGCTTCTGCCGGTTCCGGAGAAGGTTTTTGTTCTTGCACTGTCATCTTAAAGGCCTTCGTGGGACAGAAGTTAACGCACATGCCGCAAAAGGCGCAGGCATCCAGATCAATGAGAATGGGCGGCGCATCCAGGCCTTTGGCGATCTCCTGCAAAGGCCCCTCCTGCAAGGCTTTTTTCGGGCAGAGGGCCACACAAATAGAGCAACCGGCGCACTTCTTGTAATCATAATCGAGGACGATCTCCCTCTCTTTAGTCTTTTGTTTGGCCAGAATGTGAGTGCCCTGTGCATCCATATCTTTCTGTATTTCCATCATGCAAGTGCATCCTCCTCATTCTTCTCCTCCGCCTTTTCCTTTTTCAGCTCGGTTCCGATGGGGCCCAGGGCCTTCAGCTCGCCTATGAAGTCTCTGAGATCCTTTGCGTAAATCTCTCCTTCACTGGCTGCACACCAGACGATTTTGACCCTTCCTGGATCAATGCCTATCTTCTCCAGAAGGCCTTTGAGCACATTTACCCTCTGCAGAGCCTGATAGTTGCCATCTCGATAGTGGCATTCGTCGATGCGACAGCCGGCTATGAGCACTCCATCAGCTCCCCGGCGCAAGGCCTCAAGAATAAAGCTTGGGTCCACTCGCGCCGAGCACATCACCCTTATGTTGCGAGCATTGGTCGGATACTGGATACGCGAGGTTCCTGCCAGATCCGCCGCTCCGTAGCTGCACCAGTTGCAAAGGAAGGCCACAATGAGGGGAAACTCTCTTTTCACCATTGTGGCGGCCCGTACCTGAGCCATGATCTGCTCGTCTGAGAAGAAGCGCATGTTGATTGCATCAGCAGGACAGGCGGCTGCACATGAGCCGCACCCTTTGCAGGCAGCCTCATCCACGTAGGCAGGGCTCTTCACAGCTATGGCTTTCTGGGGACAGATATCGACGCACAGCTTGCACTTGATGCACTTTTCGGGATCCACATAAGCCGAGGTGGGCTCCAGCTCCAGCACACCTTTATGCAAGAGCTTGACCGCCTTTGCCGCTGCAGCGCTGCCCTGAGCGATGGAGATGGGAATCTCCTTGGGACCGGAGGCGCAGCCGGCGATGAAGACACCGTCGATATGAGCTTCCACGGGCCTCATCTTGGGATGGGCGATCTCAAAGAACCTGTCCGGTCTTCGGGAGAGGCCCAGCAAATTGCCCAGGACGTCCGCTTTCTCATCCGGCTCCAGGCCCACGGATAGGACGGCCAGATCATGCCTGACCCTCTTCATCTCACCTGTCTGGGTGTCCTCAAAGACCAGGAAGAGTTCGCCATCCACTTGCTCGATGCTAGAGACACGGGAGCGCACAAAATTGATGCCCAGCTTCTGGGCCCGCACATAGAATTCTTCGTATCCTTCCCCGCAGGCCCTGATGTCGATATAGTAGATGGTGATATCTGTATGCGGGTATTTCTCTTTCACAAGCTGCGCATTTTTGAGCGAGGCCATGCAGCAGATGCGAGAGCAGTAGAGGTTGCCAATGCTTGAATCGCGCGAGCCGACGCATTGCAGGAAGGCTACCTTCTCGGCAATCTTGCCTGTACTGGGGCGCACCACCTCGCCCTTGGTCGGCCCGGAGGCGTTGAGCATCCTTTCCATCTGTAGGGTAGTAATAACGTCCCTGTACCTGCCAAAGCCGTACTCCTCTTTTCGCGTCGCATCGAAGGGCTGCCATCCGGTAGCCACAATGATGGCGCCCACATTCAATTTGAAATCCAAAGGCTCCTGATCCAGTTTGACCGCATGGGCTGGGCAGGCCTCTGCGCAGCGAGCGCAGCCTATGCAGGCCTTTGGATCTACGCAGGCAACCAAAGGCACTGCCTGGGGGTAGGGTACGTAAATGGCTTTTCTCTTGCCGATGCCAAAGTCGTACTCGCTGGGCACCTCCACCGGGCAGACATCAGAGCACTCGCTGATGCAGCCCTTGCACAGCTTCTCATCCACATAACGGGCCCGGCGAACACCGGATACCGTGAAGTTGCCTACGCTTCCCTCCACGCCCAGGACCTCTGCGTAGGTGATGAGAGTAATGTCGGGATGGTTGTAGACCTCGGACATCTTGGGCCCCAGGACACAGATGGAGCAATCATTGGTGGGAAATACATCGGTGAGAAGAGCCATGTAGCCGCCGATAGTAGGCCGCCGTTCCACCAGGAAAACATGCAGTCCCGAGTCGGCCAGATCCAGCGCGGCTGCGATCCCGGCCACACCTCCCCCTATGACCAGCACATCTTTGCTGACAGGTATGCTCTCCGGCTCGAGCGGCTGGAGCAGCGCCGCTTTGGCCACGGCCATTGCGATGAGGTCCTTGGCCTTTTCTGTAGCCATGGCTGGCTGGTCCATGTGCACCCAGGAGCACTGCTCACGGATGTTGGCCATCTCCAGCATGTAAGGATTGAGGCCCGCTTTGCTGATGGCCCGGCGAAAGGTGGGCTCGTGCAGGCGCGGCGAGCAGGCGGCCACTACCACGCGATCGAGCTTGAATTCGGCAATATCCTTCTGGATCTGCTCCTGGCCGATGTCGGAGCATGAGAATTGCAGATCGCGAGCTACGGCCACATCTGGAAGCTTCTCGGCATAGCTCTTCAGGTCATCCATGTTCAAGACGCCGGCAATGTTCAGGCCGCAGTGACAGACGTAGACTCCGGTTGGCATGAGACTTCAGATGGATATAATCGCCTTAAGTCACTTAAAGCTATGCCATTGGGATTGTTATCTTGTTATCAACTTGGCCGAAAAATATTTCTGCAAAGAATTCTTTTACAGTCTATGCGAATTTGCACATTAATAGCACTATTAATTATATTGAATATATTATGCATTTGTTGCCTTGCGGATAATTGTGATCAGCTATTAAAGTCGGCCGATGAATTGATGAAGAAAGAACCACCTGACGGCAGAGGTGCTGCAGACAAATACGATCAAGTGAAAAATGATTGTCCTGCTATGAAGGGGGAGGACCTGCTCTGTAAAATGGCCGCAGCTTACAATACTTATGATGAAGTTAAACGCAACAAAGTTTGCAATGAGATGAATAATAAAGAAGATTGCGCAGAATGTCGTGAACCATTAAATAGTTTTAATGATCCTGATCCTCTATTTAATCAAATTGCGATGACTGAATCAACTAATGCTCATGATTTTGCAATCGAATATGGTCTTTCTTATTTTGATGTCAACGCATCATCTACGGGTTTCATTAGCAATCCTATTGTGATAAGCAATTCACTTTATAGAAATAGCAGTTTTTTTGTCTCAACTATGGATCCAACAGTTTCCTGGGACTTTGAAAGCGGCGTTCTTCGTGGATGGAATAAGTCGGGCAATGCCTTTGATCATCAGCCCGTCCAGAGAGGCAGGGCAGTGACGGCAGGCATGGGCTCTTTTTCAGGTGAGGGCAATTTCTGGGTAACGTCTTATGAGATGTATCCAGGCTTAAGCTCTGCAAATGGGGCTGCCAATGTCACGGGCGATAGCCCAACCGGTGCCCTTGAATCTCTTCCTTTTGTTGTAAGGGGAGAATCCATCAGCTTCCTCCTGGGAGGAGGACGTAACTGTTCGGTTGACCTTCTGGCAGATGATCAAATAGTCTTTACCGCTGCAGGCAATGACACAGATAAAATGCACATGGTTACATGGAATGTCACCTCTCTGAAAGGAAAGGAGGCCGTCTTGCTGGTTGTTGACAACAGCTCCGAAAAATGGGGACATGTGAACTTCGACGATGTGAAATTCGATATAGCCCCAACGGTAATGGCTGTCCGGAAGAGATAATGTTCGTGGCCATGATGCATGATCATCATTTAGAGATGTAGAGATGAAACGAATCCTATCGTTAATCATAACGGTATCATTTCTTGGGCTGGTTGCAGTCGGGGCCGGTTCTGCGGAAAACAAGAGCGATCTAGCTTTATATTTTCTAAACATGTCAAAAAATATCTCGAATATTGATGCTTCAATGGGATTGCTGAACAATGCAACACTCAACTTCTCACTATATTGTGTAGAAAGATCTCTTGAATTGGACAATAATCTCCATGAGGCCCGCTTGCGCAAGTATAACCTGCTGATGCAATCTGGCAGATATGAAGAAGCTATTTCTTTCTGCGATAAATTACTTGAAGAAGCCCCTCTGCAGCAAGATATATGGTATTGGAAAGCGCAGGCTTTGGACAAATTAGCGCGGGGGTCGGAGGCGATCGAGTGCTACGACAGAGCTATCTGTTGCTATAGTCTTCTGCAAGGAGCATCCTGCAGCGACAAACAGGGCGAGGGAGATGCCTGGTTCTACAAAGCACAAGGCCATGAGCGCATGAAAGAAAACACCAAAGCATTATCATGTTATATAAAGTCCATCGAGATCTATAGCAACCTCACCTACGTTGAACGAAGTCGATTGGTAACTCCATGGCAGGAGAGGGGATTTATCCTTCTGGAAATGGGCAGATATAATGAGTCAATGACTTGCTTTAAAAAAGTCATCTCAAAGATGGATAAGTCTTCTTTGCTCGCTGCAAATGCCTCAAAAGGAATGGGTTTGGCCCAATTGCTCCTAGCCAAGAACCTGAGAAGCAAAGGGCATGACCCATCTGCATACTATGAGCAATCAAATATATCTTATGGAAACGCCATACAAGCCCTGGAGTACAATAATGAAAAGAAGTTGGCATGGTCAGCCTATTTCGGCAAGGGAGTGGCGCTCAGCTTTTTGCCTGGAAAGGGGGACGATTCCAGAGCGGCGTTCAATAAGGCGGCACAACTCGCCAGAGGAAACGAAATTCCATATTTGAAATGGATAGCTAATTCATTGCAGTGGATCTTTAAAAAGGCAAAGGGGGCTTTGGATTACGCCAAATCTCGAACTGCCTGATGATGGGAAGGCGCCTTCATCCAATTCATGGCAATTTCAGGGAGTCAGGAGCAGCAAGCTTCGCTTTGTACTATATCGAATTCTGCCTCTCGGTCTAATCGCAGGGACTACGGCCTTTTCTATCCAGCAAGGATTAACCCTATCGGTATGGATTTATGCATCCATGATACTGGCATTTCTCTTGACATTATTTTTATTTAAAAGCATGATGGACACAATTCCAGCAACATTTCACACTCTCGCGACTCGAGGGATACTCACTCAAAATCGTCCTACTGCAGACAATGATCTCAAGGCCTGTGCTCATAACAAAAAGTATCCAAATTTTATGCAGGATTTTGAGAACGCTTTGAATGAGAGGTCCGGCCAGATCGTCTTTGGATTGCTCTTCGCTGCAGTGCTTTTTAGCAGATCCTATTATGATATCAATAAATGGCTGCCTGAGGATTTTTTGAATATCCCACTCTTTGATGCTGGGGGTAGAGGGACGCTAATTTGGGCTATATATATTTATCTTAATTATTACATAACTTATATGTTGAGCGATAATCCCCTTCGTTTCTTTACCGGATTCATTTTGGAGCCCATTTTGGGCTACTTCTTAGGGCTGATTGCGTGGCGCATGCTCATCACTGGTTTGCAGGTTTATCGAGTTGATAAGAAATTCAACTTGGTTCCTCGACTCAACGATCCGGATCAATGCGGGGGCCTTAATCCTCTTGGTAGATTATGCCTCTACAATGCCAAGATAGTAGGAATATGGGGGGCATTGTTGGGAATATGGATCATATTGGGGACAAGCTATCAGATCTACGATAACTATTTGCCGCTTTATTATAATCAGATGCCGATACTGCTACTGATCGCAGTGGCAAGTTTCTTCATCCCGCTATGGGGCGTTCACTGTGCTATGTCCAAGAAGAAGGTTGATCTGGACGAGAAGCTGGATCAAATAGCTCAGAACATAAATGAATTATCTCAGAAAAGACTTAATTGGGCGCTCAAAGGGGAACAAGAGCCTGACAGTGTAGCTAAGGATATCGAAAAGATGAAAAAAGTCTATGCCGAAAATATAAACTATCCTGTATGGCCTTTTAACTATAGCCTTATTTTATCCTTTGTCACTTCTCAAGCCATACCGCTGTTGGGTTTGACTGGTCTTGGAGCTCCTATCTTGAATATCATGCGCTCTCTATTGGACTTTTTAAATCAGCTTGGTGTGTCCTAGTATGACCGCCTTCTCTCCTTTGGAGCATCCATTCGCGCCGTGCGCCGGCATAAGCCCTTCCTGATCATCGTGGCCGTTCCAACCGTCTAGGCCTGCGCCATCCAGCTCCTGGCCCCCACGCGGCAACATCGATTGCTCCCGTATCCATAGCATCCGCAGCTTTCCCATGTGAAATGCGTGCTGAAACCGGTATGGTCTTGAAAGGACGGATGTAATAATTTTACTTAAGTTTCATGGGACTTTGGCCGTGGATTGAGTCTGATTTGCCCTTTTTCTCTCAGGTCGTTCCCATAAGTTTATATCCTACCAATATTAATTATTATTAGAGTTATTAATATGAACCTGCTTCATTTGCTCTCCATCCTGCTGGAGGTGGTGGTGGCGGCCCTGGGCGTGATGCTGGCCATCTGCAAGAAGAAGATGTATGGCTGGTGCATAGCCATAACCTTTGTACTCTACGTGATCTATGATTTGGCAAATCTTCTGGAATGGAATATCTCCCAGGATACTCTTTATACCATATTTTTCGTGGCCACTATCTCTATTCTCTGGGCAGTATGGAACATCTTCCTGGAATCTTGAGAACGACAGTCAGCCTTTTTTAGAATGCGCACTGATGATAGCAGGATGATCTCCAGAGTCTACATCTCCCACAGCCCTTCTGATGAGGATATGGCCTTGCAGCTCTCCCGCGCCCTCTGGCGGGTGGGCCTGGAAAGCTACGTCGCTCTCTATAATCAGTCGCCTGCCATCTCTCATGCTGAGCGGGTCTCTTTTGGACTTCGCAACTCTGAGTGCCTGGTGGCCCTTCTCACCCTCGATGGCTCTGCTTCTCCTGATGTCTGCCAGGAGATCGGGCTAGCCAGGGGTCTGGATCTGCTCATCATCCCCCTTCAAGAGGAGGGCGCAGAGCTTCCCTTCCTCATCGAGCACCTGAGGCCGCTGCAATTCAAGGAGGAGAGATATGCCGATGCCATCGGCATACTCATCAAGACCCTGCGAGAGCTCTCACGGCTGGAGTGGCTAAAGGTCGCCTGTCCCAAATGCGGGGAGGAGATGACCCAGTACCTCACACCCCAGGAAGAGGTGGAGGATGCTCTGGCAAAGGGCTCTTTTTTAGAGACGATCTGCAGCTACTGCCAGAATGAGATTCAACTCGATGCGAGGACTTTCGAGCCGAGGGCTTTATGAAGAATTGGCTACCAATGCAGTGAATCTGGGAGTAGATCGCCTTTTGCCTGAAATGTCTTTCTGATGATTGCCTCTTACTCAAAAATTGACCAGTAATCTATTTTATCGAAACCTTTACCTACCCTTGCGTCCACCCCACAGTTATCAGGTGACCCCTATTGCAATTACTCTTAATCCACTCTGATTTTATCGAGTTCGAGGCCAAGAAGCCTACGAAGATGGCAGAAGAAATTGTTGACTCGGCCAAGAAAGGACGTCTGGAAGAGGCCCTTTGCGCCTTCATAGCCGTGGAGAAGTTCGACGAGGATGATCCCGATGCGGTGGTAGCGGAAGCCAGCAAGCAGATCACGGACGTGGCTGGCCAGGTGAAGGCCGCAAGGATCATGCTTTATCCCTATGCGCATCTCAGCGCCCAGCTCTCCACTCCCGCGACTGCGGTAAGAATTCTCAAAGGCATGCAAGAGACTCTCTCCCCCGACTACGAGGTCATGCGTGCCCCATTCGGCTGGTACAAGGCCTTTACCATCAGTTGCAAGGGCCATCCACTCTCAGAGCTGTCTCGTTCCATCAGGCTCGGGGAGGGCGAGGTGGTCTCAGAGGCCCTCAAGTCCGAGGCCAAGGCTGTATCCTACTGGAAGGTCCTCGACCAGGACGGCAGCCTGATTGATGCCGACAAATTCGACTTTACGGGACACGAGAACCTGAAGAAGTTCGCCAACTACGAGATCTCTAAAGCCAGGGCAGTAGACCGGGTTCCTCCGCACGTGGAACTGATGAGGCGCTTGGAGCTGGTCGATTACGAGCCGGGATCCGATCCAGGCAATATGCGCTATTATCCCAAGGGCAGGCTCATCAAATCGCTGCTGGAAAACTATGTACTGGACAGGGCTTCGGATATGGGCGCCATGGAGGTGGAGACGCCCATAATGTACGATATGGAGCACCCCACCCTCAAAAAGTACCTGGACAGATTCCCGGCCCGGCAGTATCAGATCGATTCCGACAAGAAGAAGCTCTTCCTGAGATTCGCAGCGTGCTTTGGCCAGTTTCTCATGGGCCACGACATGTCCATCTCCTACAAGGCAATGCCACTCAAGATGTTCGAGATCACCCGCTACTCCTTCCGGCGCGAGCAGCGCGGTGAACTGGTGGGCATACGCCGCCTGAGAGCCTTTACCATGCCCGATATGCACACTCTGGCCCGCGACATGAAATCCGCCATGGAGGAGTTCAGAAAGCAGTACCTGGCCAGCATCTCCGTCCTGAGCGAGGTGGGCGTCGATCTGGCCGACTACGAAGTGGCCATCCGTTTCACCAAGGACTTCTACAATGATAACCATGAGTTCATCGAGGGCCTGGTGGACATCGTAAAAAAGCCCGTTCTCATCGAGATGTGGGATGAGAGGTTCTTCTACTTCGTGCTCAAGTTCGAGTTCAACTTCGTAGATACTATGGACAAGGCCAGTGCTCTGTCCACAGTGCAAATCGATGTGGAGAACGCGGAGCGCTACGATATCACCTACATCGATGAGGCCGGAGAGAAACAGCAGCCTATACTGTTGCACTGCTCCCCATCCGGAGCCATAGAGCGGGTCATGTACGCCCTCTTGGAGAAGGCGGCCCGTCTGTCCGAGGAGGGCAAGCTTCCCATTCTGCAAACATGGCTCTCACCCACTCAGATCAGAATCATACCCGTGGCGGAGAGGCACCAGGCCCGCGCCCTGGAGATTGCGGCAGAGCTAGGGTTTAGGACGGACATCGATGAGCGCGATGAGACTGTGGGCAAGAAGATTCGCGATGCAGGTCGCGAGTGGATACCCTATGTAGTAGTGATAGGCGACGAGGAGCTGGAATCCGGCAAGCTCTCAGTTACCATTCGCGCCGAATCCACGCCCAAGTCTCCGGCCAAGTCCAAGATGACTGTGGAGTACCTGCGCAGAAGAGTCACCACCGAGACAGCCGGCAAACCCTGGCGCAGACTGCCGCTGCCCATGAAGCTTTCCGAGCGGCCCAAGTTCATCTAAATTAAGTGGAATAAGCCGCACGACGCAGGCGCAAAAGCGCGCCTGCTCTTGCAACGTATGGCTGGATTTCTGCTTTTTTTTCGTCGAAATATGTGTTATTATAATTACGGCCCCACCATGGGGTGTCGATCCACTCCCGGCCCGCCCGGCACATATAAGATCTGCCCCAAATCGCTGTAGTAGTTGCCCAGGCTGCCGTTATCCCAGCGGTTGCTCTGACCCATGTCGTAAGCATTGCAGCCGTTGTCGATGAGGTGGTTGGAAAAGAGGAGATTCCAGCCGGAGGAAAAAGACAGATAAATGCCGTATCCGTTCTTCATTGCCGTGTTATTCTGCACTGTGTTATTGCTGCTATGAGTAGCCAGATGCAATCCCTTTTCATTGAATGTTACATTGTTATCTTGCAAGGTGTTGTCATTGCTGTCATAGGAGAGATAGATGCCTCGAGAATTGTCTGATGCCGTGTTCTCCCGGATGATATTCTCCTGTGAGCTGTCCAGATAGATCCCAGCGTCCCTATTTTGCATTGCGTTATTCTCTTCTATCAGATTTTGGTTACTGGATTCGGATAGGGAGATGCCGTACCAATCGTTGAGGCTGATGCGATTGCCTCGCAGGGTGTTGCAACTTGCCGATCGCAGCGACAGGGAGGTGTCGCCGTTGTTCATCAGATCGTTATTCTGAATGACATTGTCTTTGGAATAGGCGAGGAATATGCCGCAGTCGCTCTCTTCATTGATGTTGTTATCGCGCACTTTATTGTTTGCGATTATATTTCGCTCAGATGCATAGAGGGTGATGCCGTTGGTGTTGTTGTTTATATTATTATTGGAAATGTTGTTGTTGCGGGAATGATCCAGACGAATGCCATCCAGGCAACCACTAATTGTATTATTTTCTAGAATATTATTACACGAAAGTGCATGGATGCCAGTGCGACGCATGCTTCTGATGTCGAACCCCGATATACTTACTCCATCGGCTCGAAGGATTACTGCGCCGTTTATGGCGCCTGCATCGAGGAGCGGACGGTCGATACCCACCAGGATTATCGTCTTGCTTATGTTCAGGCTCTCTCTATAAACCCCGCTCTGAACGGATATGGTGTCATTGGAATTTGCCCTATCGATGGCTGCCTGTATGCTCTCTCCCGATCGAACGACAATTGTAGCGGCCAGGGCCATTGATGACAGAAATATTATTACTACCGCCAGCGCTGCTAAATACTCTGCTCTATGCTTCATTGCCTATCCCCGGTACTATTATAATTCTTCTAATCTTAAAACTTACCCAAGTGGAAGGCTTTATGACACCGGCACATAGTATTATATGCCAATGAAAGAGCAGCCTCGTTTTCTCCCCATGTCTTTGCAGGAAGCAAGAAGGCAGGGCATCGAGCAGTTTGATGTCATTCTCATAAGCGGAGACGCCTATGTTGATCATCCATCTTTTGCGGCTGCGATCATCGGCCGGGTGCTCTGGGATGCAGGCTACAGCGTGGGCATCATTGCCCAACCCGATTGGAGAACAGAAGGAGACTTTGTCAAGCTGGGCCGACCGCGTCTCTTCTTCGGGATATCTTCGGGAAACGTTGACTCCATGGTGAACAACCTGACGCCCAACTTAAAACGCCGTAGCTCGGATGTCTATTCGCCCGCGGGGGCTTTACTTCGTCCGGACAGGGCAACAATCGTCTACACCAATAAGGTTCATGCCATCTTTCCAGGCGTGGCAATTATTTTGGGCGGGATCGAGGCCAGCTTGCGACGCTTTGCCCATTACGATTACTGGTCTGACTCGGTTCGACGTTCCATATTGGCCGACGCGCCTGCGGATTTGATCATCTACGGCATGGGCGAGAATCCTCTGCTGGAGGTGGCCGGGAGGCTGGAGAAAGGTGAGCGAATTGAAGAGATCCGGGACCTTGCCGGAACCACCGTAAAGGAGGAGATCAGCAGCTGGAGAAGCGCGCAGCGCGAGGATTGCCTGGTCATTCCCGGCTATGCAGAGGTTTCAGCAGATAAGAGAAAATACGCCCAGGCTTTTGCCCTGCACTACCAAGAGCAGGACCCTTTTCATGGGCAGGTGGTAGTCCAGCCTCAGCCCAAGACGGTCATCATCCAGAATCCTCCCGCCCGGCCCCTCGAAGCTGAGGAGCTGGATCGAATCTACGAGCTGCCTTTCGCCCGCGAGGCTCATCCATCTTATCGCGAGCCCATCCCTGCCCTGGAGCCAGTCCGATTCTCCATCACCAGTCACCGGGGCTGCTTTGGCTCCTGTTCGTTTTGCGCTCTGACCCATCACCATGGCAGGATTGTGCAGAGCAGAAGCGAGGATTCCATACTGCGTGAGGCAGCAATGCTCACCAAGATGAAGGGCTTTAACGGCATAATTTCCGATGTGGGCGGGCCGACTGCCAATATGTACGGCCTAACCTGTTCTCGCTGGAAAAAGGGAGCCTGCGGAGATAAGCTCTGCTCGGCGGAGTGCGCCAGCCTGGATAAAGACCATTCCCGTCAGGTCGATCTCCTGCGCAGGCTGCGGAAAATTCCCGGCGTGAAGAGGGTCTTCATCGGCTCTGGGATCAGACACGACCTGATAATGGCTGACCATTCTTCCTATCTGGAGGATCTTTGTCGGCATCACGTCTCCGGCCACCTCAAGATCGCTCCCGAGCACATTACCCGATCGGTCACTGAGTGTATGCATAAGCCCCCACGCGAGGTATTGGATGCCTTTCGGGAGCGCTTTCGCGCCGCCTCTAGAACAGTCGGAAAAGAGCAGTACCTTCTGCCCTATCTCATGTCCGGTCATCCCGGCTGCACAGTAAGGGACATGGTCGAGCTGGCGGAATACCTGCGGGATAATCGAATGTACACGGAGCAGGTGCAGGACTTCACCCCCACGCCAATGACAGTCTCCACTGCCATGTACCACACCGGTCTTGATCCCTTCACCCTCCGGCCGGTGCATGTGCCCAGGGGCAAGGAGAAGAGAATTCAGCGGGCTATGCTGCAATACCGGGATCCAAAGAACTATGATCTGGTCAAGGAGGGGCTGACGATGGCAGGAAGATCGGACCTCATCGGCGATGGAAGGAGGTGCTTGATACCGGCGCGGCCAACGGGCGGGTGGGGACTGGAGAAGGGGAAGGATGGGAGAAAAAAGGGAAGAATGCAGAATTAAGATGAAGGCTGCAAAGAGTGAACAATGCGGAGCATCATCTGCCCAAATGAATTATAGATTGGAGCCTATTCTGTTTTCGCCAACTCAATTTTTGGGGGCCTCCCTATTTCATGTTGTTCCGATCAGAAACCACTACGATCATCATAGGCTCACCAATTGTCTATTCGCATTAAGACCTTAAGGCTGAGCGAGATGCTAGGATAATCGCTTTGCAACCATCTCTTCCCGAAGTTTGCAGAGGTTCTCTGCGCCGCGCACATAGAACCAGTAGTGCACAATTACCAGCAGGCCCCATCCAACCGGTGAGTAGTACATTGCCCAAGCAGGAGTAATCGTGATCGTTCCCATCATGTTTAGAGCCAGCCAAATTATGTTCACTACCAGATAGATTGCGATGTGAAGCTGGAACAGTTTCATCTGGTCTGAGACGTGAGCCTCTCTAAAGAGCCTTTTATATTCATCAATTGTGCTCGTCATTCTTCCACTCACTCCATATCAACTATCACCAATTATGTGCTTGAACGATTTAAAGTTAATGGATTAGTTCTAATTTAATGTTATTATCTGAATTGAATACTACTTTTTTATGCTGCGGCATTTGTGCCACTTCTTAGCTCTGCGGGGGATCATGCGGGGAACCTGATTTTGGTAGGCGGCGTAATCTTCGCCGAACTGGATGAGTAGTCTGCTCTCCCAATGAAGCGAGCCCAAGAACAGATAGACAGAGGCCAAAATATAAACCGTCAACAAGTTCTCAGTCATAATGGGTGTGAGCCAGATGAGGATTAAGCCGGACAGCAGGAAAGGATCTCGAACCCAGCAATAGATCCCTTTTATGCCCAGAGCAAGAGAATCCGGACTATGAGGCTTGGCAAGCTGGGCACGAATCAGGAATCTGTGAGGCGCGTCCATGAAAGCTCTCAGCGTGGCAACTCCCATGAGAAACTGAACCAGAAAGAAAAGCCACACCCAGGGATGTGGGACAGTATATAGCACGGGGCCGGGAGACCGGATCAGCATAATCACAAGAGGAATTATAGTAATAACTGCCACAGTGCTAAAGAGTATAGGGTACCAGGAATCTATCTTGGATCCTAAGTGCCTTCTTGCCATCTTCTTTGCTGGCAGGCTGGCAAGAAGACTATGCAGGGCTGCAAATCCGACAAGATAAAGGGCCTCTGATAGGAAAAAGTAATTCAAGCTGCTTTCACCTATACGATATTGAACATTCTGTTATTAGCCAATTATGGCCCACTTGAGGTATCTTCGATTATAGCCTGCTTTCACCTAAAAGTGATCATTGATACGTATCAATGTTAAGGATAATAGTGTTGGTCAGATCTGTAGTTTCTAACTTTACATAATCGTCTATATTATCAGAGATGATCTCTTCTAGATGAGGTTTGAAAAATGCAGGAAGTCAGACCATGAAGAGAAGCAAACATGAGATATTTTCCAAAATTCTAGAAATATGCTTGAATGGAGCTAGCAAGACAAGAATTGTATACCAAGCCAACCTTAACTTCAGAACAGTAAATCCCTATCTGAATATTCTCATTAAAAATAATCTATTGGTTGCCCGCCAAGAGAATCATATATTATATAAAACTACTAAGGAAGGTGCAGATATGCATGAGACAATAAGTAAGCTTAATAATATGCTATTGCAGGAATGAAAGGCGCTCCAATTACAGCACTCGCGCCACTGGTATTCGGCCATTGTGCAGTGCAGTGGCCAGCAATGCTCCCGATAAGCCTATCTCCTTCAAAGCCTTTAGATCTTCATCGTCCTTCACTCCTCCACCCAGTATGAGTGGATGCTCAGAGGCCGCCGCAGCTTCTTTTAGAAACTGTGCATCAAGTCCTGCAGATGTGCCCACCCTATCCAGCTCCAGAAGGATAACTCCCCCCAACTTCAGTTCGTTTAGCCTCTTTAATAGCTGCAAGGGCGTCTGACCGGCCAGTTGGGGATCGCGGGCCAGTATCTTCCTCTTCATCATATCGATGCTTACTATTATCTCGTATTCTCTTGCAGCCGCTTTGATGAGCTGCATCGAGGCCGTCTCCGTGCCCAGCACCAGGGATACGGATGCAGGCAGACGATCCAGATCGCTTGCCCCGGAAATCCCCGTATCGGCCATGGTCTTTGCTAGAGAGGAGATCTGTTTTATGACCGCCAAATTATCGCCTCGGCCCATCAGCAGGTTAAGATCGGCAACGTAAACCTCCCTCGGGCGAAGCTGCTGCAAAATGCCCAGCGGCTCTGATGTAGACACAATTTGAGAAAAGCCAGCGATGGGCTCATAATGGCTCCTCTCTCCGCGCACGGCATGGACAACAGCACCATTAAGTATATCGAGGACGAAGATGCATCGCACGATTACTCCTTTCGGGATTGGATGAATATGAGATTGTTGGTTAGCCCCATGAATATCGATGAAGCACGAGCGGCTCTGGCCGGCGGTGCAGACATAATAGACGTTAAAAATCCCAAAGAAGGATCGCTTGGCGCGAACTTTCCCTGGGCAATCAGGGCTGTGGCAGACCTGGTCAAAGGCCGGGTGCCGGTTTCCGCCACTATCGGTGACCTGGAATTCAAGCCGGGCACAGCGAGCCTTGCGGCTTTAGGTGCGGCTCTCTCCGGTGCCGAGTACGTAAAGGCGGGCCTCTTGGGTGTGAAGACTCCTGCGCAAGCGGAAGAGATGCTGGCGGGTATCGTGCGAGCCGTCAAGGACTACGATGTCGGCAAAAAGGTAGTTGCATCAGCCTACTCCGACTGCGCTCGAGTTGGATCCATCTCGCCCCAACTCCTGCCCGCTGCTGCTGCACAGGCCGGCGCAGACCTGGTCATGGTAGACACAGCTATCAAAGACGGAAAGCCTACATTTGATTTCATGAGCGAGCAGGATCTACGAGACTTTATTGATCTGGGTCACGACGCCGGTCTGGAGGTGGCAATTGCTGGAAACATCGGCTTCGCCCATCTGGAGCTTCTGGGAAGGTTGCAGCCTGACATCATCGGCGTGCGCGGCATCGTCTGTGGAGGAGATCGCAGCGGCGCAATACAAGCGGTGCTGGTGGAAAAAGTCAAGAAGGCTATGCAATAGCTATTTTTTGAGATCATTCTTGAAAGTTTCCAGGAGTCTATCGATAAAAGCAGCTTGGCCTTTCAGGATTTTCTTCCTGGCTTTCTTTGCATCAAACCATTCGGCTTTATCGACCTCTGGAAATTCTTTCATGATTCCTGATTTTGTCGGCCATTGCATGGTAAATTTATTGCTCGTTGCTAAAGCGGCATCTAGATCAGATTGATGTGCCCACACGTGCACAATTTTTTTGCTGGGCTGCAAAATCGTGCCGAGATTTATGAACCGTCCTGCAACTTCGTATCCGGTTTCCTCCTTGAATTCCCTTTTCGCAGCTTCCAGCGGGCTCTCATGATCTTCGAACACGCCTTTGGGTATCGACCAGGCACCCTCATCTTTCCCTGACCAAAAAGGACCACCGGGATGGACAAGCAGCACTTCCAGCTTGTTTCCTCTAAACCTGAATAGGAGAATTCCGCCGCTATGCACGCTCATATTCAATCCTCGACGTCATTACTCGAATTCATTATTATCATTGCATACGTTAGTCATGCAAAAGCTTTTTCCGCCAGCTGGTTGCAAAGGAAAACTTGGCATGACAGGGAAAAATTGGTTTCATTCAGGTAATTGGATATGTGCGCACTATCTTTTGAGGTCTTAAAGCAGGATAAGCAATCGCATGCAAGGCTGGGGCTGATAAGAACCAGGCGAGGAGATATACAGACACCCTATCTTGTCCCGGTGGCAACAATGGGCAGCGTAAGAGCATTGGGCTCCGATGACCTGCTCAGTTTAGGCGCTCAGTGCACTCTTGCCAATACCTACCATCTTCACTTGATGCCGGGCGATAAGCTGATAGCAAGGCTTGGTGGACTGCACAGGTTCATGGGATTTGACCGTCCCACGTTCACGGATTCCGGCGGCTTTCAGGCATTTTCCTTAGGCTTTGCCAGAGAGCATAACATCAGCAAGATCGGAAATATCTTCCCGGAAGAGCTGGCATCAAGTGACCGATGCCCTGATCCTGAAAAATGCCGTCACATGGATTATGATCATGCCGAGATTTATAAAGACTATCGGAAAAAATATGATGACAATAGCGCAAGAGAGGAAGATGGGGACAAGAGAAGCATAAGATACAGTGATAGCGAGAGAGCTAGGCAGAAGGCGACGAAAAAGGAGAATTTAACCAAGATCACTGATGAGGGCATCTCTTTCAAATCGCTTGCTGATGGAGCCTGGCATTTTTTGAATGCAGAAAAGTCGATGAAGATTCAGTCCAACCTCGGGTCGGATATCATAATGGCATTTGACGAATGCACTTCCCCTTTATCAGACTACGATTACACCAAGAAAGCAATGCAAAGAACCCATGATTGGGCGCAAGAGTCCATTCGATATCATGATAGGGATCAAGCTCTCTATGGCATAATACAGGGAGGATGGTTTGAGGATTTGAGGCAGGAAAGCACGCAGGCCATCACTGCCCAGCCTTTTGACGGCATCGCCATTGGGGGGTCGCTGGGTAACAGCAAGCAAGATATGCATAAGATTCTGGACTGGACGGTTCCCAGACTGGATGACGACCGGCCGCGTCATCTTCTTGGCATTGGCGAGATCGACGACATATTCGAATGCGTGGCCCGGGGGATCGATACCTTCGACTGCGTTTCTCCCACCAGAATCGCTAGGCGAGGAAGCCTCTTGCTCTCGCCTCAAGCAGGCGGATCGCTGGAGAGCAAGTTTCATATTAATATCAAGTCAGCGAAATTCAAAGAGGACTGCGGGCCAGTCGATCCCCATTGCTCCTGTTCGACCTGCGCCACCTACTCGCGAGCCTACCTACGCCATCTTTATGTCTCTCGGGAGCTGTCTTACTTCCGGCTGGCTACGCTTCATAATCTCCATTTCATGCTACGCTTCATGGAAGAGATCAGGGAAAGTATACGAGCAGGTACATTTGCGGAAATGAAAGAAAAATGGCTGAGAACGATTTAGCTAATAATAACCGGATTAGTGGCGGCAAATTGGGCATTGATAGGACTCAGGCCGCTGTAATCCTATCCGGCCTTTACCTCTTCTTCTCCCTGATAGGAAACATCGCCGCCACCAAGGTCACCTACTTCGGCGGCCTGGTAATGGATGCCGGATTCATCTACTCATTAACCTTCACCTGGCGCGACCTGATCCACAAGCAGCTCGGCCAGAAGGCGGCAGTCACCACCATCTGGCTGTCGGCAGCAGTCAACCTTCTAGCTGCCCTTTATTTTCAACTGGTGGTATTGCTGCCGGCGCAGACGGATTGGGCAAATGCTGGTGGGCAGACTGCCTGGGAGTTTCTCTTTTCCCTGCAGATGAGGATCGTACTGGCATCAATCCTTACGGCACTGGTCGCCGAGTTAATTGATACTAAGGTCTATCAAATCTGGACGCGCAGCGGCAGAGAGAAGTGGCCGCAATGGACGAGAGTATTCGCCTCCAATTCCATCTCTATTCCCGTAGACAGTCTGATGTTTCCTATCATCGCCTTTGCCGGTGTCCTGGGGATCGAGGGCTTGCAGCAGATGGTCTGGACCAACATCATCGTTAAAGCGCTGGTCACCGCGCTGGTCTTTTGGACCATTTACCTGGTGCCTGAAAAGCCGATTTACGAGGAGAAATGTTAGAAAAAAAAGAACGTAGTTTATGGGGCATCAAGCCAGGAACGAGCATATGATAGCCACATATCTCCGCCGCATCTTCCCTCTACCAGAGATTTTAAATCACAGGTTCTTCCATCAGGAAACGCGCACATAGTAATATCGCCATACGGAGTATGAACGCTCCTTAGACTGCCTCCGCTGCCATGGCAAATCGTTGCGGCAGATTGCCTCCACATGCTTTCGGGCTTAGAGGCATAATCCGGCAAGATATTCGGCTTCAGGCTGCGATTGCAGGTTCCCTGGAAGAATGCCTGGGAATCGCACCAGCTCTTATCAGGGAACACGCACCTTCCTTGACCATCATTGACACCAGGAGACGAACTGTAGAGATAGCCTGACTTAACGCAGTAGGAGCGTGCCTGATCGGCAGAATCCTCCGCCAATGCCGCCAGGATGCCTGAAGACAGAAATGCCAGTATGCAAATGCTCAAGGGAATATTCTTGAAAATTTTCATCAATTTACCCCTCCAATTAAGGCTCCACAAGTCCGAATATTGCCCATCTCCAATCAGCTCCATTTATGCGTGGCGATTGATTTTGGCTTTCTTCGGGTGGCACAATTTGTACTCTCTCACCAAAATTGCCATAATCAGTCCTTTCCTGTAGAGTCGAATGTATGGTAAAGTCCTGCTCCTCTATATTGAGTATCAAAGGTGTTATCGTCAAGCTGGAATCAATCTCAATTCTCCTTAATAGAGAGGTCTGCTTGGAAATCCAGGCTGTTACTGAGACATTGCTGTTTCCCTGAATTGAGGAATTATCCAAGTCAAAGTTCTTGTTGTCGAATTCGTCGGGCATGGGGAAAGGCGATGAGAGATAGGCGGCATAGATCTGCGTGCCCAGGATGGTCTCCTTGATAAATGGAATCGGTTCTGCCGCTACTATGTAGCAGTCTTCTCCGTCAATGGCCTGCGTACCTGCAATCGATAGGTTGCTGTAGATCAGGAGTGCCGCTTGACTTGGAAGCTCGTTATAGTCCGCCATGACCGCATCCGGATCATCGAGGATAAATAGGGTCCAGTTATCACCCTCTTTCCATATCTCCGTGCCATTTAGGAAGTATCCTTGCCAGGAAAGAACTTGCCCAGTTGCATTATCTGTAAGCTGATGGCTCCACCAGCCGGACTGTGCAGTCAGGTTCACCTTTCCCTCTGTGGCTTTGACGGCAGCAAATCTATCTTGGAGAGATTCATTGCTGTAGATGATAGTGGCTTGTGCAGAGCGGGCATATGTATACGTGGTGAGATTATCAGCAGATCCGGTCATCATCTGCTTGAGCTGATCGACGCTTGCATCCTCTGCAAGGACAATAGGCAGACTTAGCAGGGAAATGAAAGCGATTAGCTTTAGAATATCTTTCATACAAACCTCCAAGAGTCAGAGGAGTTAAACCTGGCTATAAATATTTGCATGTTTCTGGTTTGATGATCACGAACATGATACGTAGATTCCAGATCCCAGCCACCAGGTGTCATCCACTTTCATTACGTAACCTATCTTGAACTCGTCTCTGTTACTATGAGCCGGATTTGGGAATATAAAGTAAGTAAATCCTTTTCCTTCCTTGGCTACGTCTATAAGGTTTCTGATATAAGAAACGCCATTGGAGTCGGTCTCGTTTATTTTGTTCTTGCCGATCCAATCGGGTTTGAAGGGATGAGCAATGTTAGTTCCGTTAAAGTCATAGGCATAGATGTAGAGGTTTCCAAGGACAAATGAGCCGGTCTTATTGGAAAACTCATCGAGTGCTTTGTCTTTACCATTCTCACGAGCATAGGCTGCTGCAGACTCAACAAATGATACTAATTCCGTAGTGTTGTATGCATCCATCTGTGATTCGTTAGCCAATTCGATCGATTCTTCACTTGCCATGGCTGATTGCATAACAAAAAATGTAGCAATCAGCAGCAAGATTAATGCCATGAGCATATTCCAGTTCTTCATTTTCTAATCACATCTTAATATTTGTTGCTTTTGTTAGGGCGCTATGCATCGACTGGGAAGAATCACAAGCGAGTTTATGAAGATTGCCAGACCGAAGGCTGAATCATATCAATCATGCATTCTTCTCCTTCAGGGAGAAAGAGGCTGGATACAGCCGACAAAAAGAATCTCAGAGATAATTGGGAGTTAGTTGCGGCTGCATTTATAGCTTGAAGATAAGATAGGCATGACGCGGGTATTTTTGAAAAGCAATCCATTGCCTGGGCGCCTAAATCTCTTGACGCCTAAGTATGTTAAGGCATCAGTGAGATGACAAATGCCCGTCCTTGCTTCTCCAAGATGATCTTATTCTCGCGACCGAGCCAGCCCAATGCGCCATAGACTAATTCCCGGCTCAATCCTGTCGCTTTCACAAGATTGTCGATGGCGCAGGGGCCATTCTGATTGAGAGCTTCCCACACGATACCGGCATTCACGCCAAAGACCGATTCGACCTTAATTTCTGTCATACGTTATGATATGCCTCATTAGATAAATAAGATGACCTTTGAGAATGGAAGCAAATAAAATATACCTGGAAAGATGAGTATATGGACTGTACGCCCCCGCTGGCTGGGTGGTGTTGGGACCATATTCATCCTGCCCGTAAGGCTACACATCGGTTACCGCAAAAGAGAACTGCAAGGGTTTCGATCAAGAGCATTGCTGCAGCATCGAGTATATTTGGCAAGGATATTAAAAAAAATAGAAAAACGTCATGTGATCATCATGCTTGATGTCTGATAGTCCACATAGTTTCACTTTTTATCGCCATTTGTTATCAAGTCAAGTGGCGCGAGAGACGACCAACCGCCACTCGTTGCCATGAAGCCCTACGCTCGTCCAGTATACCTCTTTGGTGACATTTCTATCATGTTGCTTGTTGAGGAAAACATAGCCTCCTTTTCCAGAAGGTTCCGCCACCACATTCTTGCCCAGTGCCAATAGCTGAGGATATCCCTGATACATGGGATCGTCAAATAGATTCTTCCCTACCTGACCTGGATCAGAATCGTACAACGAGAGGCCATCCTTTTGCATGACCGTGACACTGTAATTTGTTTCATTCAACATGGGTGCGATTATCGATCCTAGAAGCTTTGCAGGTTTTATAATTGCTCCAATCCCTCCGATAAATTCATCTGAGACAGAAAAGACCGGATATGAGATTATTGAGGCATCATAGCCCTCTACAAGGCGAAACACCGAACTGAAAACGGGACTCCTGTTTTGCATTAAGCTAATTGTGGCGTCATTCTTGCTGATATCAGTTCCTTCGGAATTCCTGAAAACAGCAGGCTCTGCGGCTACGATCTTTCCTTCTGGACTGCCGGTGGTCGCTTCTATGAAATCGGGGCTTGAATCGGTCAAGTTTAGCAGGATGCTTCTTGCTTTCTCACCTTCAATTCCGGCTGCCGAGAGCTGATAGGACGAATCTGCCACGGTCCTATCAAGATCATTCAGCTGGCCCTGTATACTCGACTGGAGCTGCATAAGGAAATATGCCATGTCGTTGTCGGTTCCAATAGTGGCGTTTTCCGAATTACTATCTGAATTCAATTCTGCGTTATAGATTCCGGCACCCAGATACCAGGTATTATCAACCATCATCACATAGCTTACCTTGAGTTCGCTCTGATTGGTGAGGGGATTTTGCCAGTTGTACTCATAAAAGCCGCTACCGTTCAAGGCGATGGATCGCAGATCTCTATTGATGTAAATTCCTTGTTCATTCTGAATATCCGAGCGATTCGTGCCAACTTCGTTGGGCATGTATGGCAGGCACAGCGAGGTGCCATTAAAATCATGGGCGAAGATGTATATGTCTCCCCTGACCCAAGAGCCATTCAGGTCCATAAAATCCTTTATAGCTTCAGCTTTACCAACATCTCTTGCATGCGACGCGGCAAGTTCAACAAAGGAGGCCAACTCGGATTCATTAGATGGTGCTTTAAGCGATGCACTTGTCACACCCATAGCCTCATCTTGCGCGAGAATTGGCGGTATTGCTGTATTCGCCAGACTCAACAGAAAGATGGCCATTAGCATATTCCTGATCTTCATATCACTCACCCAAATCATAAAGCTTAAATAATTCTGTAAACTTATGCGCGTTCTCGCATATGATTTTTCTGGTTTCGCATTCATAGGCTTTCGGACTAAATCTATATCAACTGAAAAGAGCACATGAGTATTAATCTTAGATTGCCTGGGTGACAAATATGCAAAAATCAAAACTCTTCAGACAACTTATCGAAAAACCTGGTCTCCTCCTCAGACCATGTGGCTATGACGCCCTATCTGCCATTTTGATCGAAAAAGCGGGATTCGAACTGATGGGAACATCGGGATATGCCATTTCAGCATCTGCGATCGGACAGCCGGACATGGGGCTGACCAGCTTTGGAGAAATGCTGGAGCGCGCCAGAAATATAATCAATAGCGTATCAATACCTGTCGATGTCGATGCCGATACTGGCTACGGAAATGCACTGAATGCTTATTGGACTGCCAAGAATTTCATCTGGATCGATGCAGCGGGCATCAGAATCGAGGATCAGACCTGGCCCAAGCGCTGCGGGCACATGAGCGGAAAAACCATTATCTCTAAGGATGATATGGTCTCAAAGATTGCCGCCCTGATCAGAGCGAGAGAGGAGGAAGGCTCTGATCTGGTTATAGGAGCCAGAACAGATGCCAGGGCGATAGAAGGATTCGATAAGACCATCGAACGTGTTGTTGCTTACGCCGAGGCCGGGGCGGATTATGTCTACGTGGAATGTCCCCAATCATTGCACGAGGTAGAGCATCTAGTCAAGAAGATAGAGATACCTCTGGCATTCAACCTGATTCCCGGCGGCAAGACCCCTAAATTCTCCCTGGCCGAACTGGAGAGGATCGGCGTAAAATACATTTCTATCCCCATGGTCTGCCTCTATCCTGCCGTCAAAGCCATGCAAGATTCTCTGCAGGCATTGAAGAATTGGGATCTCGAAAGGGTTGGCGAATTGGGCATAAACTGGTCAGAATTCAATGAGCTGATTGGCGTGAAAAAGTGGAGGCAACTGGAGAAGGAATTTGGTTCAGAAAATTCCTAGAATGAGGGTGTTTCAGCCCAACAACTTCATGCCCTTTGAGAAAAAAGAATACATCAAATGAATACTAATTTGAATTCCGATCTGAAAACCGATGATATCCACAGCCGCGCAATCCTGCAGAAAATCGCCCGGCGAGCCCTGATTATGCGAGGGCTGCTTTTCGAATTTTCCTCACAAGCCTTAGCCGAGCTTGCCCAAATTCAGGAGCCGGCAAAGGCGGGCCAGGAGTCGCATCTTCGGGACTTAAGGGATTTGCTCTGGGCTTCCATCGACAATGACGACTCTGAGGACCTTGACCAGCTCACCGTTGCCGAGGAGCTCTCGCAGGGAAGGACGAGGATTCGCGTCGCTGTGGCGGACGTGGATGCTCTGGTCAAGAAGAACTCCGCCATTGACCGGGATGCGGCGTACAACACCACCTCGATCTACACTGCCGGCCAGATATTTCCCATGCTGCCGCTAAAGCTGTCCACCAACCTTACATCTCTGAATCTAAACCAGGATCGTCTGGCCATCGTAGTGGATATGACCATCGGCCCGGACGGATCGCTCCTGGAATCGGATGTCTACCGAGCGGCTGTACATAATCATGCCAAGCTGGCTTACAATAGCGTGGGTGCCTGGCTGGAAGGAAGGGCACCCGCACCTGAAGCGGTGACGTCCGCCCCGGGTCTGGCTGAGAATCTGCTTATCCAGGATCGGGCCGCCCAGAAGATGAAGAGCTTGCGGCATGCTCAGGGGGCCCTGAGCCTGGAGACCATCGAGGCCAAGCCGGTATTCGAGGGGGAGAAGATCAGCGGTCTATTGGTGGAGGAAAATAATCGGGCCAAGGAGATCATCGAGGACTTCATGGTTGCCGCCAATGGTGTCACAGTGCGCTACCTTACCGCTCGAAATATACCCTCCATCCGTCGCGTGGTGCGCATTCCCAGAAGATGGGACAGAATTGTAGAGATTGCCGCTGAGCACGCCTTCAAGCTTCCCAAGAGTCCCAGTCCCAGAAAGCTGGAGATTTTTCTGACAATGATGAAAGCTGCCGATCCGCTGCGTTTTCCGGATCTCTCGTTGGCTGTGATCAAGCTCTTAGGAAATGGCGAATATGTGGCAGAGCTGCCCGGAGAGGAGGCAACAGGACACTTCGGCCTGGCTGTTAAGGACTACACTCATTCCACTGCACCTAACCGCCGATATCCGGACCTGATCACACAGCGCCTGCTCAAAGCCGCTATTGAAAAGAGACCGATGCCCTACAGCCTGGAAGAGCTGGATTTTCTAGCAGAGAATTGCACTAAAAAAGAAGATGCAGCCGTCAAGGTGGAGAGGCAGGTGGGCAAATCCGCAGCAGCACTTCTGCTCGAATCGAGGATCGGAGAGAAGTTTGATGCAATGGTTACTGGGGCATCTGAGAAAGGAACCTGGGTCCGGCTCCTGGATATTCCCGTGGAAGGGATGCTCAAAAGCGGAAGCAAGGGCCTTGATGTGGGTGATCGGGTCTTGGTAGAGCTTGTATCTGTAGACGTAGAGCAGGGATTCATTGATTTCATGAGACGGTAGAATCCATGGGGGATCAAAAGGATTTATAACAAATGAGGCAACTATCTAATGAGGAGATTTAAATGTCAAGAGCATTGTTAATTGTTGTCCTGTTCATCTCGGCGATGCTATCGGTAGCTTGCGGCCAGCAGGCGGATACCAATGAACCTAACAATGAGATTGGAGATGCAACAGATCTGAGTTCCAGCCAGACGGTAAGCTCCAGCATTTACCCTGCTCAGGATGGAGACTTTTACAAGATTCATGTTGACAGTCCTGGAATACTGCAAGCCCAGCTATCAAATGTCCCTGCAGAGATGAAATGCAGGATCGATTTCTACGGCAGGAACCATGAGTGGATAACCAGAAAGGATGCTGAGAACCCTGGTGAGGCGGTCGTCCTGGCAGTTGATATAGGCAAAGCAGGATGGTACTATTTCGGAATTGGGGATCTCAATGGCGGTTCTTATGGATCGGATTATTCCTTGGTGGTCTCCTTTGAGCCGGTAGTGGATGAGGAGCCCAACGGCGAGATTGGAGACGCAACCGAGATTCAATTGGCACAGCAGGTGAATGCATACATCTTCCCGGCCAAGGACGGAGATTTCTACAAGGTATTTCTCAATAGCTCCGGCATTCTGGAAGCGTCACTGGCGAATGTTCCTCTGGCTATTGCAGGCAGCATGAAAGGCCGGATAGATCTCTACGGCAAGAACTACAACTGGATGGCCAGAATGGATGCAAAGGACCCGGGTGATGATATCACCCTGACCGTAGACATCGGCAATCCCGGATGGTACTATTTCGGAGTAGGCGATCTTAACGGCGGATCATATAACTCGACTTATGGATTCCTGGTGAACTTCAAGCCAGTAGTTGATGAGGAGCCGAATAACGAGATAAGCGATGCTACTGAGATACAGAAAGGCAGCGAGATCAAGGGATTCATCTTCCCGGCAGGGGACGGAGATTTCTATAAGATCTATATTGATTCGCCCGGATCGTTGCAGGCTTCCCTGGAGGGCGTTCCTAAATCCACCAAGGCCAGCATGAGGGGCCGGATAGACTTCTATGGAAAGAACTACAATTTCATAACCAGAATGGATGCACAAAAGCCTGGTGACGATGTCTTGCTAAAAGTGGACATTGCCACGGCGGGATGGTATTACTTCGGCATCGGCGATCTCAATGGCGGATCGTATGATACGGAATATACCTTTAAAGTGACCTGATAGATGTGATTAGAGCCTGGCTTTATTGCCGGGCTTGATGTCTTCTTTGTTTCATTTTTCGTTCATTCCTAATTTGGATTATGTAGATGGAATTAACGATAATAATAAATATCTAGTCTGCATCAAGTCAGAAGAAAAATGGAGGCCTCCATTTGAAAAATCATTGCATGCTAGCTGTAACTGTTCTCCTTATCTCAATTCGGATGGCGGGGGCGGCCACTACCGAACAGCCATAGGATACGACGATGTTGCAGGCATCATTTACTTTAGCGATCCATGGGGCAGGGACCAAAAACATCAGACTGATAAGACGGGAGTCACCGCCTGGACCTATGAGGAATTGCAGAGTGGCTGGAACTACACGGCTGAGGGCGAGTCTCATCCCTACTGGGGTATGGTGATGATGCCCTGGAATGTTACTATCAAAATCTCAGGATCATTGAAGCCGGGCTCGAAGGCGACGGTTACTGCAGATGTCACCTACCCTTGTCCTATGCCCTTCAACTCATCCCATTATCCAGCCAAGGATGCAGTGGCAATGATAACCTTGCCGGATGGGATGAGCCTGGATTCCTCCGGGTCCTGGAAGACCCTGGGAGACATGAACGCAGTGTCCTCTGCCAGAGCAACCTGGAAGGTAAAGATTGATGGGCCGGTCGGCGGAAAGAAGATCGCTGTGCAGGCTCAGGGAAAGGTATCCGGCCAGGTGCCAGAGGCCCGCTGGACGGGATTGGGCGTATCGTATCCGGCCTACAGCTACACGGATGCTATTGGAGGGAATGGGTCGGTTGAACTGTGATCGGGGGCTCATTTCTTCTTATCGAAATGATTTTTAGTTTATGCAATCATAGAACGAAAGCTGGGTTGGATATGGGAGCGATAAGCAAAAGAAAATTTTACGGCCAGTCTCCAGCAGGCGCAGCGATTGCTGGCCATTAGTCTGGGATGGCTCCATCTTTACGAAAATGGCTTGCTCTCATTGGGCAAGCTATATGGCGCTTGCCCAGACATCCGGTCGTTGTGCCGCAGTTGGTTTTCTTGTGCCAGCTCTAAGCTCTCGATTTAATCAATATCTCCTGGCGTTTCATCAATATTATTAAACATAGCAGCAAGAAGATGCAAAAATAAACGCAATTCAACAATTAGCCGAGAACGTTTAAGTAGTAGTAATGATATAGCCAAAACCAGTACGCTACGGATGGGAGGCCACCAATTGATGATTTCTGGACTTTTGTGGAAAGATTTGAAACTCATAGTGATGTTGATGACGATTCTGCTTTGCAGTTTTTCTGCAGTCGCTGAAGAGCTCGATGTCATTCCTGGCGGAACGATCCTTGGCGATCTGGAGGTTTCGGATTCCGTAAGCCAATTTGCATTTGTCAATACATCGCGTATCCCCGTCCAGGAAAAGGTGTATAGCAGCGATGAATTCGGGCTGACAATATGGAGACCCTACATTGGGGATCTTCAAGCTGCCCCTAATTGTTATGCCATGTGGGACCAAGATACAGGAAAATTATCGCTGCTATTGAACGGCACCGATCGCAATTGGTTCTTAAGATCCATGACGATTGCGAAAGAAAATACTCGACCAAATATTATGAAAGATCCAAATATTAATATGCAATTATATACATATTTAGAGCAAACATTGGATGAAGTAAGTCTCATTAAAAATCTCACTAAAACCCTGCCGGAAAGTCTTAATCTCCCCCTCCTTAGTAAAGCTCCTCAATTCAATTCAACTCTCGCCGATAAAATATACAAGTTTGACTATTTTGTGGCAGGAAGCTATGGGGACCCATTTTTCCCCGAATCAACTCATAATTGGAATTGTACATATCTTGATATGGCCTCAAATGGAAAAATAACCGATTCAATACGCATAATCCCAAGTGGATTAAAGGGCTACTATCTAAATGGATACATACGCAATTGGATTGGCGATACCTCCAAAATTGACTTGAACAATGGCCCATGGCTCAGCGCCATTATAGAGAACATTATGGATTCTAACAATCGGCCTTTTCCTGCAGATATCAAATTATCTCTTGAAAGAGAAAATAAAACCGCCTATGCCAGAATCGGCATGGCTGTCATGGCAGATGATCTCGACATAACTGGCCATCGTGAGGCCGAATGCGAGGGCAATCCTAGCTTTAATGAAACACTCTCTTTATGGCCCCAGAAAATTGATCTGAACAAAGCAGAATATATTGCCTGGCCACCGCTAAAGATCTCTGGTTTAAAGCCGGATAAGTCCAGCGTTTGCCTTGACGAAAATGGCTCAGTCCAATTTAGCTGGAAGACCAATCTGGAAAGCAACTCAACAGTCATGATACGTGAAGAAGGCGAGAGCAAATTCGAGCCCGCAAATAAATCTATCACGAATGTCCTTGAGCATAACCTAAGTCGTGCTCTGGACATTGGCAAAACCTACTACTACTATGTGACAAGCTCTGCCTCTTTTGGACGCCAGGCTGCAAGCAAGCCCAGAGAATTGCAGGTTGGCAACTGTTCGGTGATCTGGGCTAAGAAACCGTACGAATTTACAATCCACAGGGACTATGATCAGAATCTGCCGTTATGTATCTTTAACAGAGACTCAGTATCCCATAACGTCACCTTAGAATTCATCAATCCGTATGATGATTTAATAATAGGATTCCTGGATGAAAAAATCACTATTGGGCCGAATGAGAAAAAGGAGGTAACACTCAAGGCACATGCCCAGGACGCGGCCCCGAAGGACCGTATGGTTGATGTCAGGCTAACCGAGATGGAAAGAAATCAAACAGACGAAGCAAGAGTGAAGATCCATATCGACTCAAAGATAGACTTCACCATGACAGAGGTAAATCAGAGAGATGACTGCTCGGAGATTGTGAAGACCATTCGCATAACTAACTCTGGCAGAGATCCTCTGACAGACTTGATGGTAAGAGCAGATAAAAATTGCAGCGTTTATCTGCTGCCACGGCCGAATCATTATTATTTAGCACCTGATGATCATGTGGATTTCAAGGCCATAGCTCTGTACACCGGAGAGACGAAGAGTATCAAGAGCATGATCACAGCGAGAGCTTCTAACGTGAACCGGACTCTTAATATCAGCTTTTCATGCAATGGCGGGACCAAGCCAATTAAGGTTACATTGGATCATCCTCAGCTTACCGTGGAGGTTGATGATTGGTATTGCACCAATAGGCCGGACATAAATCTTTCATTCTCCCTGCTTCCTGGATTTAATGCATCGGATGTGATCAGCGCTGAAATGGATATGGACTTCAACTGTCAGCCAGGTTATGTATGCATGCCTCATTACCTTCAAATCACCTTAAACGGCAATAAGACTCTGTATGAGAATCCGAGTTTTATGCCGGGAGGCACTGTAGATCTCTCTGAAAAGATGAGTGCAGATGATTTCAGATATTCAAACCCTCCTAATGGAAGTTGCGGCTTTAACGAGATTAGGATCAAATCAAGACATAATCCTGCTCATTATGTTGTCACAGGCAAGGTTAAGATAGTATTATGCCTTGAAAAGATGGAGATGCTGGTATGTGCACCCTCTGAAATTGAAGGCAAAGAGAAGCTACTATCGTGCATTCCAGGAATCGCACAAGTCTATTCCAACCTGTGGGCAGATATTCTCGCACCTTGGCCACGAGGCCTAAATTTATCGCCAAATCAGAAGATGCTCACCATAAAAGTAGCTGTAAATGGGACAGACGGCAGCTCAAGCGGTCCGCAAAAGGGAGCAAATGTGAGAGCATTCTTTAATTCGAATGAGACTGAAGGGCTAACTGCCGAAGGACTTGTGCTATTCGATGACGGCAACCATAACGATTCATCAAGCAAAGACGGAATATACGCCAATGACTGGAATGTCCCTGCGAAGGCAAAGGGAATCATCAATATAACTGTAAGAGCAAAGACATGCCTCAGCAAAGCCGAAAATTGGACATATATACGAATCCCTCCACCGGATGTAGACCTGGTTGTCTCAAGAATGGATATCCTGAAGAGCACAGCAACACATGGAAAAGTAAAGGTTTATGTCGAAGTGTCCAATGTCGGGAAAGGAACGGCAAATCCATCAAATACGAGTCTTCAAATTGGCAATATCACCGAGGTGTTAAGGCCGGCAGACGAACTGGCCGCCAATGAGAATTTATCCGTTGAATGGGATTTTCTAGAACGCGATCTGTGCGGCAATACAATTGTTGCTATGGCTGATGCCTCGAAGGAGGTTGATGAAACAGATGAAAGGAATAACTTCCTCAATGAAAGCTACTGCCTGGTGTGCCCTAATAATACGACTCCAGATCTTGCCATCACCAGCCTACCTCAAATGAAGGCACATTCCAACGAATTGATCCCAATTTATTTCGATATCATTAACCTTGGAAATGGGGATGCTAGAGATCCGTTTTCAGTAAACCTGCTAGTAGAAAAAGGGATTCAGAAATTGCCGAATCTGTCAGAAGACCTGCTGATATCCGACGGTCTGGCTATCCAGGAATCCAAATCACGAAGCATCCCTATAAAATACGGATTGCAGGAAGGCATCTACAATATCACAGTCTGCATTGCTGGAAATGGAAACAAAGATAGCAATATTGAAAACGATTGCAAGAGGACAACATTATGGATTGGTAATGATACAACTGTTATTTACTATCCCATAAAGAAAGAAATCCAAGCCACTGCCACCAAAAATTTGATGTTCTATGATTCCCAGGACCAGCCGCTATACTACTGGATCGAGAAAGGAAGCGAAAACGGAAATAAGGTTTCTGTATGGATTAATGTCTCTTCTGATGCGAATAGGACAAATTTTATCACCATGACAACTGGCACAACTGATGCATCGCATTACCAGGATCCAGAGAAGGTTTTCAGCTTTTTCGATGATTTCAAATCATCAGCCTGCTCGAATGGATGCTTTGGCGCCACCGGAGCTATGGGACTGGAAGATTGCGTTAACTCCGAAAAATGGAGCTGGGCTGAGCAGGGTATGGGTGGAAATATGACCTGCGAAAATGACCGAGTTCTATTCAATGCGTATTCCGGATCTATATTCAAAGCAAGCCTGCAATCCAAACAGAGATTCTCGGCTGGATCATCACTTATGTTCCGGATGAATATCAGCAGCGATTACATTGGAGCTGAAAAATCTATGGGTCTCATGGATTACCAAATCCCCTTGATCTTCTGGAAAACCGGTGATCATGGGGAGATCGTGGCCTGTAGACTAAGATGCTGGGACAGTCAATATTATTCCTCAGGCGATAAGAGATTTGAAATAGACTGGCTCAACTCAAAAATCACCACCCAGATCGATGACGACAAAAAGCAAGTGTTTGACCCCATTTCCTCGCTCGATCTAGAGGGAAAGAGTTTTCCGATTCTCTTTAAGATTAACACTACTCAACCCGATAGAGACTCTAATATGTCTCTAGACTGGGTCGCAGTGAGGACGCTGGTTGACCCAGAGCCCATAGTGGAGTTGAGAGCATCTAATATGACGCTGCGGTAGTTGCCATGAAAGACAACGCAGCTTTCGCCGCTCTTGTATTCTTTGTGCTGATCGCTTCTCTGGCATATGGGGCAGAAAGCCTGGAGATACGCGGTCCTGTCAAGGAATTGCGGGATGATACGATTGAATTCTCGCCAATCAGCCCGGGCATCGGCTCTTCTGCGAGTCTGCCGGCGGGATTTCATGGATTTTTTTATGATATAGATGACGATATCGGTACAGAAAAACTCAGGATGAACATAGACTCAATAAAACTAAACGGAGCGTATAATCCACCAGGGTTGATTTACCGTACCAGCATTTTAAGCCGCAATGGAGCATATAAGCGATTCGAGTTCGGAGAATGGGGCAGATACATCACGCTGGGCTTCATGGGAGAGAGCTATTTCTCCGGTTATGACGGATTCCCCATCAATGGAATTCCTCCTTACCTTTACCAGGCTTCGGATCACAAGAGCACTCTGGAAGACCAGGTACTGTTGAAGGTCCTGATGGATTCTGACCAGAAATATCTTATGAGCAAAAATAATCCTTTGAGGCTTAAAGGAGGATATGAACTGGTCCTAGATTCCGTTGACCTGCCCGGCCAGAAGGCTCTGGTAAGGCTGATGAAAGATGGCATTCTAGCAAATGAAAGCGTGATAGTATGTGAGCCCAATGCTTCTATGGCGGCAAAAACTTTCATCTTCCGCCAGGATATAAGAAACATCAAAGATCTGACGATTCTGGCAATTCACTTCGATAGGCTATTTTCCGGGATAGTATCGGGAGACACGCTGGAGATCGCGCAGGTGGATGGGATATTCCAGCTCTTGCCGGAGCCGACGATCGTCAAATATGGCTCAAGATATGGGCTCTTGACGGTTATGGATGTAGATTCCAAAGGCATCATGATGACAAATAAAGATGGGACCGTCAGTCTGAATGAAGGCAGAGACATAGAGCTCATCGGGGACATAAGGCTGCGGGTTTCTGACAGGAAAAAATCCGAAAACAGGACGCCAAAATTTTATATTTATTCTACAATTAAGGAGCCCGGAATCTACGAAGTGCGTGGTCCGCTCGCGTATTTCAGGGGAACATCCTATAACTGGAGTTATGCTGAGTTTCCCGGATTCATGTATGATTTGGACGACGACCTTGGCACAGAAAACTTCAGCATGGACCTTTCCGGTAGCTATGATCGGGGCGATGGCAGACTGGCCAGACTGGTTTACAGAACGAATGCAAAGGAGAACAAATTCCAGAGAGAAGAGTGGGGTTCATACTACTCATTGGGCTGGATGGGCGAACAATGCTTTGCCGGATATATAAGGAATAACTCAAATTTGAGTCTGGCATCATTATCTGGCGAGACGAACCTCCTGGCCTACGACAAGATCTCCAGGGTGCTAATCGACAATAATGATGAACAAAAACCACTGGCCCAGGGGGAATTCCTGCATCTGAAAGAGGATTATTCGCTGCATATCAAAGAGATCAATCTGGATAAAGTCAAGTTTGATCTGTATCATGATGGAATTATTCTGCAATCAAATCAGATCGTGACTCCCGGAAGTGGCAAAGAATCCATATTCATCTATGAAGTGCCCGCTCAAGAGAATGGCAAAAGAAACATAATCATCCTGGCGGTTCATTTCAAGAATGCATACAAGGGAGCTGAGGAATCATATACTACCATCGATGGCATATGGCAAATATCGTATGATTTTGAGACGATCCAGGACGGCCCCAGTCTCGGTATTATGAGACTTGGAGAGATTGCCTCATGGGAAGGAGATATGCACATTGAATTGAGCAGCAAAGATAAGACTATCCGAGTGGTAAGAGGCAGAACCAAGCATATCATGAACGACTACTATGTGAAGTTCGCAGATCAGGAAGATGATAATCCTCTTCGATTCTACATGATGAAGAAGGTCACGATAGGTGAAGTTGAAAATGTATCTTCGCTAAATCCCGCATCGGTTATGAACTGCAATGGCACTCAGCTTTTAGCAGACGAACTTCCAGATGATGATGATAAGCCGTCTGCAGATATCGGCATAGGTCTGGCGCTCATTGCTTTCCTTTCTGCAGCTTGCTTTATTACGAAGAGAACATAAATTCCTCCGCCATCCAATTCCCGCTCACTCTCCCTCCGGTTGCTGCTGGCTGATGCAGTGCACCGTCCCCAAGCCGTGCACCATCTCCCGGCAGTTGATGCCGACGACCCGCCGGTCCGGGAAGGCCTCCTGGATGATTCTGATTGCCACAGAATCGTTCCTGTGCCCGAAGATTGGCACCATGACCACATCGTTGCCGATGTAGAAGTTGGCGTAGCTGGCTGGCAGCCTTCGCTCCGCACCCACCTTTCCCGGCATGGGCAGCTTGATCACCGTAAGCTTGCAGCCGTCCTGGTCCGTCTCCCGGCAGAGCAACTCGTAGTTTTGCTTGAGAGGCAGATAGTTCTCATCCTCCTGATCATCCTCACAGGCGCATAGCACAGTGGTCGGATTCACAAACCTGGCAATGTCGTCCACATGCCCGTCCGTGTCGTCCCCGGCAATGCCCTCTAAAAGCCAGATGACCTTGCTCACGCCCAGATATTCTTTGAGATAGCCCTCGATCTCTTCTTTGTTCAGGGCAGGGTTTCGATTCCTATTGAGCAGGCACTGCTCAGTGGTCAGCACCGTCCCGCAGCCGTTCACATCGATGGAGCCACCTTCCATTACGATGCCAGGCAGGAAGTACTCCATCTTGAGGTCATCGTTGATGAGTCTGCCAATTTTACTGTCATCCATCAGTTCCGCATATTTCTCGCCCCAGGCGTTGAAGATCCAATTTACCGCCGCCACGCTCCTCTCCGCCTGATTCTCCCGGTTTACGACAAAGGTTGGGCCGTAGTCCCGGAACCACACATCCGCATAGCTTATCACGTGGAAGTGAACCAGGGTTAGATCGATATTTTCTTCTTTTAGCCGGTCTACTACATCGCTTTGCATAAGCTCGTCTCTGACCAGCAGGTTGACAATCTCGCTATGGTGAATGGCTTTGATGATGGCGAGGTATGCCATCTCCACGGCCTCAATCTCAGGGAAGCTGTCCAGATCGTAAGGCCAGGAGAGCCAGATGGCCTCGTGGCGCTCCCACTCAGCAGGCATATGGTAGCCTAGAGAGCGTGGCGTCTCCTGTCGGCAGAGCCCCTCCTTGGCCTTTCGATCCGGCTTTTCCTCCTCCTGTACCATCTCGATGAGCGGCCAGTAGACATCCGGCCTGCGATTGCGGAAAAAGCCCCAGCCCTCCCGCACCATCTTGTTCTTGGCCAGATCCAGCTCCACCACCAGCGTCTCCTCCGCACTGCTGGCGGCCCTGGCCAGGACCTTGCCAAAGCAGTCGCAGATAAAGGAGCTGCCCCAAAAGATCAGGTTACCCTCCCGGCCCACCCTGTTAGCTGCAGCTACGTAGACGCTATTGGCAATGGCATGGCCTCTTTGCACCGTCTCCCAGGCATCATGCCAGTCACCTTCCTCCGGCTCCTCCTCGCCTTTAATCCAGCCGATGGCAGTGGGATAGAAAATGATCTGGGCTCCGCCTAGCGCCGCAGCGCGCGCAGCCTCGGGGAACCACTGGTCGTAGCAGATGAGAGCTGCAAATTTGGCATAGCGGGTATCGTAAACCCGGATCTCCTCTCCGGGCTTAAAATAGCTCTTCTCGTAAAAGAGAGGATCATGGGGAATATGCACCTTGCGATAGGTGGGAAGAAGGCTGCCGTCCGCGTCAATTACAGCTACAGAGTTGTAGAATCCGGACTCGTCCTTCTCGAAGACGGGCACTATTATCACTATCTGCAGCTCTTTTGCCAGGGCGGAAAAGGCCTTTGTGGACGGGCCGGGAATGGTCTCCGCTAGAGCAGCAGCGTCTCTTTGATCCCACTGGGGAAAGTATCGCGTTCTGAAAAGCTCTTGCAGGCAGACGATCTGCGCGCTCCGGCTTGCTGCTTCTTTCACCTTTTCCATGGTTTTTTTCAGGTTGAGATCGAGATCCTCAGAGACCGAGGTTTGAATCAATGCGATAGTGACTTTCTTCTCTGGCATGCGTTTACCCTTAAACCAAATGTGCTACTTGCTTAACTATTTGGCGGGTTTTGGCTTCTCACTGAGGCCTTCTTCCCGCCATCAGGGCAATGCAAAGGTACTGCCAGAGCACATTGACCTGCACAAATCCCGTCTGCCTCCACCACCCTTCCTTCTCTGCCTTGCCCGCGTAGTAGTGCGTCTCCTTCTCGCTTCGCAGCCGGGCCACAAAGTCGGAGAGCTTGGGATCAACAGCCGCTCTCCTGCGCTCCATCTTCTCAAAGAACCACTCCTGCATGTCGCTTCCGGCTTCCGAGTAGCCTTCTGCGGCCAGGAGCCAGCCGCCGGGCCTGAGCAGTCGGTGGCACTTGGCAATGGCTGCTTTGTAGCAATCAAAGGGAAGGTGCTCCAGGACCAGAGTCGATATGATGCCGTCATACCCTTCGCCCACCAGGCCCTTGACTACGACTCTTTCATCCCAATCACTTCCTGCAAGGTCCGCCACCTTGCAGCCCAGGATTGCCCCCGGGCGGGCGCAGGAGATCTTCTCCTCAGCTACTCTCACCATTCTTCCAGAGCCGTCGATAAGATAAATTTTGGCAGACGGCATTTTCCGCAGTAGAGCCAGAGAGGCATTGCCGGTCCCGCAGCCCAGATCGATAAGCTTTGCATCTTGCGGCAGATAGCGCCTGCATGCCTCGGCCACGAGGTCTAGCATCTCCTGATAGCCGGGAACCACGGCTGACTGGTAGAGGTCGTAGTCTCTGGCATGTTTGTCGTAACATGAGACGGTTGAGTCTATTTTCATCTATCATTGTCTGTTGTTATCATTATTTAATTTTCGCCGGTTTATGCATCTATCATTCCCAATTCAAAGAAACAGCCAGTAAACCAGTACATTCAGCACCGTCAGAGGCACCCCCGCCCTGGCAAACTCCAGGAAGGTGAGCGTCTCGCCGCTCTTCTCTGCATTCTGTATAATTATCACATTGCTCGCAGCTCCCAGGATGAAGAGATTCCCGGCGATGGTGCTTCCAGCGGCCAGGGCCATGAGCGCTTGCGGCGTTGGATTGACGAGCAGCGGCTGGCAGAGGGCCACCAGCGGCACATTGGAGATGAGCTGGCTTAAAAGGACGCTAAAAGCCAGAATGGTCGGAATGGAAGTCAGATCGGCTTTCGATCCGGCCAGAAGAGACTGGAACGAGCCCGAACTCCAGACCGCATCCATAAGAACAAACATGGCCGCAAAGAAGATCAGAGTGCACCAGTCTATGCCTCTCAGAACATCATACCTCTTGCTGCTGAAAAGAAGGATGGGTAGCGCAGAGATCAGGGCGATGTATGTCAGCCGAAACTCGCCGCCAACGCCCAGGATTACGGCTCCCATTTTGGCCAGGATCAGAGCGAAGAGGAGAACGAAAGATATGCGGGAGAGACGGGCTAATGCCGGGTCCGAAATCTCTTCCCTGCAGATCTCTAGCGGTCTGTTCTGAAACTGCTCTTTGTAGACGACTCTGAGCAGCATATAGGCCAGCAGAAGATTGGCAACTGTGGGCAGCAGCAGATAATGCAGAAAGACGAAAAATGGATTGGGGAGATTGGCATTGACGGCGATGAGCAGATTTTGCGGATTGCCGATGGGGCTCATGGCGCTGCCTATGGTCACGGCAAAGGCCAGAGTGAGGAGCAGAAGCTTAGGGTCTATCTTGAGCGTCCGGGCGAGGTAGAGCATGAGTGGCGTGCCGATGATGGCCAGGGTGTCATTCATGAGCAGAGCCGAGAGAAAGCCCATGGCAAATAGAATGAGAAGCATAAGCTGATCGAGGTTGTGAGCCTTGCAAAAGAGTCGATTGAACAGGAAGAGGAGATAGCCGCTCCTCTGCATGGACTCCCCTATCACAAACATTGCTCCCAGAAATATCATCACATCCAGGTTTATGGCGTGCAGGGCATCTTTTGGTGAAATCTGGCCGGTAAAAAGAACCACTAATGCGCCCAGCAGCATAATCTGCCAGATGGCGAGGCTATTCTTGCTTATCTGACGGACTGCGATGAGGATGAGAACCGCAGCCAAAGCCATGACGGAGATATTGGCATAATTCAGGGCTTCGAGCATCGCAAGACCTCGCATTCCATGCAGATGGACTTATAGTTTTCCCAAGTCATCAGGACTTAGCAAATGTATTAATTGTAATATATATTCCTGACCGACACCCTTATAGCTTGCTATAATGCTACATGCTACCACACATCACAATATTACGGCAAAAAGCTGGCTCATATATTGTGCAAACTGGAATTAAGTGGCTGGGAAAAAAGCAGTGGATTTGGTGGGAAGCATGCTCGGCATTGATGATCCTTGGATTTGGGGTGTCTACCTTCTTTGCATATTCAGCGCACTGTTGTGTCTGGTTTACGGTGCGATAAACTGGAATAAAGGAGGAGAACAGGAGGCTTCGGAGATTAAAGAGGAAGAAGCCTGGGAAGAGCGTGAAGAAGAGATGCAGGAAAAAGAGCTGGGAATGTGATCTAGATGGATCTGCTTCTGCTTAATATTATTATAATAATATATCTTCTTGCTACTCTCTATCTGGGTTACAGGGGCTGGAAATCAACCAAGGACTCAGAGGGCTACCTGGTGGCGGGCAGAAAGACCCATCCCTACATCATGGCTATGAGCTACGGTGCCACCTTTATCAGCACATCGGCCATTGTCGGCTTCGGCGGCACAGCCGGTCTTTTCGGAATGGGCCTCTTATGGCTTACATTCTTGAACATCTTTGTGGGCATCTTCGTGGCCTTCATAGTCTATGGCAAGAGAACCCGCAAGATGGGCCACAATCTCAACGCCATGACCTTCCCGGAGCTTTTGGGGAAGAGATTTGACAGCAGGTTCATTCAGTATTTTAGCGGCATCGTGATCTTCCTGGGAATGCCCCTTTATGCCTCGGTGGTCCTGATCGGCGCAGCCCGTTTCATGGAGACTACCCTCGCCATTGATTTTGATGTGGCACTTCTTGTGTACTCGGTAATAATAGCTGGATATGTGATATGGGGGGGCCTACGTGGCGTCATGTACACAGATGCCATGCAAGGGACTATCATGTTTGTAGGAATGATATTCCTGCTCTTTATCACCTACTCTCATCTGGGTGGAATCGTTCCCGCGCATCAGGCTCTTACCGATATGGCAAATCTGGTTCCTGCAAAGCTTGCTGCAATGGGGCATGATGGCTGGACGACAATGCCGGTTTTGGGAAGCACCTGGTGGTGGACATTGGTCTCGACTATCGTGCTGGGCGTGGGAATAGGCGTTCTGGCAATGCCCCAACTGGTAGTGCGCTTTATGACCGTCAAATCCAATCGGGAACTCAACAGGGGTGTCCTGATCGGTGGCGTATTCATTCTCATGATGACCGGCGTGGCTTTCACAGTGGGTGCTCTCTCCAATGTCTTCTTCCTGCAAAACATGGGGAATATATCCATTAATATTGCCGCAGGAAATGCTGACAGCATAATTCCTCTTTACATCAACGCAGCCACTCCGGAGTGGTTTGTCTACCTCTTCATGCTTACGCTTCTGGCGGCTGCCATGTCCACCTCCAGCTCTCAGTTCCACACTCAGGGAAGTGCCATCGGCAGGGATATTTATGAGACGCTTACCCACAAAAAAGGCGGCAAATCCATACTGGTCACCAGGATGGGAATAATTGTCGCCATGATAATTGCCGTAACCCTGGGCTACATCCTGCCCGAAAACATCATCGCTCGGGGCACCGCTATCTTCTTCGGCCTGTGTGCGGCTGCCTTCCTGCCCATGTACACCAGCGCTCTTTACTGGAAGGGAGCTACCAAAGCCGGCGCCATTGCCGGACTTTTCACCGGCACTCTGGTGACAATCTTTTGGTATCTGTTCATCCATAAGGCTGAAGCAGTACCGCTGGGGGTATGCAAGATGCTCTTTGGTCAGGACGTGCTGGTAGCCTCGATGCCCTGGCCGGTGGTAGATCCGATATTAGTAGCCCTACCGCTGGCAATACTGGCAACCGTTGCCGTAAGCCTGATGACAAAAGGGCCAAGAGACAGACATCTGGAGGAATGCTTCAAAGGAATAAAATAATCAAATTTTTTAATTTAATCATTACTTTTTTAATCTTCGTCTTGCATAGATTATCGACCGACTCACGAATTTCTCAAATGC
>JBFYLJ010000107.1:0-11547 GCA_041305465.1 Methanothrix sp.
CATTGTGGGTCAACACGGTCGGAATTGGCGCGACTCCTACGACACTTGTTGGTTCATTTGCCTGCGACTACAATAAGATCCAGTCTGCCGTAGATGAAATAAGTGCAGGCGGGATAGTAAAGGTGCTCAGTGGGACCTATGATGAGAATGTGCAAATAGACAAGTCGTTGACTGTGAAGGGAGCCGGGAAAGATAAGACATTCGTTAATGGCCAGCTATCAGGTCCAGTGTTCACCACCGGCCTTTATAACCCTTCGGCGCATGTAAGCCTGTTGGATATGACCATTGAGAACGGTAATGCTCAGAAGGGCGGCGGCATTTATAATAAAGGCACGCTGGACCTAACTGGCATCATATTGACCGACAATTCGGCAACCAACGGCGGCGGTATTTGCAACTGGGATGGCACTGTGCACCTTAACGATGTTAGCATAACCGATAATGCAGCGTTCAATGGTGGTGGGTTGTACTCCACCAACTCGCAGGTTACATTTGATGGTCCACAAGTTTTCGTGACATCTAACTCGGCAGTTCAGCCATCACCAAACCAATTAAGCTGGTATCAGGGGTGGGGAGTATACATCGCTTCAGGAACGCCGACAACTACAGTTGATTTTAATCCTGTAACGCAAGTAACTGGTAATACCAGGATCCCGGTCTCATAGATAGCAACTATCGATGAAGGGCAAATTGCCCTTCTATTCCTTTTTATCATCCTTGGTGGAAGATGTCCGCGAGATGGAGCTCTTCTTTGCCGCCAAAAGATTAGCAGTAGGACGAGCTACTATTTCCCGGAGCATCAAAAAAATGAAAAAAAGTTAAGGATAAATAGTACGAATCATGTATGATAACTGTCCAGCAGCTCTTGCAGAAATCTTGGCTGCTGGCGGGGAAGGGTAGGAGAATGAAAGAAGGAGAAGATGTTTCTTGCGATGTAATCGATCAATCGGTGCTGGCCAGCCTCCGAGAACTGCAAGATGTTGGGGATCCTGATATCATCGCCGAGGTGGGCGGCCTATTCGTCAAACATTCGCCTGAGAAGGTAAATGCCATTTTGCAGTCCGTGGAAAGCGGGAACGCCAAGGGGCTGCATATGGCAGCCCACAGCCTTAAGTCCAGCAGCGCTTACGTCGGGGCGATGCGCCTTTCGGCTTTGGCCAAGGAACTCGAGCTGATGGGTCGTTGCAATTCATTGGAGGGGGCAGCAGAGTTGGGGCAAAGGCTGAAAGCTGAGTTCATGCTTGTCATGACCGCTCTTGAAGAGGAGATCAATGAGCAAGGCAAAGAGCATTTGTGATCGCGTCTATGCAGTGGGAGGATCGGATCTCTCCGCGCCTGAAGACGCTTTCGTCTATCTGGTAGATGCCGGATCGGAGCTGGTGCTGGTCGATGCCGGAGTGGGCTATGGCATAAGCAGAATCGAGGACAATATCCGGTCGCTGGGCTTTGAGCCGGCTAGAGTCTGGCACATAATCGCCACCCATTGCCATATCGATCATATTGGAGGCCTTTTTGCCTGGAAGGAGCGCTACGGCTGCAAGATAATCGCCCATGAGCAGGACAGAGCGGGAATTGAGGGCGAGAACAATGCACTTACAGCGGCCAGCATGTATGGTGTGGACTACAAACCAGTCAAGGTGGACATGCTGCTTAAGGAAGAAGCGCAAAAGATTACCTTGGGTGATCTGGAGTTTAATTTCCTGCACACGCCCGGGCACACGCCCGGCAGCATCTGCGTTTACATCGATACTAAAGACGGCCGGGTCCTATTTGGACAGGACATCCATGGGCCGTTCTCACCTTCCTGGGGATCGGATATAGAGAAGTGGCGTGTCTCAATGCAAAAGCTGCTGGCTTTGCGGGCGGATGTGCTCTGCGAGGGGCATGCAGGCATCTTTCGAGGGGATAAGGTGGGCAGGTATATCGAGTCGTATTTGAAGAGATACACATAAATTGCTGATAAGAATTACTGAAGGTGAGGCTCATTACCAACAAGTCATGGCTCATAATAATAGCAGTGGTACTGATCGCAGGCGCGATATTTTTTTCAGAGGATAGAGAATCATCCGGTCCAAAATCATCCACATCCGGATATAGCTATAGTTTTGCAGGCATTCCTGATAACTATTATTTTCGCATGAATTCAGCCGACATAGACAGCCCCATAGAACTGGTCCGTTTTGCGACCAGCATAAGACCGGAGGCAAGCAGCTTGAATATACCAATGAGGGCTGCCTACTACCAATGGTACCTGAAGAATCGGGGCTTTAATGTGAGCTTCGTTCGCAGCAATAATTTCCGAAATCAGGGCAGCGAGCATCTCTGGCTTCTGGTAAAAAATCAGCAGGGTGAGAGCATGTATGTCGATCCCAGCTCGGATCGGATGAAGGCTGATTCAATCTGCCCCACAATGCCCGAGTACAAGAGCTATCAAGAGACGTTTAAGGATATCAATGGGCTATGCAGCAACACGGGAGGCGTGGATAAGTATGCCTGGTGGAATACAAACGACGGAAAAGAGCTGTATGAAAACAGCGTACTGCTACTTAAAAAAGAGCAGCTTTAGCTGTCCATCCTCTTTATCCTAACTCGTCCTAACTCTCAAGTGCTGCCCGCGCCGCCAGCCGGGCGAGGCGCACAGGCTCAGGCACCCGTCCGTCTCGTGTGAATTTGTTGAGCAGAATTCTTGCTTCATCAAGCGTCGCCCCCCATACTCGGACAAAGACCTCATGGCCAGTCCGAAGACGGATGCACTGGCGCTCACCGAGCTTGCGGTAGTGGCAAAGTTTCTCATCCGGGCTAGGGAAGTATTCACGAATATATTTATCCAGACCGGGAGATTCCTCGTAGGTAAGAGAGACCAAAGGCCTTCGTGTCTCTTCGAAGATCCGCTTTAAATCTATGATGTTAAACCAGCTTAAGGCCACGCCGCTCAAGATTAGAGCATTGATATCCTCTCTGTCCAGCCGCCGGTAAAGGCTGAGAATGGCTTGGGTGCCATCGTCGCCGCCCACGGTGGCATGGGCATAAGCCAGTCCGTCCACGCGCAGGTCGGCACGCATGACCACGCCGGCAATTGTTGAGACTGAGCGAGATCGTGCAAAGCTTTCCGCAATCCCTAAAACTCGCAAAGCATGCTTGTTGAGGTGAAGAGACATGGATGTATTCCTCCTCACTCCGACCCGGTTACTTTTGCCTTTTTCAGGACATCTCTCAGAGGCGGCGCCAACTCCAAGATGGCCTTGATTGTCATTGGCTGGCCGGCAAAGGATACTGCGTACAGTCGTGTCGGCTCGATTATGAGCACAGCAAGAGGCGTTACCTGAATTGCCAGGACCCTGTCCACACAGCTCTTAATGACCATTATTCTGGTCACGGGCCAGATTGTCCTATCACCTGCTTTTATCTCCTTGCCGACCAATACCTGCATATCCATCTCGGGAAGAAGGATATTCTCCATGGTCAAGTCCACCCCAGCATCCCTTTTAAGAGTTGCCTGATCTCTCTTATCCGTACTGCCTTGATCACAGCAAAGACGGGGCAGATCGGCCGAGCCTCTATCTCTGCTCTGAGTTGCCCCTCCAGTCGCACTCCATCAAACCATGGTTTGATGGAAATATTGGACAACGAGATGCCAAGCGCTGATGCAAAAAACCAGAGGTATCCGCTGATAATGGCAGTCTGGGCGGGGTCGTGCAGGCCGAAGCATAAGCGACAATAGCTCTTCTTAAAGTGAATTGACTTGAGAATGTCGCAGAAAATCTTCAGCAGGGCAGGAGCGACATCAATCAGAGATTGAATACTGGGAGGTCGAATGGTATCTTTTGTTTCACCTTCGGTCTCACTCTCAATCACCTTTTCGCGTACCTCGCTTTTCTCAGCCAGTTTTATCTCCTCGATGTCTCGCTCTTCTTTTCCGTCATCATCTTTCCTGATGGTGGCAAGCAATTCGTCGGCTGCCTGGGGCGAAATCTCCAGCTTCCTTATAGTTAGTCCAAGCCAAGCCAGCTTAATGCTGCCCCATATTAGAGGTCCCTTCTTGCCGGCGTTCAGGGAGAGGTTAAAGGGAGCGAGGAGAAGCATAGCCAAAAGAATGAAAATAAGCAAGATGAATATCGCGGGATAAGAAAACAGCATCCTTAAGCCTCAATGTCTGATAACGATTCGCCAGGCGGCGACAGGGAGACAACCTTCACGCCATCCGGGCCAGAGATGCCTTTGAAGATGATCAGAACAGCAATGGGAAAGACCCCCACTCCTCCACCCGCTGCATGCCTCGCCAAGCCTTCTTCTTTCACATTCGCGCCTGTCGTGTTCATATTTGTGCCAAAGCCCATGCCCATCTTGGTGATGGGTATGATGATCCTATCCGTCATCTCAATCGGCTCGCAAATCATTTGGGCCGAGAGAGCCTTGAATAGTTCATCAAGAGTGTCTTCGTTGGCATCAACGCCTGGCATCAATATCTCCTTTAATAACTATAGCCACTTTATATATACATTTTTCTGCTCGAAAAGAGCTCAATATTTTCCTAATAATTTTGCTAAACTTGCATGCATGGTGTGGATATTCAGGCCGCGAGAAAGATACATCATGGGGCATCTTCCAAAGATGCACTTCATTTGGAGCTGGGCGCATCTCTGTTTAGCCTGAACAGTCTCTGTCCTCCAATGAATCCAGCATTTCTTAATGCCCTTCTTTTTCAGTTCGACAATTGCAGTCTCTGTATTTTCCGCTTTCACTCCGATAATAGCACAATCGAGATCTTCCGGAAGATCCAGGATGCTCTGCTTCGTCCCTTGATCAGGGCTATCCGACAGATCAACGACATGAGCTCTTTTTCCTCTTCGCGCCAATTCGTCTATCGTCAATTTCATGGCCGGTTTGGTTTTATCAGTGACAACGGCAAAGCAGTTATTCTCCCAGAATGACTCTTGCTCCAACATACGTATCACTTCCTTATTCCATTATGGGCCCAAAGTATAAAAATAAGGCAGCAGATGATTATGTGATGACAAGTACTCTGCAGGGAAGAACAGGGAACTGTAGCAGCCTGCCTGACCTGCAAGGTGTCTGGATCATCTTGCAGCCAATACAAGCAGATCTGGAGTTGGTGCAGTCCGGCCGTCTTGTTAGCGGGACATATCGCAATGCAAGAATCAAAGGGACAATCGAAGGCGCTCTCACTGAAGAGAGTGATGATATTGTCTTCATCGGAAAATGGGCCGACCAGTTGGGCGGAGGCGACTTTAGAGTATTCATCTGCAATGCCGATAACCAAAACGAAAAATCCGCGATTAATAGAACCCTCTTCCTGGGAAATTGGAAGCATTCCAAAAACCGGATTTGGGATGGCGAATTTTTGGGAGAAAAGAGATAATGCAGATTACAGATCACATTCATGCCCTGAAGATGCCTTTTCAGATAACCGATCCTTCAGGCCGGAGAATTTACAGATTCGTTTACGCCTTTCTTATTTACGGGGAAACGATTTGCCTTATCGACAGTGGTGTGGCCGGATCTGAGAAGAACATCGTGGAATATCTGAAAAAAACCGGCCGAAGCCCGGATGAGATCTCCATGCTGATCCTTACTCATGCCTGTGATCCCGAAGGAGTCTGTCGGGATGGTGTGCCGCCTGATGCGGTCGATCCGCTTCTGGCAGTGGCTGGAAAGCCCAGCCCAAGGTTTAACATAGCAGAAAATTGACCTAAATTTAGACATCATGGCCATATTTAACCGCAAAGATCAAAACCATCACACACTATGACAAAAGCAAGACCACAGGAGTTAAGATATGCCCATTAAGCTACGCATTGCCACCTTCAACCTCATGAACCTGGACGACCGGCGCGACCGTTACCCCGGCTTAGAGGAGCGCATACCCATCCTGCGACCTCAATTGGTTCGACTGGATGCGGACATTCTCTGTCTGCAGGAGGTCTGCGGTCAGCATAAAGGCAGTAGAAAGGTGCGCCTGGATGCTATGAACCGCCTCCTGGAATGCACACCTTACGAAGGCTATAAGAAAGTCAACACCATCGATCCGGATACAAGAGAGCCCTTTGAACATCACAATCTGGTCATCCTCAGCCGCTACGATATTGTGGAGCATGACCAGTACCTGCACGAGTATGCCCCCTCGCCGCGCTACAAGAAGGTTACGGCAATTCCCGAGGAGAGCGAGGCCAGGGAGATCTCCTGGGAGAGGCCCATCTTGCACGCCAAAGTAAAGCTGCCCAACAATATGGTGGTGGATGTCATCAACCTGCATCTCAAAAGCCGACGGCCTACCAACATCCAGGGTCACAAACTCACTCCGAGGACCTGGAAGACGGCTTCCGGCTGGGCGGAGGGCGTTTTTATCTCCAGCATGAAGCGAATCGGCCAGTCGCTGGAGACGCGCATCCTCATCGATAATCTGTTTGATGTGGATCCCTGCGCCCTCATCGCCGTCTGCGGGGATTTCAATGAGGAGTTTGATGAGGTTTCTATTGAAGCCATCCGGGGCGACGTGGAGAACACAGGCAACATGGACCTGGCCATGCGGGTCATGGTTCCCACGGAAAGAAACATCCCGGAGCCAGCGCGCTACTCGCTGCTACACAACGGCAAGGGCAAGATGCTCGACCATATTTTGGTCTCCCGGACCATGCTGGCTTATTTTAAGGGCTCAGAGGTGCATAATGAGCTTCTGCACGACGAGTCCATTGTCTTCGCCACCAAGATATTTTATCCGGAGTCGGATCACGCTCCGGTGATCGCCCACTTCGAGATGCCGGATACTAAGATCAGATGGGCTGGTGAGGAGGAAGGGGGCGAGAAGAGCATCAGTTGCATAAAGGGAGAGAAGGGGGAGTGTCAGTAGCGAGTGAATCTTGTGATTGAGTTGAGAAAAACGAAGAAAAATTGCCGATGGAATCAGGACTGACGCGAAGTAATTTCGGGACTATGCACGTCTTCTCTGCACCGATATGTTCGAATCATGTTGATATTAACGAGCAGTTCATACTCCCGGACGTGGAATGTGATCTCTGCGGCTATGACTGATGTTGCATTGGATTTTGAATCGCTTATTCTCCTTGATTGGCACTTGCATTCGTTTGCTTTCGCTTTATTGTCTCTTCCATCTCCTTATTCTTCAGCTGGAAGCGAAACTTCGCCACTGGATTAGCCCTGATCATATCCTCTGTGATCTTCAGGGCCTGCTTCATTGCCTCATTGTCTGCCTCCTCGGGAACCTCGGCATTGAAAGGATAGGTCTCGGATAGCTCCACAGGATAGGGACCGAAGGGCGGCTTGAAGTGCAGCACGTGGGTAAATCCGGACGTGTCCGCCTGGGGATCGTCAGTTATCAGGACATTGCCCTGCAAGCTGATGCGGTCTATCCTTCGCGCATAGCGCATAACTTCCGGACGGCGGGCGGCCTCTTGGCTGGTGTAGAAGAATGTGGACTTGCCGGCAGAGTCGAGGCTCTCCAGCCATTCGCCTTGCGAAGCGAGTCTCTTCAGGCCGTCCAGCATGCGGGGGTGCGAGCGGCAGCGCGTCTCCAGCAGGTCCCACAGCGAGCCCTCGCGAATGCTCTCTTTAACCTGTCTCATCTCTTGCAGTGATACGTAAAGATTATGCCTGGCCAAGAGCTTGGTCTTTTGGGGGCTTTCCATCAGCTCTTTTAAGGTATGCTCCTGGCAGACTGGGCAGCAGCAGGGAAGATAGCTCATCTCCGCCAGCTTGCCTGTTCCGTGCACAGTCAGATACCGATCCTGCCGAGCGTAGAGCGCGTATGCAGCCGAGTCGAAGAGATCGCAGCCCATGGCTGCTGCCAGGGCGAAGATCATGGGATGCCCGGCTCCAAAGAGATGCACGGGCCGGCCTGAGCCCAAACCCTTTTTGGCAGCAGTCACAACATCAACCAGATCGCGATATCGATAGGCTTCCATGAGCGGAACCACGCCGCCCACAGGATAGACATCAAAAGGAAGATCTCTTGCGAACCGGCCCGCTTTTTCTCTTAGATCTGAGTAGGTTGAGCCCTGGATGGGGCATGCAAGAAGGCCCGATCTTTCCAGGGCGGCAGCCTGCACCAGTCGCTCTTCTGTTATCTGCAGCTCCGATTGCGCACGCTCTCTGGTGACGTCTGGGGGAGTTGGTATGTCTAAGGGTACAGATATATCTGATTTTATGGCGAATTGAAAGTTCAAAATCTCTAGGGGAGAGACATCGATATCCCCATAAACTGAGAGCTGGAAGGCGCCCGAGTCGGTCATAATCGGTCCGGAAAAGCTCAGGAGATCATGCAGTCCGCGCTCGATTGCCTGAATTCTCAGGGTCGGGTCCTGGTGAATTATGTAGCTGTTGGTGATGATCATATCTGCTCCCATCTCTTGCAGCTCGCCCGGCTGGATGAGTCGAAGATGGGGATTGACTACAGGCATCAGTGCGGGGGTCTCAACGACGCCATGCATTGTGGAAAGCCGGCCGATCCTTCCGGCCAGATCTTTATGCAGTATTTCGAAGCGGTCCGGCATAAGCTCTCCCTTACCAATAAGGAATAAATAGGTTGGGACAAATTTTCAGGATAGGATAGTAACTGAATAAAAAAGGATGTATTAATATGAAAACAATTGTTGTACTAATAGCATTGACCTGTCTCTCGGGCCTGGCCGGAGCCCAGATTATTGGCATGGGTGAGGGTTACAGCAACACTCAGCTTGCATTCTTCAATGCACCCAGCTCATCTACCTTTGAACCTAATGTCCAGGCGTACTGGGGCAATTACATCGCCGACCAGCAAAATAATAGCATCAAGAGTGCGTCTTCCAACATGGACATCTGGATGAACACCTTCCCCCTGAGGTTTGACACACCCTTGCAGTTCAAGGCCACAAGCTTTGCCGCAAATGCTGCCGGTCCTACTCTCACTGCAACAGAGAGAAACAGCCAGTTTCTGACCAGAAATGTCAACAGTCAGTTCGGCATCAATCAGATCTGGTCATATCCAGTGGCAAGTGGAAGCTTAATAGCATCCAACGGCACAGGCACGCCCAGCAAGGATGCAAAGGGACAAATGATGTCGCAAAATATCTTAATCCTCTTTAACACCTAAAAAATTAAAAAAATTGATCTCTATTTTTTTGCTCCTTTTCTTTCCTGTACGGTGAACGGCAATAGACCCCCTGCCAATAGTATGTTCCTTTGTCTTTGGGAGAGGTTTATATTCAGGGTGATCTGCCTATTTCCTGCGAAAGCTACAATATTCTCTTTGCCGCTCTCCAGTGCCTCGCGAATTCCTGGTATTCGAACCTCCGTCTTTTCCGGTAGGCTTTCCCAATCAGATTCCTGGGCAAAGCTTAAGGGCATTATTCCGAAGTTCACCAGGTTGGCGGCATGTATCCTCTCGATGGATTTGGCTATCACTCCTTTTACGCCTAGGTACATCGGACAAAGTGCGGCGTGTTCACGGGAGGAGCCCTGGCCGTAGCTGAGACCGGCTACGATCAGGTTATGTGAGCCCTGATTGCGTAAGGCGATTGCCCGGTGGCAGAACTCTTTATCCAGCGGCTCAAAGACGAATTCTGAGTACTTGGGCACATTTGATCTGTATTTCAGGCGTGAGCCGGCAGGCATGATGTGGTCCGTAGTTACCAGATCTTCCACTCTGATAGTTACCTGTCCTGAGATGTCTTCCGGCATGGGCCCATTGACGGGAGGCTCTCCGATATTTGGGCCTCTGCATATTTTGATCTTCGCGCGTTCTGCTGTCGATAGGGGCGGAATAATCATACTGTCATCAATATCAAAATGCTCCGGCATATCTATCTTGGGAAAGGCCATTCCCAGTTCTCTCGGGTCCGTCAGCCTGCCAGTGATAGCTGAGGCGGCGGCGACCAATGGGCTTGTCAGGTAGACATTTGCGCTGGGTGTGCCGGATCTACCTCTGAAATTGCGGTTGCTGGTGCGTACGGAAACCGAATCGGTGCATGGTGACATGCTGTTGCCGATACAAAAGCCGCAGGAAGACTCCAGGATTCTGGCACCGAAGGATATCAGGTCACTCAGGGCGCCGTTCCTGGCGATAGTGCTCAGCACCTGTCGCGAGCCGGGCGCAATGCCCAAAGAGACGCCCGCAGGAAGATGTTTGCCTTTCAACATTGCCGCCACGGTCATGAGATCCACATAAGAGGAGTTGGTGCATGAGCCGATCATCACCTGGTCTACAGGCAGATAGATGTCTTTGATCCTGGCGATGTTTCCGGGGCTATGAGGCGCGGATGCAAGCGGCTCGATCTCTGATAGGTCTATCTCAAGAGTGCGATCATAGATTGCATCATTATCGGCTGCCAGAGGAACCCATTGCTCTTCTCTTCCCTGTGCTCGCAGAAATCGTTTAGTCTGCCCGTCGCTGGGGAAGATAGATGTGGTGACACCGGTCTCGGCTCCCATATTGGTGATGGTTGCCCTTTCCGGTACAGTCAGTGTTGCAATGCCTTCTCCGGTATATTCGCAGATATAGCCGACATTTCCTTTGGTGCTCAGGATGGAGAGGACTTTTAGGACAACATCTTTGGCTGTCGCCCAGGGCTGTAGTCGTCCTGTAAGGTGGACGTTGATTACGTGCGGAGCGGTGAGGTAGTATGCGCCGCCTCCCATGGCAACAGCCACATCGAGTCCTCCGGCGCCCATGGCCAGGGAACCTATGCCTCCTGCTGTGGGTGTGTGGCTGTCGGATCCCAGCAGGGTCTTGCCGGGCCTGGCGAATCTCTCCAGATGGACCTGATGACAAATGCCGTTTCCAGGACGGGAGAAGTAGATGCCATATTTCTTCGCGATGGACTCCAGGTAGGCGTGATCATCTGCGTTCTCAAATCCTACCTGTATGGTGTTGTGATCGACATAGCTGACGGAAAGTTCAGTATCAATATCCGAAAGCATCATGGACTCAAATTGGAGATAAGCCATGGTGCCTGTTGCATCCTGGGTAAGGGTCTGGTCTATCTTTATACCGATCTCTTTGCCAGGCTCGTAGAAGCCATTCGCGAGGTGCTGCCTCAGGATTTTCTCAGTCAATGTGTAACCCATAAAAGACCTCCAGCAGGCATGTTTGTCCTGAATTATTAATCTTAGATTCTTGATTACGATCATATTAAAACTAAGCGATGGGTTTTGCCAATAGAGCAAAAAGATTATATACGTCTGAGTTATTGGATGGGTTCGGCCCGCCTGAAAGGGTGGTGCAATGGTCCTGTAGATAATGATTATGGGGCCTAAGTAGGACATCTGCCTAAAAACGCTAGGGGTTTTTCTCCTTCTCCTGAATGCGGGTGGGAGCAAAATGCTTAAATACCTCGGCTGACTACCTTAATGGGCCGATTAGGCGTCGCAACATGAAAGCAAAGCCTGCCAAATCTCGCGGGTCCAGCATGATGGTTGCGATTAAAAGATATGGAGACGCGAGCTTTTTCGTGTCTGACATTGGTCTTGGCGACTCAGCCAATTCCGACTGGTTTTCGGAATAACATGAGTTAAACTTCCTAGAAGGATTAGAAT
>JBFYLJ010000108.1:0-3586 GCA_041305465.1 Methanothrix sp.
GCATTTCCGGCAATAAACATATCATTCAGGTATACGAGGATACGGGCGGCGTGCGGCCCGGCGAGCCCGTAAAGGAGACGGGAGCTCCACTCGTGGCACAACTGGGTCCAGGCATTCTGACCCAGATTTATGACGGTATTCAAAGGCCACTGCCAAAGCTTGCAGAGATGTCGGGAGACTTCATCAGCCGTGGCCTATTCGTTGACGGCATTGATCATAAGAAGAAGTGGGAGTTTAAGCCTGTAGTGAAAAAGGGCGATGTGGTCAAGCCCGGCCAGGCGATCGGCGAAGTCCAGGAGCAGCTGCTCATCAAGCATAAGATCATGGTCCCACCCAAGATGAAGGGCGGAGCTATAAAAGAGATCTATTCTGGAAACTTCAATGTTGATGAGACCATAGCCGTCTTAGAGGACGGAACAAAGCTCACCATGGTCCACAAGTGGCCGGTAAGACAGGCGAGGCCCGTAACTGCAAAGCTGGCACCAACCATTCCCCTCAGAACAGGACAGAGAGTAGTGGATGGATTCTTCTCTCTGGCTAAGGGCGGAACGGCAGCCATCCCTGGCGGATTCGGAACCGGGAAGACTGTCATGCAGCAGACATTGTCAAAGTGGGCAGATGTCGATATTGTGATTTACGTGGGATGCGGCGAGCGCGGCAATGAGATGGCTGATCTGCTGCATGAGTTCCCAGAGCTGCAGGATCCCAGGACCGGCAGGCCCCTCATGGAGAGGTCTATCGTTTACGCCAATACCTCCAACATGCCTGTGGCTGCTCGTGAGGCATCCATTTACACAGGAATGACCACGGCAGAGTACTACAGAGATATGGGCTATGACTGCTTGATGACCGCTGACTCCACCTCCAGGTGGGCAGAGGCCATGAGAGAGATGGGCTCTCGTCTAGAAGAGATGCCTGGTGAGGAAGGTTATCCCGCATACCTTGGTGCCAGACTTGCCGACTTCTACGAGCGCGCCGGACGTGCCGAGGTCCTCAACGGTGGCCAGGGTTCAGTCAGCATCGTGGGTGCTGTGTCCCCAGCCGGTGGAGACTTCACCGAGCCCGTCACTCAGAACACCCTGAGAATGGTCAAGGTATTCTGGGCACTGGACTCCAAGCTTACACAGCGCAGGCATTTCCCGTCCATCAACTGGCTGGATTCCTATTCTCTATACGACCAGATCCTAGAACCCTGGTTCGTAGAGAACGTCAGCCCGAACTGGAACAAGAACAAGAGACGTGCCATGGCCATACTGCAGGAGAATGCCGAACTGGAAGAGATCGTGATGCTTGTCGGTTCCGATGCCCTGCCAGAGGACCAGCAGGTCACACTGGAAGTCGCCAGGATGATCATCAACTTCTGGCTGGCTCAGAGCGCATTCCACCCGGTGGATACCTTTGCTCCCTACAAGAAGCAGTTCGACCTCTTGGAGGCCATCTTGAAGTACAGAGATTATGCTTTCGATGCTGTACAGAAGGGCATACCAGTGGCGCAGATCACATCTGTTCCATCCAAGGATGCTCTGGCCAAGGTGAGGCTGGAAGCCGAGTATGAGCCCATCCTGGCAAAGGTTCTGGCTCAGATGGACGCCGAGTTCAAGGCGCTGAAGTGAGGAGGGTTCAAAATGACCAAGGAATACAAGACTATTACTGAGATCTCCGGACCACTCATCTTCGTGGAGAAGACCGAGCCTGTGGGCTACATGGAGCTCGTCGAGATCAGAACAGGCGGAGAGCTGAAGAGAGGACAGGTGCTGGATTCCTCTGATGAGATCGTGGTTATTCAGGTATTCGAGGGAACCGGCGGTCTATCCAAGGATAGCGCAGTCAGCTTCACCGGAGACGTTATCAAGATGCCACTATCACCCGGCATCGTGGGACGCGTTCTATCTGGATCCGGAAAGCCAAGAGACGGCGGCCCGGAAATTGTGCCTGAGGTACTAAGAGACATTGCAGGAGCTGCTATCAACCCAGCATCTCGTGAGAAACCGCGCGCTTTCATCCAGACCGGCATCTCTACTATCGATGGTACCAACACCCTGGTGCGCGGCCAGAAGCTGCCTATCTTCTCCGGAGCAGGTCTGCCCCATAACGATCTAGCTCTGCAGATTGCAAGGCAAGCCAAGGCGCTAGGTGAAGCCGAGTCGTTCGCAGTTATCTTCTGCGCCATGGGCATCACCAACGAAGAGGCTCAGCACTTCCTGGCTGACTTCGAGAGAACAGGTGCCCTGGAGAGAGCAGTCGTGTTCCTCAACCTGGCCGATGATCCGGCTGTGGAGAGGATTCTGACGCCCAGACTGGGATTGACAACAGCTGAGTACCTTGCTTTCGATCTGGACATGCACGTGCTCATCATCTACACTGACATGACCAACTACTGCGAGTCGCTCAGACAGATGGGCGCAGCTCGTGAAGAGGTGCCCGGACGACGCGGCTATCCTGGATACATGTACACCGATCTCGCCATTCAGTACGAGAGGGCCGGAATCATCAAGGGCAGGAAGGGCTCTATCACTCAGTTCCCCATCCTGACCATGCCCGGCGATGACATCACTCATCCCATCCCGGATCTGTCTGGGTACATCACCGAGGGCCAGATCCTCATCTCCCGAGAGTTGCATAGAAAAGGCATCTATCCGCCTGTCGATATTCGTCCCTCCCTTTCCCGGCTTATGAACTCCGGTATCGGTAAGGGTCACACTCGCGAGGATCACAGGGCAGTATCGGATCAGCTCTATGCTTATTATGCAGAGGGCAACGATCTGCGCGGTCTCGCGGCTATTGTCGGCAAGGAAGCACTCTCTGAGCGCGATAAATTGGTCCTGGAGTTCGCCGATAAGTTCGAGAAGAGATTCGTCAATCAGGGCAGAGACGAGGATAGGTCTATCTTTGATACCCTCCAGATCGGATGGGATCTCCTGGCAGACCTGCCTGAAGCAATGCTAACCAGAATTGACGACAAATTCATCAAGGCCTACCATCCCAAGTACGCAAGCACAGCGAAGAAGTGAGACCATGCCTGTAATTCGAGGAACAAAACCGACCAGGGCAGTGCTGATCGCCCTTAAGAAAAGGATGAAGATCGCAAAAACTGGTCACTCGCTCCTCAAAATGAAGCGTGACGGCCTCATGATTGAGTTCTTCGAGGTGTTAAACAAGGCCAAGACAGTCAGGAAAGAGCTGGTTGAGGCTCTGCTCGTAGCCGAGCAGAGACTCCAAATCGCTATGGCCGTAGAGGGAACAGTGACTATCGGAAGCGTGGCCTATTCCCTGCAAAAAGAGCCTGCCATCCAGCTTGAATCCAGAAACATCATGGGTGTAGTGGTTCCCAAGATCGCGGCAGAGGCCGTGCAAAAGAAGATGTTCGAGCGAGGCTACGGCATCATAGGGACGAGTGCAGCCATTGATGAGGCAGCTGATGCCTATGAGAAGTTGCTGGATAAGATCATCTTAGCAGCAGAGGTAGAGACCGCCATGATAAGGCTCGTCGAGGATATCGACAGCACCAAGAGGCGTGTTAATGCTCTGGAGTTCAAGGTGGTTCCTGACCTCAAAGACACCATCAAGTTCATCAGCATGGCCTTGG
>JBFYLJ010000109.1:0-23163 GCA_041305465.1 Methanothrix sp.
TTATGGCGGAGGCGACCTCTTTTACAGCCTCGTAGTCCACATCACCCACGGTCTTGTCTCCCACGCGATTGATTCCCACATCAAAGACAATGGCACCGGGCCGGACCATATCCTTCTTGATCAGGGCAGGAACGCCTGCCGCTACGATCAGTATCTCTGCGTTTCGGGTGTGTTCGGCCAGATCCCTGGTGAAGACGTGGCAGACCTGCACCGTAGCATTGCGATTGAGCAGCATGGCTGCCAGGGGCTTGCCGACAACATTGCTGTGGCCCACAATCACGGCCTCCGCCCCTTCCAGCTTCTTGCCCAGCCTTTCTAGGGCATAGATGATGCCCAGTGGGGTGCAGGGCACGAGGCGCTCCGCACCCAGAAGAAGGGCGCCCATGTTCGCGGGATGAAATCCGTCCACGTCCTTCTCAGGCAAGATGCTCATCATGGCCCTTTGGGGAGTGAGGCTTCTCGGCAGAGGCAATTGCAGGAGAATGCCGTTTATGTCTGCACGGCCATTGAGCTCCTGGATCTTGGCTATTAGATCTTCCTCAGAACTGTTCTCAGGGAGAACAACATTTTCCGATCGAATGCCCACCCTGGTGCAGGCGGAATGCTTGAGCCTGATGTACATCTGCGAGGCAGGATTCTCACCCACCAGCACAGTGGCCAGGCCGGGCACAATCCCCTTTTCTGCCAGCTTTTTAACTCTCCGGGCAGTCTCGACCTCAACGTCTGCCGCCAGAGCTTTTCCATCGATTATCATATTAATCACGGCAGATTGGGATAGAGCGGGAACCTAGCGCACAGCTCTCCGGCCTGCCTGCGAACATCAGCGATCGTCTCCTCGTTCTTGATGTCCCGAATCACTGAGGTGATCAGGTCGGCGATCTTCACCATTTCCGTCTCTTTCATCCCTCTGGTGGTCACAGCCGGTGTGCCGATGCGAATGCCGCTGGTGACAAAGGGCGTTGCCGGATCGAAGGGTATCATATTCTTGTTCAGGGTTATGCCCGCTCTCTCTAAAGTTTCGTCGGCGACCTTGCCGGTGATGCCTTCCTTGATGAGCTTGACCATCATGAGGTGGTTGTCGGTGCCGCCTGAGACCAGATCGAATTTGTTCTCCAGAAGTCTGTCCGCCAGGACGCGAGCATTCTTGACCACCTGAAACTGGTATTCCTTGAATTCGGGTGTCAGCGCCTCCTTGAAGGCCACGGCTTTAGCGGCTATAGCATGCATAAAAGGCCCGCCCTGGGTGCCTGGGAAGACAGATCTATCAACGGCTGAAGCTAGCTCCTCTTTACAGATGATCAGAGCACCCCTCGGCCCGCGCAGGGTCTTATGAGTAGTAGTGGTAACGATATCCGAGTATGGCACAGGTGAGGGATGTGCTCCAACGGCACACAGGCCGGCGATGTGGGCTATATCTGCCATGACCTTTGCCCCTACCTCATCGGCGATCTCGCGGACGACCTTGAAGTCTATGGTTCTGGGGTAGCTGGAGGCGCCCACCACGATGAGCTGCGGCTTGTTCTTTCTGGCTATAGCCGCCATCTCAGAGTAGTCCAGCATCTCCGTCTCGGGTGAGACACTGTAGGGCACGATCTTGTACATCTTGCCCGAGAAATTTACCGGACTGCCGTGCGAGAGGTGCCCGCCGTGGGCCAGGTTCATGCCCATGATGGTGTCGCCAAGCTTCAGGACGGCAAAGTAGGCTGCCATATTGGCCTGAGTGCCGCTAACAGGCTGCACATTAACATGCTCTGCGCCAACAAAGAGCTTTTTGCAGCGCTCGCGAGCCAGATTTTCCGCCACGTCCACACAGGCAGTGCCGCGGTAGTAGCGTTTGCCAGGGTAGCCCTCCGCGTACTTATTGGTCATGACGCAGCCCTGGGCCTCCATGACGGCTCTACTTGCAAAGTTCTCAGAGGCGATCAGAATTATGTTATTTCGCTGCCGCTCCAGCTCGGACTGGATCGCGGATGCGATTTCGGGATCTTCAACGCTTAAAGGCTTCAAATCAAATCACCAGTATTGTGTCATGCTATCAGGATTGGAGGAGATGCAATGAGGAGAGCAAAATAGATTATGGTGATGACGCCGTTTGCATGCAGGAATTGCCCTCAAGCCATAACTCTTTATTGTACGCTGCCGGAGGGTATTGCCGGAAGGACATGAGATGCTAAAGCGTGCCAGGATTATAGCCGATTATCAGTTTGGCAGAGGTGCCGGAGAGGCCCTCTTTCCCGATGATACTACCTACAGCCTTTCCAAGACGCGCCGGCTGAGGTACCTCTACTCGGAAAAGGAGCGGATCGCCACGGTTCGAGCCAGCGACAACCTCTTGACGCTCAGCATGCTGGGCGCAGGAAGGATGCATGCATTTTTCGAAAGCCCGCACCTTCGCGTGGTGGCAATAGAGGATGCTGCGCCATTCGTCGCCAAAGGAGGCAACCTCTTTGCCAAGCACGTTTTAAGTGTGGATCCGGAGATCCGGGCAGGGGAAGAGGTACTGATCGTAGACGCCCAGGACCGGCTCCTGGCCACCGGAACCGCCATTCTTGCGCCAGAGGAGATGCTGCAGATCAAGCGGGGCATCGCAGTGGCTGCCAGGAAGGCTGCCGAGCACTGAATTCATGTCCTGCCCAGAGCCGATATTCCCCTGAACCTCTCCACAGCCTCGACTATACACTCTCCGACGTAGTCCACCTCTTCCTCGGTATTCGACCGGCCCATGGTGATCCTCAGAGAGCCGTGACACTGCTCCGGCCTCAGGCCCAGCGCGAGCAAGACATGGGATGGCTCCAGTTTGTGAGAGGAGCAGGCCGATCCCGTGGATACGGCGATTCCTTTTGTATCGAGGTAGAGGAGCAGCGATTCGCCCTCCACATAGGAAAATCCGAAGTTCAGACTTCCAGGAAGCCTTCTCTTCATGGTTCCATTGATCCAGGAATCCTTGACCCTTCCCAGGACCTTTTCTGCCAGCCTCTCGCTCAGCTTGCTCAGCCTTTGCGCCTCTGCGCCCATAGTCTCGCCGCACAACTCTGCTGCCCTGGCGAGGCCCACGATTCCTGCCACATTCTCAGTTCCCGAGCGCAGGCCTCTTTCGTGCCCTCCGCCCTGCACTATGCTCTCCAGTTTCGTGCCCCGGCGGATGTAGAGCGCTCCCACGCCTTTGGGCCCGTAGATCTTGTGTGCGGAAAGGGAGAGCGAATCGACTCCAAGAGCGTTGACGTCTGTAGGAATCTTGCCCACGCTCTGCACGGCATCAGTATGCAGGTATATATCCTTCTCAGCGGCAAGCCGGCCGATCTCCTCCAGCGGCTGAATGGTCCCTACCTCGTTGTTGGCATGCATGACTGAGATGAGAATAGTGTCAGGTCGAATGGCCGCCTCAAGAGCCGCCATGTCCACTACCCCCTCGCCGGTTACGGGCAGGTAAGTGACGGCAAATCCCTCTTTCTCCAGCGTCCTGCATGTCTCCAAAATAGCAGGATGCTCGATACAGGTAGTGATAATATGTCTGCCGTGCTCCCAATTGCGCCGAGCTATGCCCTTCAAGGCTAAATTGTCGGACTCTGTACCCCCTGATGTGAAAATGATCTCCTCAGGGCTTGCTCCCAGGAGCTTTGCCACCTTTTCTCGGGATTCTTCCAGAGCCTGCGCTGCCTCACGGCCAAAGCTGTGCAGGCTGGAGGCATTGCCGAACTTGTCGGAAAGGTAGGGCAGCATGGCCTGCAATACCCTCGCCGCCACTGGAGTAGTGGCTGAGTGGTCCATGTAAATCCGCTTCATCGCAATAGAAAGATGAGATGCTAGGGTAAATAGATGGCGAACTTATGAGAAACTATAAGTATGCAGCAAAGGACGGGAAAAACATGAATCTATCCATTCCATTGTTCTCTACTCCGCTCTTGATAGCTGCGGCCCTTATCGCCCTGGGCTTCATAACCTATCTCCTCTCAGCCAGGATTGGCGTGATTCTCATGGGTGCGGGCAGCGTGATCATGGGGGTGGTGGTCATTTTCGATCTGCCCAACGGCATGGGGCTGCAAGGCCTGGTGCTCTTTGGAATGACTGTGCTGGTAGGCGGATGGATGATGTATATAGGCGCCAAGAATGGATAGTGGTATTGGCAACCATATAATGCATCAAATATACACATTTATGCATCGGCAAGAGAGTTGCCATTAAGTTATTTTTGACTGAAAATCTAAATCTGCCTTTGCGCGGATGTAAATATAGAAATTGAGGCGCTTGCTTCTTGGCTCTTCGGGAGAGGCGTGAGGGGCATGAATTATTAAGGAGTAGCGATCGACTTAACAGGGATATGTTTAAATAACGAAATAAACATTATACCAAATTGGTGAAATACCTATTGGCAGGAATGTGATTTAATGGAAGAAGGGGATTTAATATTTGTACCAAGTGGCATAAGTCATTTAACAGGACATATAGGAATTTTAGCAAAAGATAAAGACAATAATTTAGTGGTCTGCGAAGCTGAAAAATCTTCTGGTGTGCAATTTAGGACAATAAAAGAATTTGTTAATGATCCAGATTATAGAGAAGTCTATACATTTAATGTAGATGTAGAGGATTCTAAGAAGAAAGAAGCCGCATCTTATGCGAGCGCTCGGATTGGCGAACTATATAATCTAGGGTCCAATCAATGGTCCAATCTATGGTGCAATCCTTACAACGAAGATAATCATGAGTGGTACTGCAGCAAACTTGTATACATGGCTTATCTGTCGAGTGGTGTGAAATTAAATTTTAAATTGCTTTTATCACTCATATTGCCGACAAGCTTAGTCGATCCGCAAGTAAATCCTTTTGTGCCAACCCCTCCAAAAATGGTCCTGAGCAAGTTCGGCTATAATGCAGGATGGCGTGTCGAGAAAAATCCGAGATTCGTTGCAGATGTCACGGGAAACAATTATCCTGATATCGTTGGGTTTGCAGATGATGGTGTACATATCTCATTTAATAAAGGGAACGGAACATTCCAGAATCCTGCAAAATTAATAAACGATTTCAGCTATAATGCAGGATGGCGTGTCGAAAAACATCCGAGATTCCTTGCGGATATGGACAAACGTTCTCTTCTGGATATCGTAGGGTTCGGGTATGACGGCGTATTTATCGCTTCTAATAATGGAAATAAAACATTCACGAATCCTAAGATTGTCATAAACGATTTCGGCTATAATGCAGGATGGCGTGTCGAAAAACATCCGAGATTCCTTGCGGATATGACAGGAGACGGCCGTCTGGATATTGCAGGATTCAAAGATGATGGCGTATATATCTCCATTAATAACGGAGGCGGATCATTCAAGGGTCCTGTAAAAGTCATAAACGATTTCGGCTATAATGCAGGATGGCGTGTCGAGAAACATCCGAGATTCCTTGCGGATATGACAGGAGACGGTCGTCAGGATATTCTGGGATTCGGAGACGATGGTGTATATATCTCCATTAATAACGGAGACGGATCATTCGGGAATGCTGTAAAAGTCCTAAGCAATTTCGGCTATAGTGCTGGAGGATGGCGTGTCGAAAAACATCCGAGATTCCTTGCGGATATGACAGGAGACGGTCGTCAGGATATTGTGGGATTCGGAGACGATGGTGTATATATCTCCATTAATAACGGAGATGGATCATTCCAGGGTCCTGTAAAATTATTGGACGATTTTAGCTATAACGCAGGATGGCGTGTCGAAAATCATCTGAGATTCCTTGCGGATATGCGAAAGGCGTCAGATGGTCTTCTGGATATTGTGGGATTCGGAAACGATGGTGTATATATCTCCTACAATGAAGGAATGGGAAGATTCACAAAGCCTATAAAAGTCCTGAGCACTTTCGGCTATTATGATAATGCCGGAGGATGTCGTATCGAAAAACATCCGCGATTTCTAGCTGATACAAAGGGACGTTCTCTTCTGGATATTATAGGGTTTGGTAATGATGGCGTCTTTGTCCAATATTCAAGCCCAAGATGGGAAAAACAAATTAAAACTTGACGGCAATCGTCACATAAGTGCGCAGATGGTTACACAGACACGCAATCTTAAGTTCTTGAAAGCGGTCCTCTAAGGCCAAGGATCGCTTTTCAGTACAATTTGCAAAACCAACAAATTTGGCAAGGGGCAATGAGATCCACCGTCTGGCCCTCACAACACTGGTCGATACAGTTGTCAGATCTCAACCCGGGCATACCTGGATTTCAGATGTTGCACTCGGCTATTTTGGCCCTGCGACCGGTGCACTGGCAAGCGCTTTAAAGCCCAAGCGAAAGTTACTTCTTCATTAATTATTGTACAGGAAGCTGCAACTAAATTTTGGAGGAACGAGGATGCAGTCTAAGAAATCGAATTTTGCTGAATGCAATAAAGGCTATCGATTTGAAGAGAACGGCTGGACATACTTGCATATTGAGGGAAAGCCATACAATAGAGGATTTCAGCATGGAAAATTGCTGGCTGATGAGATCTGGGAAATCAAGAAAAGCCTGAAATATTTGACCTACTGGAATACTGGAAAGGACTGGGAATTCTTTGTGCAAGCCGCTGAGCGGCTCTTCGTTCCTCATATGGATCAGGAGTACCTGGACGAGATACATGGCATCGCAGACGGTGCAAAGGACGCTGGCGTGAACGTATCCTGGCAGGAGATTCTCGCCTGGAACGGTTATGAAGAGCTCACAGACTATTGGTGGCCGAATGAGAAAGCGGGCAAATACGCAAAGGGAGAAAAGGACGATAAAGGTCACTGCAGCGCTTTCATCGCTACCGGAAGCGCTACAAAGGACGGTAAGATCGTGATGGCTCACAACTCCTGGAACGAATTCGAGACCGGTCAATTCTCAAATTTGATACTGGACATAGCGCCGTCAGAAGGACACAGGATATTTATGCAGTCAGTTCCCGGATACATCCACAGCTTTGCCGACTTTTTCGTAACGCAGGCTGGCCTGATGGGTACCGAGACCACGATTGGCGGTTTTAGCGTCTATGACCCCAATGGAGCCCCAGAGTTCTTCCGAGTCAGGAAAGCCATGCAATATTCAGATAACATGGATCGATTCGTGGATATTATGAAGACGAATAATAATGGCGGCTACGCAAACACGTGGCTTTTGGGAGACGCCAATACTGGTGAGATCATGCGTTACGAGCTGGGCCTTCAGTACCACAACGTCACCAGGATGAAGGATGGAAGCTTCATCGGTTTCAACGCTCCATTCGACCCCAGGATTCGCAACCTTGAATGCTCTAACACCGGCTACGCCGACATCAGGAGGCATCAGGGAGCCCGCCAGGTGAGGCTCGCCCAGTTGATGGCGAAGCATCATGGCCAATTAGACACCGAATCGGCGAAGACCATATTGGCCGACCATCACGACGTTTATCTCGACAAGGATAATCCATGTTCTCGCACGGTAGACGGTCATTACGAGTTGGACGCCAGGGAGTATATGTCACAGCCGGGACGGCCTTTGCCCTTCCAGCCCCGTGGAACCGTTGATGGAAAGGTTATGGACAGCAAAATGGCCAAGGATCTTGCCTTCTGGGCCATATGGGGCAACTCTTCAGGTATGCCATTTGATGCAGACAAATTCCTGACCAAGCACATTCAATGGGACCATTTGAAAGGCTATCTGAAAGACAGGCCCCGCCAGCCTTGGACATCATTTAAAGCTGCTCAGAAAGGTCCAAATGCTCGTGACTAGATCTGCAGTTGTTGAATATGATGGTCAGAGAGATGGGCGATGAGACAAATTAAAAACGTTTTCTACCCCGGCACCCCTTTTTTGGGCACTTCATACTTCAAACTTCAAACATAAAGTTCAAATAGTATTAGCGTAAATCATTATAAAAAAAATTATGGTTCAATGAATTTCAGTGAAGGGGGTATTTAAAACGTCAATGTTGATACCTATCGGCATAGTCATGCTGAGCGGTGCAGTAGGCGGAATTGTGAATGCACTGGTGAGTGATAACGGTTTTATCAGGCCCAGTGAGGAGACGACCGGCGAGGTCACCATAATCCGCCCCGGTTTTGCAGGCAACATACTCTTGGGAGCTGTGGCTGCCTTCATCTCCTGGGGCCTTTATGGAGCTTTTAGCAATGCAGTTATCTGGGGCGCGAAAAGCGGAATGGGAACCGATGAGATAACCGTCTCAATCGCATCCATCGCCGGCGCAGTTCTAATAGGGATAGGCGGAGCCCGCTGGCTGACCAACGAGGTGGACAAGAAGCTTCTGCGAACCGCAGCGTCCAATGCTGCTGCTTCCAAAGCGTCCTTTGATGATTCCCAGAAAATTGCCAGGGCTACACCGGCTCAGGCCTTCAATATCGCCAAGAAGATGTACAAAGAGTGAGAGAACGTTGGCATGAATGGTCCGATACGATCACAGAGTTCATGCAGGCAATGCTGGGGACGTCTGGAAGCATTTCCTCCTGCTGGAGGCTGCAGATTGCCTCATCGAGCCCGGCGGCAGCCTGATCTATGCGGAAAGCCATGCGGGCCGTCCCGAATACGTCCTGAGAGAGCCCGGTGATTGGGTGGGCGGAATTGGCAAGATCTGGCCGATTCTGCCATCCCTTAGAGATTTTCCCTATTTTGATATACTGGCGGATTTGAATCCGAAAAGTGCGTCTCTTATAATCTATCCAGGCTCCACCCGCCTCATCCATGAGCTGGCCAGGAGGAAAGGAGCAAATCTGCTGGCCAATGTCTGGGACAATGACGCAGGTGTGGCCGACGCTTGGGAGAGCTTGCTTGCGCCAGCAAAGTCGATCGGACCATTTCCGCCGACTGGAATTGTCTTTCACCATGGAGACGGATTTGCAGGAGTGATGTCCAATCTGAGCAGATCTTGCCCCGGACTGCTTTTCATAGATCCTGCGTACATCGATCCCGAAGACTTTCGGCTTGCAATAAAGCTGCTGCAAAGAGCGAAAGACCTGGGGTGGATTGTGCTATGGTGGTACATGATAGACATGAAGAGTGCGCCGGATGACTTGACGGCATTCGAACTTCGGTTTTCCGAGGCGGGACTGGATGGAGGAAGATGGAAAGGTGCCGCCGTAGCCTTTGTCGGCAAAAGAAATGAGCGTTTCGATAATCTTATCCGCCATATCCACCGGAGGATAGAGACCTTTATCAGAATACTTAAATTGGAATAATCCAGATAAGCTGAATGATGGATCTTGCGCTGCTCAAAGATATCGTTATCATATTCGTACTGTCGGTAGCAGTCTTATTCCTTTTCCACAGGCTTCGGGCACCGACAATTGTGGGATTCTTGCTTACCGGGATATTGGCCGGCCCCCAGGGTTTGGGTCTGGTAGAGGCATCAGAGCAGGTAGCTGTTCTGGCTGAGATTGGTGTGGTCCTTCTCCTATTTTCCGTTGGAATAGAGGTATCCCTTAAGGATCTCCTGAAGATGAAGAAATATGTGCTTTTTGGGGGATCAGTCCAGGTAATTCTTACCATTTTAGTGGTCTATGCAATTCTATCAATGATTCAGGTGCCCAGCGGCGAGGCACTGATGCTAGGTTTTCTCATATCTTTGAGCAGCACGGCGATCGTCCTTCGCATTATTCAAAAAAAAGAGCAATTTGATAGCATCTATGGCCGTACGACACTGAGCATACTGATCTTTCAAGATCTGGCCGTCGTTCCTATGATGCTGATTGTGCCGATGCTTCCCGGCGCGATGCAGACCATACAGCAATCTCCCTGGCTGATCTTGGCCAAGGTCCTTGGCATGATCGCTCTGGTAATTCTGAGTGCCAAGTGGATTGTGCCTCAAATTCTCTATCATGTCGCCAAGACGGGGGACAGAGAGCTGTTTCTTCTCAGTATCGTAGCCATATGTCTGAGCGTGGCCTGGATAAGCTCGCTGGCCGGGCTTTCACTGGGACTCGGCGCTTTTTTTGCCGGCCTTATAATATCAGAGTCGCCCTACAGCCATCAGGCTTTTGGCAATGTGATGCCCCTTCGTGACGCTTTTACCAGCTTTTTCTTCATCTCCATAGGCATGCTCCTTGATCTGAATTATCTCATGCAAAATCCGGTTTACATAATCCTGGTAGCAGCGGCTGTTATGGCTCTCAAAGCCACGATCGTGGGCTTTTCGGTCTCCATTTTAGGCATGCCTCTGCGAATAAGTGTCCTTGTGGGACTGGCTTTGTGTCAGATTGGCGAATTCTCGTTCATACTGTCCAAAGCAGGTTTTGATAGCGGCATCATATCAATAGATGTCTATCAACTTTTTCTTGATGTTGCCGTGCTCACAATGGGTTCTACATCCATTCTCATGGCTGTTTCGCCAAGAGTTGCAGACGGGTTTTCGAGGCTTCCTATCCCGCATAGATTGAGAAATAGGACAATGCCCCTGGCGGTTGCGAGGGATCCTCAATGGAAAGATCACCTGGTAATTATTGGCTACGGTGTAAATGGCAGCAACGTGGCTTTATCTGCCCGTTCGGAAGGAATACCCTTTGTCATAGTTGAAATGGACCCCGAGATAGTTATGCGGGAGGAGAAAAAAGGAGAGCCTATTCATTTCGGAGATGCCTCCCAGGAAGCCGTACTGCAATATGTCGGTATTAAAAACGCTAGAGTGACTGCAATAGCCATATCGGATCCTGCAGCTACTCGCAGGATAACAGAGCTGGCGAGAAGGATGAACCCCAATCTGTTTATCATCGTCAGAACACGCTACCTGCAGGAGATGAATCCCCTTAAGAGATTGGGAGCAGACGAGGTCATACCTGAGGAATACGAGACATCCATAGAAATCTTTGCCCGAGTACTGGAGCGCTATAATGTGCCCAGAGAAAAGATCGAGCAGTTCATTGATCACATAAGATTGGAGGGCTATGAGATGTTTCGTAGCCTTTCTCAAGAACCATACTGCAATGTCAATTTAAGCATGTACAGCGATGAGATACGCTCCTTTAGGATTCAAGCAGGATCACAAGCAGAGGGTAGATCGGTGGCTGAAATGAGTCTGAAAGGTGAGGGCATCAGACTTTTAGCCCTGCATAGAGATCTGCAGACCATAGCAAACCCGGATAACAAAATGATATTGCAGGCAGATGATGTTATCGTTCTGATGGGGACCATTGAGAAGATGGATCTGGTTGCACCATTTTTTTTAATTTCAGGCATATCGCCATAAATTAACCGTTAAGTTTATCCCCTCTCGTGAGGATTTATTGGCATAAGGGGATCTCTGCTGCAAAAAAACTACCGTCTTGTGCTAACATTGCTGCTCATTTTGCTGATTTACAGCCTTGTCTTTGTGGCACTGATGAGCTATGAGGGGCAGTCTGTGAATGTGAATATTCCTACTGCTGTCTACTGGGTAGTGGTGACCATGACCACGCTGGGCTTTGGAGATATCGTCTTTAAAACCCCAATTGGATACTTTTTTACTATCATCGTATCCCTCTCCGGAATTGCTATTCTCTGGGCGGTGGTGGTTCCACTGGGCATTACTCCCAATCTGGAGCGCATAGTCAGAGCCGCTCCCTCTTCAGCTCCCGAGAAGATGAAAGAGCACATAATCATTTCCGGATACAATCCCATCGTGGATACATTAGCAGAGAGATTTTCACTGCTCAATATTCCATTCTTGATCATCGAGCGTTCGGAGAGCGTGGCCAGAGGTATCTATAAAAATTATCCTGTCGTATGGGGAGATCCTTCTCGGATAGAGGTACAAAAAAGGGCCAACATCAACTCTGCCCGGCTCTTCATAACCAACGAAAATGACGAACTGAATGCCGAGGTCATTTTAACACTGCGAGAGAGATCGGATATCGAGATCATTGCTCTGGTAGACGATCTGACAAGATCCAGGTTCCTGAGGTATGCGGGAGCATCCCGCATAATCTCGCCAAAGACACTTCTGGGAACCTTCATCGCCCAGATCACCTCGCTGCCTATGAGAAATGTGTTTCCGGGATCTATCCAGCTCTTTGGCGATCTTCTACTTGTGGAGCTGCCCATCTATCCGGGAGCGGAGCTGATTGGAGAGAAGCTGGAAGAAATTGACATAAAGAGATCAGGCGCAGGCATTGTAGGCATCTGGCAGAGGGGTCTCTTTCATCTTAGCCCCGAGCTCGAGGAGACTGTGCACTCCAATTCGGTGCTGATGGCGGTAGGGAATATCGAGCAGCTATCTGCCATCAGAGATCTCACTTTAGGTACTCGCAAGGAGGGGCCTCAAATGATCCTCGGGTACGGGGATGTGGGAAAACGGGTGGCTTCCGTGCTATCCGACTCCGGAACCACCCCAACGATTCTGGACCAGCGTGATCTGACAAAAATCGGCTTTCCTCATATAATCGGCGATGCCACGGCAGAGGCCGATCTCCTGCAAGCTGGAATCAAGGAAGCGGTTGGTGTCTTGATCATGCTTAACCAAGACTCCGACGCCATTTATGCCACCCTTCTTGCCAAGAATCTCAATCCCCAGGCCTTTGTTGTGGTGCGAGCCAATAACCTCAGGTCGGCTGAAAATATCTATCGGGCCGGGGCTGACTATGTGGCATCATTGCCAATCGTGGCGAGTCACATGCTGGCCCGGATCATCCAGGGGGATGAGGGGAAGCTGGATCTGCTTTATGAGGATCTGGAACTGAAGATATTCCATATAAAAAAGAGGTCCGGCCTGGCGGGAAGAACACTGGACGAGATGGATCTGACACAGAGGTTCGGCTGTCGGGTGGTAGCTCTGGAGCGGATGGGTCAGGCCATGGCATTGCCGGACAAAAAAACAGTAGTAAATGATGGCGATATTCTGGCACTGATGGGCAGCCCGAAGAGCATTGAGGCCTTCAGCAGGAAATACGATCGACGGAAAGATTGGAAAAATATAAAGAATATGATATTCGCACAATGAATTTGCGGAGAGCAGAAAACCATGGCACTGCGTCTAATTGAGATCAGTCTTCATAAGGAGAAGCAACAAGCAGTGGAAGAGTTGATAAGCGGCAGAAAAGAAGTTCTCGATTTGACAATTCAGCAGGCGATGGGATTCTGGAAGATTCCAATTCAAGGTGACTGGAAGACTCGATTTTCGACCGATAAGATTCTAATCAGGATGCTGGTTGAGGCAGAGGGAAGCCAAAACCTGCTGGATCGCCTGGAGGAAGCGTTTGCCGAGGAAGAAGGCTTTCGAATAAATATTTTCGCATTGGAGGCATCCTTCCCCAGTATTTCCGAGAATGACAAGATAGAAGAGATCTCTTCGAATGAGGAGGAAGTAATTCATAAGGGAAGGGTGAGCCGGGAGGAGCTGCATGATGATCTGGAGAAGGGAGCCATGATCACCAATATTTACATATCTATGATTGTCCTTTCTTCAATTGTTGCAGCAATCGGTGTAATCAATAATAACGTAGCAGTGATAATTGGGGCTATGGTTATAGCACCCATGCTGACACCCAACGTATCCCTTTCTTTGGCGACAGCTCTTGGTGATTTGCAGCTGGCAAAGAGCGCCCTAAAGACCATTCTATTAGGCATTTCCATTGCCATAATTCTATCTTTTGCCCTGGGAATCATACTGCCTGTAGATCCTTCTTTAAAAGAGATATCATCTCGAACCAGTGTAGGACTGATGGACATTGTGCTGGCATTAGCTTCCGGGGCGGCAGGAGCGTTATCCTTTACCTCCGCCGCTCCCGCAGTCCTTATCGGGGTTGCAGTGGCGGTTGCTCTCATGCCGCCTTTGGTTGTGTTTGGATTGCTTTTAGGGGCAGGCTATTATTCACTGGCTTTGGGTGCTTTGCTCCTATTTCTGGCAAATCTCATCTCAGTTAACCTGGCAGGAGTTGTCACCTTCCTTGTCCAAGGAATTGAGCCCCGGACATGGTGGGAAGCCAGGAAGGCAAAGGAAGCCACAATGCTGGCTATTGCGGGGTGGGTAATATTATTAGCGATCCTAATAATGGCGATACTACTAGGAGGCCAGCAAAATCCCTAAACCATAAATACTTATATTTTTCAATCACAAAAGGAAAATTATGCCTTCAATTGCCCATCTGATAATTGGTTTCTTCCTGATTGCCTCTGTTGCCCTGTCGCAGGAATCGGTCATCACTGTCGGACCGAACGGCTGCGATTTCTACAGGATCGAACCTGCTCTCGATTCAGCCGGTCCTGGAGATATCATCGTGGTGCAGAGTGGTGAGTACTATGTCAATTTGAATATAACAACTCCCCTATTGACTCTTCGGGGCAAGGACACAGGAAATGGCAGGCCAATTCTGCGAGCCGGAAGCTCCACTGCCGATATCGAGGAGCGCGGCATCGGCATAACTGAGATGACTGTGATTACTGGAGGCACAGCCATAGCCATCCGGGAATTCGGCTGCATTATCGATGGTTTTGATATCACAGGAGTCACATGGCCGGTTCCCTATGATTCAGGCGAGCACAACGACCTCATAGGCAATGCAGCCATCAGAGTCTACTCCGACGGGAATACCATATCCAATAATACCTTTTACGGAAGTGAACTGACAGCCATCGGTCTATGGAATTGCAGCAACAACAAGATCATCAATAACACCATAAGAGACATCCCATTCGGCTACGGCATTGAACTGTACAACTCACATCAAAACAGCATTGAGGACAACGAGATCCTCCATAACGACTGGGGAATTGAGATGCAGAGAAGCGACTCGAATATAGTTGAAGGCAATGAGATAACAGATAGCATCAACGATGCCATTAGAGCCATGAAATGCAATTTTTCCATAATTGCCGATAACATAATTACAGGTAGCGGCTGGGAGAGCAAATATGAGGGCAATGGAAAAGGCATATCTTTGATGGGATCGATGAATGTCATCACCAACAATCTCATCCAGTCCAACAGAGGATACGGCATTTACATTGAGAGCATCTTTTGGAACAATTATCCTGCGGATGAGTCCTACGATAATTTCATCCATAGAAACAAGATTAGGCGAAATGGAAAAGACGGTATCTCTCTGGTAAAGACCTGGGACAATCAACTATGGGATAACAACATCACAGCAAACCAAGGCGATGGCATAAGCTTAACCTTAAGCCACAACAATACGCTTGAATTAAGCAACATTAGCAAGAACCAGCATGGTATGCTCCTGTACCAATCCAACTATACGAAAATTGCCAACTCCACCATTTTGGATGAAGCAATAAGCGGCATCTTCCTCGATCAATACTGCACAGGCAACTCTCTTTACTCCAACATGGTCTCCAACAGCACCGAAGGCATCAATATCTCAGGTGGATCTTATGGAAATACCATATTTGAAAACAATCTCACCATAAATGTTCAGCCAGCCTGGGACGAAGCTGCCAATTCCTGGGATAAGGATGGCAAGGGGAACTATTACGGCCAAACGGATTGCAGGGATCAGGATGGTGACGGCATCTGCGATTTGCCTTACCCGATTGCAGGCGGCACCAGCGTGGATCGCTACCCACTGGTGAGCTGGACAAGAATGTGGTGATGATTCTCAATTGAATGAGAAAATAGCTGACGAAATCAAAAGCAGATGGCCAGGCAAGTTCCGTGATCAGGAAAGCTTTGTCTTCCAAAATATTAGGCCGGGCGACCGAATATTTGTAGGCACGGGCTGCGGCGAGCCACAGTATCTGGTCAGCTCTCTGCTTAATTTCGTTCAGAGCCAGCCCAAGGCGTTCATGGATGCCGAGCTGATAAACATAGTCACGATTGGCGTCGCTGCCTACACGGACGAAAAGTTCAAAGACAACTTCCGGCTAAACTCTTTCTTCATCGGAGACAACACCCGAAAGGCTGTAAACCGGTGCGGGGCAGATTACACACCCATCTTCCTCTCCCAGCTTCCTGCTCTGATCCGATCCGGGAGGATACCTATTGATGTGGCCCTCATCCAGACCACCCTCCCTGATAAGGACGGCAATATGAATCTTGGAGTTAGCGTGGATATCGTTCGAGCGGCCCTGGATAAAGCAGGTATTGTGATCGCCCAGCCCAACTCTTTCATGCCTGTTGTGGAAGGTGACGGCTGGATCAGTATGGATGATGTCGATTATGTCATTGCCAAAGATGAGACCCTGCTGGAGTATATCGAGGATGTTCCCGGCGATATTGCTCAAGAGATCGGAAGGTATGTGGCCCGTATAGTGGAAGACGGCTCTACCATTCAGGTGGGATATGGCAGCATACCCAATGCAGCCGTCAGCAGTCTGCAAGGGAAAAAGCATCTGGGCGTGCACACGGAACTGCTCAACGACGGCATTGCCGCTCTAATGGAGAAAGGGGTTGTGGACAACAGCCAAAAGAGCCTGAATCCCGGCAAGAGCATCGCCACCTTCTGCATGGGACGGCGCCGGACCTTTGATTTCCTGAGGGATAGGAGCACTATAGAGTTTCGTGCTATCGACTACACCAATAACCCCCTCATCATTGCTCAGAACAGCAAGATGACGGCCATCAACAGCGCTCTGCAGGTCGATCTCACTGGACAGGTCTCGGCAGAATCTTTGGGCCACAGCTTTTACAGCGGTATCGGCGGCCAGGCAGATTTCATGCGAGGAGCGGCGCTTGCGCCTGGCGGGAAGACCATTATCGCTCTGCCTTCAACAGCGCGAAAGAATGGTCATGATCCGTCTTCAAGAGGGCCGCAAGTCTCCAGGATTGTTCCATTCCTCAGCGAGGGAGCGGGAGTCACCTTAACGAGGGGCGATATTCACTATGTTGTAACTGAATATGGTATTGCTTATTTGCATGGCAAGAGCATTCGAGAGAGGGCCATGGATCTGATCACCATAGCTCATCCAAATTTCCGGCTCTGGTTGATAGAGGAAGCCAGAAGGCTCAATCTCATCTATCCGGATCAGGCCTTCATTCCCGGCATAAAAGGCGAGTATCCTGCGGACCTGGAGGTCTTGAGGACTACCGGCAAGGGTTTGCAGCTTTTATTGCGGCCTGTCAAGATCAGTGATGAACCTATGCTCAAGGATTTTTTTTACTCGCTATCCGATGAAAGCATGTATCAGAGGTTCATCTCAGCCAGGAGGGACATTCCCCATGAATTGCTGCAAGAGTTTGTGGTGGTGGACTACTTCCAGAAGATGATACTGGTAGCCGTAACGCAGGATGGCGGCAGAGAGTCGATCTGCGGACTGGGCCAGTACGGCTTGAACAGCGATACTTGCACAGCAGATGTAGCTTTGGTTGTGAGGGATGACTGCCAGAAGAAGGGTGTTGCCGGTGAGCTGCTCAGCCATCTGACATATCTTGCCAAGAGACAGGGGATTTTAGGCTTCACTGCTGAGGTTTTGGTCGGCAATGAGCCTGTCTTTCGGATCTTCAAAAAGATGGGATTTGATGTGAGCAAGACAAGAGCAGAAGGGGTTTATGAGATGCTGGCCATGTTCAGATGACCAATATTTCCTAATCATCCATCTTCTTGGCCTTTTTGGCGCTGCTTGCCCTCACTTTTCCAGCCTTCTGGAATGCAATAACTTCAGCATCTCTCAGTCGCCTTTCAGTCTCTTGCCAGTTGGGCAAATAGGCATATAAAAAACTCTTGAACACTATGCCGTGACTTGGAGCAATTAAGTGAAGCACCTCGTGCACAATCACAAATTCGCCAATGTCCCTGGGCATCTCCAGCAGCTCAGAGTTGAGAGTAAGCCGACCTGAGGTGGACATGGACGCCCATTTCTTTGACATGGCACGAATCTGAATCTCTGCCACCCGAACTCCTACCCTTGCAGCCCATTGTCGTGCCGCCCATTTCATCTCATCTACATCATGCCACTGATCATTCATTCTCTTCTCAACCTCAGGAGGTCGTCAGCAAGCTTTGTGAGCTTCTCTTTACCAACGAGTGGAAGTATAAATTTATACAGTTTCGCCCTGAGCCTCTGTTCTTGCTTTTCATCCCATCGATAGTCTGGATAGCTCTCAAAGAGTGCATTTATCTCTTTGGCTTGATTGGGCTGCAGTTTTTTTGTTTCCGTTTCAGGCTTGATCCTTGAATAGATTGCAAACGAATTCTCATCCAGCCCCAGGCGTATCCGCTCCTTATCGGCATTTAGGAGATCATCTGCCAGGCCTTGAAAACGTTCCAGTGCTTCCTGGGTGGTTATCTGGCGAATTTCGTAATCCTGGCGTAGAGCCTCGGCTCGCTCTCCGATCAGCCTCAAAATAGGGTTGCTGCTGACCTTTGAGGATAATGCTATGAGCTTTCGCAGGTTTAATACTTTGGTGGCATCTGACGTTCCTGAGTCTTTTAAGGCTTTCAATTCTCTAGGGCCTAGCTGATGAATTGCACCCGGCAGCTCCAGTGCCCCGCTGCTGGTGTACTCTTGCAATAGCAGCCTGGTCTTGGCGGTGACCTCCCGGTCCACATAGATTTCGGTATAGGCGTTCAGGATCAAGGCATAGAGCCTGGCCAGGTTCTGGTAGTCGTCCATAAAAGGCCGGAGGAAGGCATCGGGCGATAGTATATCATAGATGCTCTGCACCTGCTTGAAGAACCAGAAGAAGCTTTCCCGGGTCTCTTTGTCCTGGAAATATTCGATTGCTTTCTCTTTGGATTTGTCATCCCATCCTTTCGCCAGGGCAAGATATTTCCCTGCCACATCGCTCATGTAGGTATTAAAGAGCATCTTCAGGACATCGATGTTCTTTATCACCGATGTGACGACATCTGAATCGAATGCAAGCGCCTTTTCCAGTTTTTCGAATATGCCCACGAAGTCCAGCACGAATCCGCAGGGTTTCACCAGGCCGTCTTCATCCTCATATGGACGGTTGACCCTGGCAATAGCTTGGAGGAGGACATGATCACGCATTGGTTTGTCCAGGTACATGCAATACAGGATAGGAGCATCAAAACCGGTCAGGAGCTTCTGGGTTACTATCAGGATCTTAGGAAGCGAGTTCTTCTTCAAGAAGTCCTTGCGAACCTTTTTCTCTCCTTCCTCGCTGAGGTAGAATTTCTTGAGCGGCAGGCTGTCGTTATGAAGAGGTGAGTAGACAACCTGAGAGTATTCCGCCGGCAGGTATTTATCAAGCTGCTCTTTGTAGGCAGCACAGGCCTGGCGGTCCACGGCTACCAGGAAGGCCTTGAAGCCCAGAGGCTCCACGTTCTCACGAAAATGCCGGGCAACATACATAGCCACCTTGGAGACACGATCGGGAGATTTGAGCATCTCTTTCAGCTCAATGGCCCGGTCGAGTATGGCGTTCAACTCTTCAATATCGCTTATGCCCTGGGCGTCGGCCAGGCTTAGGAATTCCCGTTCCAGGGTCTCACGGTCCACCTGCATCTCGGAAGGAGCCAGGGCATAGTTGAGACTGACAGTGGTTCCGTCATCTATGGACTCGGCTATGGAATATTTGTCCAGGTAGCCCTGGGGATCGTCAACGCCGAAGACCTTGAAGGTGCCTTTGCCTTTAGAGAGCCGGTCAATTGGCGTGCCTGTGAAGCCGATGTAAGTGGCATTGGGTAGAGCTGCGAGCAGATAGTTGCCCAGGTCTCCGCCTGTGGTTCGATGGGCCTCGTCCACCAGGACGATAACATTTTCGCGGGTGGTTATATCGGCAGGTACGTCATCGAATTTGTGAATCATACAGACCACCAGGCCGCGAAAGTCGGAGGCGAGGATGCTCTGCAGCTCGCGTTTGGAACCGGCGACCTTAGCCGAGCCCAGGCCATAGCCCACAATGTTCTTGAAGAGCTGGCTCTCAAGCTCGGTTCGGTCCACCAGCATGAGAACGGTAGGCTTCTCAGAGCCGTGCGACTCACGAAGGAGACGGGAGGCGATGGTGATCATGGTCAGGGTCTTGCCGCTTCCCTGAGTGTGCCAGATAAGGCCGCGCCTCTTTTCAGGATCACAGGCCCGGTCGATGACCTTTTCCACTGCGCGGGTCTGGTGCTGGCGGAGGATTATCTTAACCAGGTCGTCGTCTTTTGTCAGGAAGATGATGTAGTCTTGCAAGACCTTGAGGAAACTCTGCCGGTCAAAGAAGGTCTTGACGGTGTGCTCGAAGTCGCCCTTCACCACATCTTTCCAGTTGAAGATGTTCTTGCGGTTGGTGGACCAGGTGGCACCGTAAAAGAATTTGATGAGCGATGTGACCTCGAAGACCTGGGGTGCCACCATCATCTCAGGCGTCTCGATGTGATAGCGCCGGATCTGGGTTATTCCGTCGGCCAGGCCGTCATTCTTCTCGGCGCTCTTGCTCTCGACCACTGCCACGGGAATGCCGTTGATTAAAAAGACGGCATCTGCCCGGTTGGTGAAAGCGGCTCCCCGGTGTTTCCATTCGTCGGTCACAAGGAAGATGTTGTTATTGGGATGAGAGAAGTCTATGAGCTGAACGTTCCTCTCGCGATTCTCCTCGGGCACAAAGATCGACTGCTCGCCTCGCAGCCAGGAAAGAGCATCCCGGTTGCCCTCGATGTTGGGCCGGAGCAAATTGATTTTCCGCAGGATCTCCTCGGCCCGCCCTGCGTCCACCACGCCGGGGTTGAGCTTTTGCAGCTGGGCTGTCAAGATGTCTGAGAAATAGAGGCCGGTTTCATCGCCTCGCAGGCGCAGAGCTTCGGGCGGAGTTACATATCTCCAGCCGATCTGCCCGGCATAGCGCAGCATGGGATTCTGGACGGAGGAACGCTCACTCAATTTATTATCCCTTCCTTGTCAGTTGTCAGCAATAGCTCTTGCTTGAGTATGATAATAATTAAGCTGTTGCCAGGGGCTAGATGGCGAGCGCTTGACTTGCTACACCCCTCTTTGCCGGAAAAGGCCCTGGGTGCCGATCGCTTGTCGGCTCCTCCTGGCAATGGTCTGGGATAGCTCATCGCGCGGGTGGGCCCCGTGACCAGGGACCGTTACCTTTTCATCGTTCGGAAGTTAGATGTACTAAAATGATGCTCGTCGTAATTGACAGGTGAATCCAATGAAGTTCGATGTAGTAATAAGAAAGGACGAAGACGGCTATTATGTTGCCACTGTCCCGGATCTTGCTGGCTGCCATACCCAAGCGAGGAGCCTTGATGAGCTGATGAGCCGGATCAAGGAGGCCATTTTGCTCTGTCTGGATGTGAAAGAAAGGGAAGAAATGAGCAGCTTCGTTGGGGTGCAAGTAGTTGAAGTTGAGACCTGTTAGTGCAGAAAAGGTAATAAAATCCTTGAGCAAAATAGGATTTCAGCCTGTGAGACAAAGAGGCAGCCACCTGTTCATGAAGCACCCGGACGGAAGATCTACAGTCGTCCCCATTCATCCTGGAGAAGAATTGGGAAGAGGAGTCTTGATGGAGATCCTCAACGATGCAGGTTTGAGCAAAGAGGAGTTCATCGAGCTTTTGGATCAGATTTAGCAGCCTCTTTGTTCTGGCAGAGTGTCGTCGTTCTCATCCTGCCGCTATGCACCGAATCAAATAGCACGACGGCGTCCAGGAAGACTCTCATGAAATTAATCCGAGGATGCTAGAAGTTTAATCAGATGCTCTTTGCAAGCTTTGGTCTGTGTTTTCGATTGTTCTTCAGTTATTACTTCAATTATGATTCCCTCGGAATTCATCAAACCTCCGTAGGGAATATGCCTGGCCGTCTCTCTGGTGTATTTCTTCCCAAGCACGCTTAATGGATCTGGTTTTTCTATCATTTGAGCCTCTTTGCTGCTAACATAATTGATGCTGATAAGCTTAACAAGTTTTCCGCCCCTCATGATGCAGATAGCTACCAGCTCCCCCCGGCAGGCGGGTCTGGTGATCGGAGCGTGCGCCGCCATGAGAAAGCCGGGCTGCTGATTCAGGAAACTTATATGCACACTACAGACTGCGATTTTCACCACAAAGGCACAAAGATCACGAAGAACCTCCTTTGTGCACTTTGTGCCTTTGTGGTGATAGTAGTAATAGTAGTAACAGCGCATTCTGCCTAGATATGGCGCTTTTGCGGGCTCCTGAGTGCGGACGGATTGCCGGGATGAGCAGTTTTTCCCCCTGCGCTTTTCTCAGGCAGCATCCTCCACCAGCGCCCCAGCCGGGAGCCTTGCGCTCATCAGCTCCTCCTGGCAATGGCCCGGAACAGCTCGCTCCGGCAGGCGGGCCTGGTGCACCGGGTCAATGATCTAGAATCAGGTCATATCGACTTTTGTTAGAAAATCGACTCTGTAGAAATCTCTGTCGAATGTGGCGATCTTCGTTATCCCGTTAGACATACAGGTTGAAGCTATCAGAGCATCGTAGGGCAATAGCTTGTATTTTAGCATAATTTCTTTCCATTCTTCCAGATCATTATTAATAGGAATAATAGAAATGCTGCTGTTCTCGATAAATTGGAAAATCCCATCAATATCGTTTTGAAATGCGTCATATCCTTTCGCCGCTATTATTTTTCGATATGAGGAATTATTTTTTGTTCCATAGCGTTTTTCGCAGAGATCGCGAATAGTCACATAGACCAATTCATGGATAACGGTTGCTGATGTTACAGGTTCCTGGCAAGTTTCCAAGAATCTCAGAGCACGGTCTGTGAATTTAGTTTCAAATATAATATTATAAATAACATTTGTATCGACGAAAATCAAAGGTAGGCATCTCCTTCCAATTCTTGAAGTTTTTCTGCAGATGCCTTGCCAAACATACCGCGATATTTGGATAAATCTACTTTTTCCACTTTGATCTTCAATTTCGTGCCTTCTTTAATTTTTACTTCTTGCAAAGGCTTGAAGACTCCTTCTTCGTATATGCATTCAATGACTTGTGACGAACTCATATTTTGGCATCTCCATATTTCCCAAATATCTCAGTTCCATTTAGGGCCTCTTAAATCATCAACCTTCTGGTTCCGCCAGCGCCCCAGCCGGGAGCCTTGCGCTCATCAGCTCCTCCTGGCAATTGCCCGGAAAAGCTCACCCTGGCAGGCGGGCCTCGTTTTCCAGGGCGGCAATCTTGGCGTTGATCCGAAAAACTAGTTAGATTAAAATAGATGAAAACGAGAATCTATTATAATGACTGACCGCTCATCGACTATAATAATGAAATTATGTGCGTCTGATGGGGAAAAGGTCGGATTAGAGGATGCCGGGAAATTATTAATATCCCTGCAGGATTTGGCCTGGCATGCCGGTAGTT
>JBFYLJ010000110.1:0-7473 GCA_041305465.1 Methanothrix sp.
CAGCTGAAAATGTCCTTAAGCAATGCGTTGAGGTACTAGAACGTATTATGAGCGATGATGCCGTACCGAGGAACATCAGGCGCTCCGCAGAGAACGTCAAATCTATCCTCATGAGCGAGAACACAAGCGAAGCAATCAGGGCTGCATCTGCCATCTCCATACTTGACGAGATTAGCAATGATCCTAATATTCCTCTTCATACCAGGACTCTGATCTGGAATGTTGCCAGCCAACTTGAGACCATACCCGTAGCTTGAAGTTTCTGTTTCCATATACTGGTTATACGCAGTCTTTTGGCTTAAAAGAGAGCATATACGAATACTGACATGCTCGTTATGCTCTTTTGGGTACTTTTCTCCTGGACTGCCGAGCTGATTTGGGATCGCGACAAGAAAGATGATCTCTAAAGAGAGACCGTATGATTTCCACTGGAACCTTAACTTTGCTGCTTGCTGACTTGAACAAGAGCGAACCACCGTCGCGATCTATGTCTTTTGAAACTCTCTAGCAAACGAAGCTCAAATGCAGAGAAAATCAGGATTTAGATTCAGATATGCTTTTGCAAAAAAACTGGTACTACTGGTATATAATAATCGTAATATACGTTGTCCATACGAAGATAAAGTTTATATATAAGTTTAATCAACCCTACAACAGGCATTTTTTATTTCATTATCAATCATGTAATTGCGCAATTTTTATTTGCATTCCACTGGAAATCATGGGGTGCGGCCCCAGAGTTCCATTGGAAACGCAGGGGTGTTCACCATAACTCTTAATAGCTCCCAAGACCCAAGAAAAATTGTTAAAGGGGAATTATCTTGGTTTCTATTTCGAAAGGGTTATTTGCAGATTTATTAGCGCAAGGAGGAATATTCCAATCCAGAGATGTCCTGCGCCCTACTTATACGCCAAGCCAACTGCCTCATAGGAGCAATGAGATCAACGGCTTGGCATCAGTTCTAGTTCCAGCATTAAGAGGAGAAACCCCCTCCAATGTTCTAATCTATGGAAAAACCGGTACTGGTAAGACTGCAGTTGCCAAGTACGTAGGAAAAGAGCTGGAAGAGGCTGGTTTTGGAGATATGAAATGCACTGTGATCTACATCAATTGCGAAGTTGTAGATACTCAATACCGAATTCTAGCGCACTTAGCAAGGCACTTTGATAAAGATATCCCAATGACCGGCTGGCCAACCGATCAAGTTTATGCGGAATTCCGAAATGCTGTAGACGAAGAAAAGCAGGTTGTGGTGATAATGTTGGATGAAGTTGACAAGCTGGTTAGAAAAGGAGATGATGTTCTTTATAACCTTTCTCGCATTAACTCAGATCTGCTTCGTTCCAGAGTCAGCATCATAGGTATATCCAACGACTTAAAATTCACAGAATTTCTTGATCCTAGGGTAAAAAGCTCTCTAGGCGAGGATGAGATCATATTTCCACCTTATAATGCAGAACAGATAAGAGATATTCTAGATCAGAGAGCTAAGTTGTCCTTCAGTCCTGGTGTTCTTCAAGAGAGCGTCATACCATTATGTGCTGCTTTTGCCGCTCAAGAGCATGGAGATGCTCGTAAAGCTCTGGATCTCTTGCGCATATCCGGGGAATTAGCAGAAAGAGCCCGTTCTGCTGTTGTATCCGAGGATCATGTGCGTTCTGCCAGAGAAAAAATTGAGCAAGATAGGGTAGAAGAGGTAATTAAGACGCTGCCCACTCAATCCAAGCTGGTGCTCTATAGCATTATTTTATTGGAAGAACAAGGAACGAGAAACATTACTACCAGTGCTGTTTACAACATGTACAAACAACTTTGTCCTCTGGTCGAGACTGATTTTTTGACCCATCGCAGGATAACCGATCTCATCGCAGAGCTGGATATGTTAGGCATATTGCATACTATTGTGATCAGTAAAGGTCGATATGGTCGGACCAAAGAGATCACGCTCAGCGTTTACTCCGGCAAGCTCAAGTCTACGTTGCAGCAGGACTACCGGCTGAAGGTCTTGGGCAGCGTCATCGTGCCCCAACAGGCAAGGTTGGCTCTCTGATGCTATAAAATAAGGAAACATTTAGATACTTTGATATCGGCTTTGGGCTTGAGTGAAGCAATGATCCTGAGGATATGCCTGCTGGCTGTAATTTTGATTTTATTTGCGAATGGGGCCGTCTCGATTGATGATTTGCCCTTATCGCAGTCCACCCAGCTTAAGGAGATATCGGCCCAAGAGGTCATGAAAGATGGAAATGTAAGCCTTATTGTTCTTGACCGGGTGATCATCAAAGGGGATTTATCTTTAAATAAAAATCAATATAACCCTATTAGGATAACAAATTCAGTATTCAGAGATAATGTAAGCTGCAAAGGGACAACGTTTTATGGGGATGTAGATTTCGAAAATAACACTTTCCAAGGAAATGCTGTTTTTAATGAAACGAAATTCATGACGGCAGCGAACTTCAATGCGACTCGTTTCCGGGGAGAATCATGTTTCAATATGTCTCGCTTTGAAGATGGCGGAAATTTTGATTTTGCCTGTTTCAATAATACAGCCGACTTTGAAAGCGTCTGGTTTGACAAATTCACAACTTTTTATAATGCAACATTTATGAGCGATGCTCAGTTTGCTTTCTCTCTATTCAATGGCGCTTATGCCAACTTCGAATCCGCAAATTTTATTGGTGATGTCTATTTTTATGGCAGCCAGTTCAATACCTACGCCACTTTCTCCAATGCCCGGCTGGAGAAGAGTGCAGATTTTCATGCAACAAAGTATTCAAATGGCGTAGGCTTTCTCCAAACGCAATTCCTGGGACCGGCTGACTTTGCAAGATCTCGCTTTATTGCGGATTCTATCTTTTACCAAGCGCTCTTCAAGGACACGGCAGTTTTCTCAAATGCCAATTTCGATGGGCCGGTATTCTTCAATGACACTATATTTTCCAGAGATGCCAATTTTGACAATGTGCAATTCCTCTCACCTACGGACATGTCAAATGCCTCTTTTAAGGGCGATCTCAAGATGAATAGCACAAAGATTGCCAGAATGGTGTTTGATGGTTCGACTTTCAGCGAAGCATCTCGTCTCTATCTGGCCAAAGCAGATATTAACCGATTGATAGTCAGTTGGAGCCAGATTAGAGACATACTCAGCTTCGATAGTGCAGCCTATCTCTCGTTGATCAAGAATTATAAGGATCTGGGTCAGGGTAGCGATGCCAATGAATGCTACTACGAGCTTCGATATTTGAATCAAGCTAACAAGCCGATTGGCTTTTCCAAGTTACTGGATGTTTTGGCTTGGCTGACCTGTGGTTATGGTGTGCGCCCTCATTATGCGCTTCTTTGCGGAATGGTGATAATTCTTATCTTTGCCTTCATTTATTGGTCCGGCAGGGGTGTGGAAGGCTTTCATGATATTCACGGCCACCAGCTCATGGCAGCTTCTCTCTTCTACAGCACAATTGCATTTACTGCCAATTCAAAAGGTCTTCCTCTGCGGGGACGATATAAATACCTGGGAATTGCGGAGGGCATTATCGGATGGCTGCTCATGGCTCTGTTTCTGGTTACACTGGGCAGGCTGATCATCGGATAGCGATCATAATATCTGAGAGATCATCATATTCCGGTCTTGATTATAGAATCGCGTAAGGCACCCACTGGAAAGTACCATTGTCCTTCTTTATATTGGCTATGGTGTAGGGTACATTTTTCAAGTCACCAGCCTCATTCAGCTTCATCCATCCAAATTCGCCTTGATATTTTTCCGTAGCCACGGGAAATGCCTGTTTGAATGCTCTTGCATCATCGCAGCCTGTTAATAGGTAGGCATAGGTAATAAGCCAGAGTGCATCATAATCGTTGGCCACTAAGGAACTGGCTTCGCGTCCGGTTTCATCGAAGACTGCTTTCTTAATCAGCTCATATTTAGGTCCGCATGTTCCTCCGATTACGGGAGAGAGGAAATGCACCGAGAGCGCAAATTCTGCGGCTGTTTTATTCTGACTTATTGCCGCATTAGTAAGATCATTGCCATACCATCTGACAGAGTTGAGCACCTGGTCGCCGAATGCCTGTGATAAGATGGTGATGATTTCGTCGAATGCTGAAACATAGACGGCCACATTATCCCTACTGTTGCCCTTGGCTGCACTTTCCACCTCAGAGCGCAGGAGGTTTAATTGGCTCGAAAAGTCAGTGGTCTGTGGATCGTAGCGGACAGCCTCTTGCATTATTCTGTCCTCTCCCTCAAACTCATATTTGGTGACATTGAGCATACCATCAGCCCAAAGATCTCTTCGAGCCAGCGGAATTAGCACTTTAATGCCGTCTCTTTGTATCAGGGATGCCATCAAGTGCGCTAGAGTGGAGTCATCAGGCGCGAGCCGGAAGGTGGTATCATTTTCAATAGCAAGAGATGGCGTTGTACTGGCGCAGCTTATGAGGATAATTGCATTTTGATCGGCATATTCGCGCACTTTGGCCAGAGATTGGCTTTGCTCCGGCCCTATCATGATGCTTATTCCTTGAGTTTGCAGCTCTTTTAAAGCTTTTAGGGTTATTTCAGGGTCTGATTGTGTGTCTATGGTCACCACGCGAACTCGAATCGTTCTACCAAGGGAAGAGAATAGCTTGTTGATATCCTCCTGCGCGATCCGCAAGGCGATCTGAGCTGATATCCCATAGTTGCTGTTCTCGCCATGAAGTGGCAAAAGGGCACCGATGGCTAAAATATCTTCTTCGGTCGGCGGCGAGGAGGGAGCACCCTCTGGCGTGCCAAAGCATGTGAGTGCTGCAATGAAAATCAAAGCTATGATTTCAATCCTCATTGATAAATCGTTATCATTATTGGAATTTAGGTTTAACTGTTGCGAACTTTTTGCTCATTTTCGAGGGTATCAACATCTGGGAATCGTTTAGGACTGCTAAAGAAGACCTGCGAAAATCCCGATGACTCATGTTCATCTTCTGCAAGATTAGGGCCCTCCAAGCATGCCTGCAACTTTGGGCTTTCGCTTGTGCCGCATCTGTCTCTCCTTGCTGCCTTTCGCGTACTCTGAGCCCAGGTCGTGTGGGCGGGCGGCCTTTTTGCAGGGCTTTCCTGCGGTCGTCGGAGGTGGTGTGACGCAGTGTAGAACTGCTCTGTGGCATCTTACCTCTCTAAAATATGGCGCTAAAACCGACTTTTGGGCGTCTCTTTCTCATCTACCCAATGCTTTTTCGTGGGCTGCAATTTTAACGATGACGATAGCTTTAGCGCTGTAATCCGTCCTGTAAATGATAACCCAGTGGTCCTTGACATGAACTTCTCTGTGGCCAGCCTTGTCGTGACTTGAGACCTCGCCATATTCCGGATTAGTGCAAAGCTTTTTAAAACGCTTCCTAAGCAGTTCGAACAGCGCACTATCTTTCTTTTTTATTCGAGATAGTTGATTCTTGACATCGTCTGGAAAGAATAAGCTATATGGGTTCTCTGTGGTGGCCTGATCGGGTTTTGGCTTGCTAAGACTTATTTTCCGGAACCATATAAAAATTGCTTAAAGGCTGTCTAGAAACTCATCCAGTTCCTTGGTGTCAGTCACTTTTGTTCCATGACATCGCTTGTACTGCGCCCAGGCTACATCTGTGCCTTTCAGGAGAGCTTTGATGTCCTCCTCAGTTTCTTCACAAATAGCCGCAATAGTCTCTTTCACAGTGCCAGCCATAAGAAAACAGATGGTGAGCTTCGTATAAATAAATTGGCCATACTTGTGGCAAGAATTGTCCTACTCTTACCGGAACTTTGCGCCTTCGCGTGATATCCGAAACAGGATTTCCGCAAGAGCATGACACCCGGCGGCCAGAGATCGAAGCCTCTCGAAATTCAGAGGGAGGAAGGCAAAAGTCGCAAAATCTGCAGGGCGCTTTTATCGCACCGCTCGGCCTTGACCACAGGCCAGCTATTTTCTAGAATATCTCCAAATGGCTTCAATGCCTTTCGTGTTGAACGTATCCAACATATTTTTTATATTCCATAATAGGTTTAAATAGCTGACGAAATAAGGACTACATATTTGATTTATTATTATTGACATTGCCTGAATAAAAAATCAAAAAAAATAGAAGCCGCCGATGGGATTCGAACCCATGGACTGCTGATTACGAATCAGCCGCTTTAACCGGGCTAAGCCACGGCGGCGCAAAAAAACCAGAAAACCACAGACCCGTGCGAATTTAAGTTTTGCGATCCTCGCAGCGGATCTGTTCCAGCCCGTTTTTCTGCTTCTCGATCTCCTCGGCCAGTTGAGGCAGGAATATGCCTATATCTGTAACGAGGCCGATGGCCTGGGCTGAGCCCCGGTCCATGAGCTTGGTCACAGTTGACGGGTTGATATCCACGCAGATGGTCTTGACGAATGAAGGCAGCAGGTTTCCAACGGCTATGGAGTGCAGCATGGTGCCCAGCATTATGGTCATGTCGATGCCCCGCAGGGCTTTGTCCATAGCGTCCTTGGCTCTGGCCGTGTCTGTGATCACCTCTGGCAGAGGTCCATCATCGCGAATGGAGCCCGCCAGAATGTAGGTTATGCCTTTTTGGGTAGCCTCATACATGATGCCCCCTTTAAGCTTTCCTTCAGCTATGGCGTTCTTGATGGAGCCGCTGGCCATAATCTCGCTGATGGCGTAGAGGTGATTTCGATGCCCTCCGGAGATGGCATTTCCCGAGCAGTTCATGCCCAGACTCGTGCCGAAGAGCTGCCGCTCGATATCGTGCACTGCCACAGCGTTTCCGGCCAGTAGCACATCCACATAGCCTTCTCGGATGAGCCGGGCTAGCGATGGTGCTGCGCCCGTATGAACTACGGCTGGACCGCAGACCACGGCAATCTTTCCGCCCGCTTTCTTGGTGCGCACAATCTCGCCGGCCAACTGGCGTACCAGCTCTCCGCTGGGCCGCTCTGAGCTGACCTCGTTGGACATGAAGCCGAAGAAAGTCTTCTCGCGGGGCCGCTCTGGCGGCACGACCTTGACACCGCTGGTGCCGATGACCACACGTTCGCCCTTCTTGATATGGCCGATGGGAGTGCATATGGCCCGACCATCTTGCAGCACAATGAGGCAGTCCATATGGTTGTGCTCCACCTCCACCCATGTCCCTTGGTAGCGCACATAGGTGGGATGATTGGTAGTGGAGTAAAAGCCCCGGGGAACGACCATATCGCCGGGAGCAATACCGGTTTTAGCATCCTCCATCTCTACGAGGCGTGCTCCCAGGGCGTGCAGCTCCAGCAGGACTCTGTCCAAATGGGATGCATCCTCGCCGGTGACGGTGATCTGCACATAACTGCTGTCGTTCTTCTTCTGGCCTATCTGAAAGTTCTTGATCTCAAACTCGCCGCCCATATCCATGATCTTGTCCAGGACACGTGTCAGCATCTGCGAGTCGATGAGATGGCCCTGCATCTCGATATCTGCAATTTCGCTCATAA
>JBFYLJ010000111.1:0-3728 GCA_041305465.1 Methanothrix sp.
TCTCGCCCTGCAGTGTCCGGCCTGTGCCCGGGTGATCCTGATGGCCAGTCATGGCAGTGGTGCGGTTGTCAAGAACTATGATTGTGGAGCTGCCCAGATTATAGGCGATATCCAAAAGGCCAGTGATCCCTGAATGAAAGAAGGTTGAGTCTCCAACAACTCCTACTACAGGGCGCGGCTCGCCTGCCTTCTCCATCCCGTGAGCCATGGAGACTCCCGCGCCCATGCATAGGATGCTGTCCATCCTGTCCAGTGGCTTGAAGGCCCCAAGGCTGTAGCAGCCGATGTCTCCGGTCACAACCACATCCTTCTTTCCAAGGGCATAGAATATACCCCGGTGGGGGCAGCCTGGGCAGAGCACCGGCGGTCGGGGCGGAAGATCCTCGGCGAATGGGAGGGATCTTTGCTCCGCAGCGGCTTTACCCTCCAGCCTGGCCTTCGACTCCAGCAGCCTGTCCGCAGACAGCTCCATGATGCCTGGAATAATATCTCTTCCCCGGCAGGCGATGCCGAGAGCTCTGACGTGCTGCTCTATGAAGTCGTCAAGCTCCTCGACCACCAGGAGGCTGGAGACGCCGGCAGAGAAATCCCTGATCAGAGCATCGGGGAAGGGGTATGACATCCCCAGCTTGAGCACTGATGCCTCCGGCCAGACCTCTCTCATATACTGATAGGCTATGGAGGAGGTGATGATCCCGAGGCTCTTATCCCTCCACTCCAGCCGATTTGAGAGGGAGCTCTCCGAGATTCTCTTCAAGGCGACCAAGCGCTCCTCCACCCTCTGGCGCATGGGCCTGCCCCAGACTGGTATTGGCACATAGCGGGGCGGATTCTTAGCGAATCCAACCTCCTTCTCTGGAAGAGTGCGTTCTCCCAGATCCACCAGGCTTTTGGAATGGCTGACGCGGGTTGTTGTGCGCAAGATAACAGGTGTCTTGAACTGCTCAGAGATCTGCATGGCCAGAATCAGGAAGTCCTTTGCCTCCTGGCTGTCGGAAGGCTCGAATAGCGGGACCCTGGCAAATCGGGCGTAATTTCGTGTGTCCTGCTCATTTTGAGAGGAGTGCATTCCCGGGTCGTCTGCAACGCAGGCGACGAATCCGCCCTCAATGCCAATATAAGAGAGGGTCATGAGCGGGTCCGCAGCAACATTCAGGCCCACATGCTTCATCGTCGCAATGCTCCGGGCCCCTGCAAGAGAGGCCCCCGCAGCCACCTCGAAGGCCACCTTCTCATTTGGCGACCACTCGCAATAGACATCTGGCTTGTACAGCGCCAGGCTCTCCAGAATCTCCGTGGAGGGCGTTCCGGGGTAGCCCGCTCCGACAGTCACACCGGCCTCAAAGGCCCCGCGGGCTATGGCCTCATTGCCGGACATCAGAGATCTCAATTTCAGTCTACTCCTGATCTTTCATTTTAGAGAGTTCAAATGATTCTTCTTGATCGTTTGTGTGCAATCATATACATCAGAGGTTTCACGGGGGCTTGCGGATTTTGCTCTTATAATCCTTGTGGTGATGCTGCTTCATTTTCAGGCGGGGTTTGCAGCAGCATGGGGAAATGTTTTTAAGTCTGAATGCGCTGCGAAGAACATTGAAGTACAATTTAGTACAATGGATGTGGTAAAGATAATGGACGACGACATTCTTTCTAGGGTTTCGGCATTGTCCGGCAAGGACCCTGCGGAGGAGAAGAGATGATGCCTCTGCCTTACTTCGCATTGCTGATCTCAATTGTAGTTATGATCTCGATCACCATTCTGGTCCTGATGAGGAGGTACCATGATCAATGAGCTGCTTGTAGTTGCCTATGTGGCCCTCATAGTCCTCCTCTCCTTTAAATTGCGCCAGGGCACCTTCTCAGGCTTTGTAGTCTCCGATCGCAACATCGCCTATCCTGCGGTTATAGGAATTGCCTTCACAGCCGCCTACTTCAGCGCGGCCTCTTTTCTTGGCGGCGGCGGATACGGCCTTGCCGCCGGAATGCCCTGGGTGGTCTTTTGCACCTTCTTTCACGTGGCCTTCGCCTGCGTTGCATGGCTCATAGCAGGGAAGATCTGGGCCATGGCCAAGCAATATGACGCCAAGACTGTGCCCCAACTCCTGGAGAAGAGGTACAACTCTCCAACAGGAAAGGTGGTCTTGGCTGCGATCATGCTCATCCTCTACACAGTCTATCTCGTGCCCATATTCAAGGGATGCGCCACCGTCTTCCAGGGATTGATCGGAGTCAGCTACCTTCAGGGCCTGATCATAGCCGTGGCGATTGTAGCAGTCTATTATGCCATCGGGGGCCTCCCGGCCATCATCTGGATCGGCTTCATCCAGGGGCTGCTGATGCTTGCCGGAGCCGTCTTCCTCTACGGAGGCCTCTTCTCTGCCGGCGGTGGAATGCAGATCTGGCAGAATATCCCGGCGGATGTTCTTTCCATGCAGGGGCTCAATATTCCATGGCAGAAGACATTAGGCCAGGCATTTGCCATCAGCCTTGGGCTTATCGCTCTTCCTGACCTCTTGATCATGATATTCTCTGCCAAGGACCGGCGTGTAGTCCGATTCGCAGGAGTCTGGGGGCCGATCTCCATAGCCGTTTATGCTCTATGCATATTCTCTCTCGGTATCCTGGCCTATGGAGCGCTCAGCCCGGATCAGCTTGCACCATTCCTCAAGAATCCCGATGGCCTGGTGCCATTCCTGGCAAAGACCCTCCTTCCAGAGGGCTTTGATGGACTCATCCTCCTGGCAGCTATATCTGCAGCCATGTCAACCATGAGCGCCATAGTGCTTGTCACCACCACCGCCCTCACCTCCGACATCCTGCGCTATCTCCGCCCAGAGATATCCGACAAAAAAGTGCTGCTACTGACCCGCCTGGTAGGTGTGAGCATCCTCCTGATTGCGGCCATCTCAGCAGTTGACGTGCCACAGCAGATTGTGCCGCTGGTATCCGTGAGCATGGGTGTCATAGCCTGCTGTGTATTCGTTCCTCTCATATTCGGGCTGTACTGGGACCGCGGGACGCAGACCGGTTTTATAGCCAGCCTCGTGGCCTCATTCGTCTCTACAATGGCATGGCACTTCTATGGCAATCCCTTGATCCATCCGGTCTTCATAGGCCTCGTCTGCGGAAGCGCTGCCTATTTGGCGGGAAGTCTGGCGACGGGAAAGGCCAGCGGCTCTTCATTGTCCAAAGAGAGCAAAACTGCTCATAAGATTGGACGATGACGGACTACGTCGCCGCTTTGCAAAATTCTTTTTTTATTATTAAATCTTTGTAGGAATTTCCTGGAAATTGTATCGAGCATTTTATCTCATCTTCATGCCCGTCTGATCTCTCTTTTCAGGGTGCTCCTGGATTAAATTAATATACCGAATCGCAAAGGCATATTCATATCCAAGTAAAAGAGGGAGAATTATGTCTGAGATGAGAAATTTCGCCCTGCGAGATGCCCAGGGAAATGAGATCGGAGTGTTCACAGGAAAGTCGCCAAGACAGGCAGCCCTTAAAGCGGCCAACCGCGGGAACACTGAGATCAAGCTTCGAGAGCGTGGAACCAAGAAGGTGCACGTCTTCTCTGGAGAGAGGGTACAGGTTAAAAAGCCAGCCGGAGCGCCTGCCTGGATGCCTGAAAACATCTGGAAGCCGAAGGTAAAGAAGATCGGCATCGAGAAGCTGGAATAAGGGAAATTCTGAAAACAACAATAAATCAGAAATGCTCGCTGGTCCGG
>JBFYLJ010000112.1:0-11819 GCA_041305465.1 Methanothrix sp.
GATCTATTCTGCTAATAGCAGTTGGATAACCATTAAAGGAAAGATAAAGTTAAATTTTATCGGCGAATTAATAAAAGATTATTACTATCTCAATGGGAGTCTGATTAAGGAGCATAATCCAAAATACCTCCAAGATGATTATGTAAAATTCATTAGATGGTCTCAATGGCGAATAAATAAAACCGGTGCTGGGATTCTTGCGTTTATTACAAACCATGGTTACTTAGATAATCCGACATTCTGCGGAATGCGTCAAAATTTGATAGACATATTCAATGATATTTATATATATGACCTACATGGAAATGCCAAGAAAAAAGAAAAGGCATCTGATGGATCAAAAGATGAAAATATTTTTGATATCCAGCAAGGCGTCTCGATCGGAATTTTTATAAAAAAATATAAAAATTTAGATAAGTGCAGAGTTTATCATTCAGAAATTTTTGGTTCAAGGTCTGATAAATATGAAACATTGAAATCCACCGATATTTCGTCAACTAATTGGATTGAATTGAGCCCCACGTCACCATTCTACTTGTTTAAGAAAATGGAAACTGCATTATTTCGCGAATACGAAGAATATTGGAAGTTATCAAACATATTTACACTTACTTCAACAGGTGTAAAAACCCATAGAGACCACTTCTCCGTAGGTTTTGATAGAAATTCGCTTGAGGATAGATATAGGGACTTCATTAATCAAAATATACCCGATGAAGTAATTCAGAATTCCTATGATTTGCCAGATACAAGAGATTGGAAATTAAATTTAAAAAGAAAAATTTCTGTTTTGGAAGACTTTGAAATGAACTGCAAGCGCTACACATATCGGCCATTTGATATCCGATTCATAATTTATAGCTCAAATATCGTAGAACTATTACGAGAAGAGGTTATGAAGCATCTCTTTATAAAAGATAACCTTGCATTAGGTATAGGAAGACAAGGGTCTGCGATAGGAAATGATTGGGATATATTATTTGTTACAAGAAATCCAATCGACACAAATATTTTTAGACGTGGCGGCGTTCAAGTATTCACTACTTATTTGTCAACTACGTTGTCCCAATCTAGGCAACGGCAGCTATCTAGAGAAGATTCATTTGATAATAATAATGAGAATAAAATGTCCAACCTCAATCCCTCTTTCGTCTCCGACTTCGCCTCCCGCCTCGGCCTCACGTTCGTCTCCGACGGCCACGGCGACCTGGCAGCCACCTTCGGCCCGGAGGACATCTTCGACTACATCTACGCCGTCTTCCACTCGCCCACCTACCGCCAGCGATATGCCGAGTTTCTGAAGATCGACTTCCCCCGCGTGCCTCTGACCTCCAACCGGGGTCTCTTCAAGAAGCTGTGCATCCTGGGCGAGGAGCTGGTGGCGCTGCATCTGCTGGAGTCGCCCCAGGCGACCCAGCTACTCACCCGCTATCCGGTGGCGGGCGACAATATCGTGGAGAAGGGCTTCCCCAAATTCGTGGTCTACGAGGAAGGAAAACCGGGCTACGTCTACATCAACAGGACGCAATACTTCGAAGGCGTCCCCAAGGAGGTCTGGGAGTTTCACGTGGGCGGCTACCAGGTCTGCGAGAAGTGGCTCAAGGACCGAAGGGGCAGGCAGCTCTCCTTTGACGATCTCATGCACTACCAAAAGGTGATTGTGGCTCTGGCGGAGACCGGGCGGCTGATGGAGGAGATTGACAAGGCCATACCGGGCTGGCCGATAAAGTGAGTTGCGAATTTATTGAGATTGGATCTCTACTAACTGAAAATAATCCGAAATCAAGAGAAAAGCATCCCTCTAATCCTATCTTTTCGTGTTCTTACTGCCTCAAGGCCACGGATCAGACTCCACCACACAAAATAATCCTGATCATCCCCCAGGGCGCCGTTTTCAAATTTATTCCAGAATTCAGAGGATGGCATGCCGTATTTCTGTTCCATATCCTCGATCTCGGAAAGAACCAGCATCTCTCTGGTTTTGAAGAGCGCAAGCTCTCTACGAAGTGCATCCTGGATAATTGGGTCCGCATCGGCTTTCTTGGCACCAGCTCCCATAGTAGTAATCATACACAGCATAAGAATAAAATCCTTATGGCCACATGCGATAAAACCTGGAACACTTACTGTAAGCTCTGCATCAGGGATGAGGAACCAGCACAGCCCGCCCGCCCGCTCGCACCCGCTCGCGCGAGCCCGAACGCGCCCCTGGGCAGCTTTGCGCCGGGAGCGGAAGACCTGCGTTGAGAATGCAGAATAATGAAATGTTACCGCTCTAAAAAACAGAAAAAATTACTGCGTGCTGATGGCTTGCACCGGGCAGGACTTGGTACATTTCCCGCACCCTGTGCATTTTTCCTTATCCACGACTGCGAGACCCTGGTCGTTTAAGGATATAGCTCCATCAGGGCACTTATCAACACAAGCTCCACAGCCAATGCATTTACTCTCGTCCACGTAGGCAGGCATCAATTTGGCGACTGCATACGCCGAGCCAACCAGAAGACAGACAACAGCCAGCGCAACAATCAGTCTTTTATGCTCCATTTTATCAAACTCCATCCCATTTGAATCGTCATTTGAATTTGAGAATCGTTTCCTGTCGATCTCATCTTCAATATACTCTTGCATGGAACGATATTTAAGGATAAAGGCGAACGAACGCCCTCACCTGGGAGAAGCAGACAGAGGAAAATGGATCCGGCAGTTCATAATTTGGATCAGATCAGTTTAAAGGTTTTAAATTGTATTTGGCCATACATTTATGGCTGGAAATCAGATTCAACAGTGAATTTATAGATTTTGGCGCAGCACGTTATTTATTCCTATTTTTCACCAGCGTGAGTACATTCATTCCGTCTCTAAACTCGAAAGACATCCCATCCACAAAACTCCTCATGAGATGGATTCCCAAGCCGCCAATGGGATGGTCTGACGCATCCGCCTGGGATAGGGCCATGATATGATTTGTGGGATCAAAGGGAATTCCTTCGTCCTCGATGATCAGCTCCAACCGATCGCCGGACACTCTGGCAATAATATGGATTATGCCATCTTTTTTTTCCGGGTAGGCATACTTGACGATGTTGGTGCATGCCTCTTCCATGACCAGCAATATCTCCATCACCTTTCGCGAATCAAAACCTGCAAGGCTCATCAGGCTTTCCACGAAGCCCGAGATGACCTGAATCTGCTCTAGGGTTGCTGCTACTGTAATCTCCTGCCCATTATCCATCACTTCTCTATCCATTGTCGTCACGATTCAATCATAATTCGTTTTGAGATTTGATGCCGCTCAGGGCCTCACTCCTATTAGAATAGATTGAGAAGAGTCTGTTAAAGCCGGTCATCTCAAAGACCTCTCTTACAAAGGGCTGCAAAGAGAGCAGTTTTACGCCTCCCTTCTTCGTCCGGACTTTCTTTTGCGTTGCAAGCAAAACCCGCAATCCAACGCTGCTGATATATGTCACGCCTTCCAGATCGAGCAAGATATCCGATTTGTTCTGATCTATCAGATCGTTTAGTACGCTCTCCAGATCGTTGGAAGTGGTGGCATCGATTCTACCGGAAACGGAAACAATGGGCACATTATCTATGCTGGTCTGGTTTATATCCATAGATATCACATCACATCGCTTTTACTACTACCATGGTAATATCATCAAACTGAGCCTGGCCTTCACAAAATACTGAGAGATCTTCCAGTATCCTATCCAGTATCCCCTGAGCGGAGAGATGGCAAGATTCGCAAACCATGGAACGAAACCGTTCAATGCCATACTGCTCAGAGTTGCTGTTCTCTGCCTCGTTTACCCCATCTGTGTAGAGCACAAGAACGTCTCCCGAGGATAGATCGACTCTGCGCTCTTCATATTTCGCTTCTCCTATAGCACCCAGAGCAATGCCCGTTACCTCTAATTTCTCAAAGGCATTGCTGCCACGGCGCATGAGCAATGGGGGAGGATGTCCGGCGTTGGCATAAACCAGGCTGCGCGAATTTTGATCGAGCACTCCGTAAAAGAGAGTGACGAACATGCCCTCCCTTGAATCTGCGCAGATCATGTTATTCGCATCCTCCAGTACATCGGTTCCTTTTTCATGATGTGTGGCGTTGATTCTCACAATGGTACGCGAGAGTGCCATGAAAAGGGCAGCAGGCACACTCTTTCCTGATACGTCTGCTATGACCATCCCCAGCTTCCCGTCTCCGGGTATGAAGTCATAGAAATCTCCCCCTACCTCCATGGCAGGAATGAATGTCGCCGCCAGATCAAAACCGGTGAGTGATGGGATTTTCTCCGGCAAGAAGCTCCTTTGGATGTCGGATGCAATGCGCAGCTCCGATTTGGATCTCTCAAGAGTCTGCTCAGTTCTTCGCATATCGGTGATATCTCGAATTGACTCGATGGAGCCCGCGATATTGCCCAAGGAGTCGTAAAGCGGAGTGGCTTTGGCCCAGATGAAGGAGCCGGTCGGCCCGAAAGTTGGAATGAATATCTCGCTGGTGAGGGTCTTGCCTTCCCTTTGCAGTCCTGGATATTTCGTCTCAATCTCTGCATCGGCCAGTAGCACCAGGTCTGCCAGGATTGGTCTTCTTATGCCGTAAAAAGGCAGAGCGTATTCGTAGTCGCCCTTGCCTACCATATCTGCAGCACAAGCTCCCGTCATATTCTCCATAGCCCGGTTCCAGGTGAGGACCGTGCCCTGATTGTCAATGGCGAAAGTGGCATCCGGCAAGAAGTCGATGACGTCTGCCAGACGCTGCTTCATTGCTGCAATCTTCTCAGCAGCCCTCTTTCGCTGTGTAATATTCATGGCAACATGGACCACACCTAGCAGCTGTCCATCTACTGCCTCTATGGCGTTGCTGCGAGTGATCCATGTCTTGCCGTCCGGTGTGACCAGTTCGCCCTCATGAGAATGGCCGGTTTGCAAGGTTAAGGCAGCTTTGCAGCCTGGACAGGGCTCACTAATTCCTTGAATTGATTTATAGCAGTGTTTCCCACAGAGATCTTGCAGAGAAAGGCCCAGAGATCTTTGCACGGCGGTATTGACCCAGATGATGCGCATCTCGGGATCAAGGTATTCAACAGCCACATTCTTCAGGCTGCTGAGGATGGCTTCTTTCTCCTGTTCTGATTTGAGCAGATCTTCTTCGCTTTTCTTTCGAGAGGTAATATCACGGATGGACTCAATGGCACCCACGACCTCTCCCTGGGAATCATAAAGAGGCGCAGCCTTGGCCCAGAGATGCGAGCCATTGGCCCCAAAGGTCGGTATGAAGATCTCAACCGTTAGGGTTTTTCCGTCTCTCTGGACAAAGTCATATTTCCCTTCAACTTCATCTTGAGGCATCAACACCAGATCGACCAGAATCGGCCTTCTGATGCCGTAGAACGGCAGGGCATATTCATAGTTGCCTTTGCCGATCATATCCACTGCTCTGGCACCAGTCATCTCTTGCATTGCCAGGTTCCAGGTGACCACTCTTCCGTCTATATCGATAGCTAAAATCGCATCTGGCAAGAAGTCAATACATTTTTCGAATATAGATAATGAAATATCACCGACCGGCCTGGAACATAACACGTTAATAGCTAACACTTTGATCTTATTTAAGTATTGACTGCATGGAGGAAAACTATCAAATATAATTTATTGACATGTATTACGATTGTCCAAAAAGGAGTGCTTTTATCGTGGAGCCGATGATATCGCAGAGCGTGCCTGGGACCAGGGATGTCACCATCTATCCCTACCTGTGCAAGATTGACATCATGTCATCCAATTCTTACCTTCTTTCCAGCCCTAGACAGATCGCACTCATCGATCCGGGCGGCGCACAGAGTCAGATCGAATGCCTGGAAGAAGAGATTTCAATCCTGCAAGATGAGTTGCCCCGCACGGTTGTGGTTTATCTCACTCATGTGCACATCGATCACTGGTATCAGTTAAAGCAATGCCAAACATTATCCAGGGCCTTTCTGGCCGTACAGGAGACGGGGGCTCAGGCTCTGGAGGACAGCGACCCCCAGATGACCCTTTCCATGCTGCTGAACCGGCCTATGTCTGCAGTTCCTGTCGATATCAGACTGCTCACCTGCCATGACAAAAATAATTTGGGCGCGAATTCACTTGAGATGAATGGATGGAGTCACGATTACCTCACAAATTCCCGGTGGATCGCAGAGGACGCAGTGCTCTATAGCCAGATTGTGCCGCTCGGAAAAGATGACTATCTGGAGATCTACCATACCCCGGGGCACAGTCCGGATGGTATCTGCATCCGGACCGGATCTATGCTCATCGTAGGTGATCTCTTCTTCGCGCCCAACCCGGGAGTGGCAGGAGCCTTTGGCTGGAACCAGAAGGATTTCATGCAATCAATCCTGAAGATTTTATGGCTTCTGGAAAACGAAAAAATCCTCCTATGCGGCAGCGGCCATGGTAAATTCATCGATGCCCAGACGGCACAAAAGACCCTGCGAGTCATGTACTCAGATGCGGCTTCTTTAAAGGACCTGCAAGAGATCACACCCCTCTGGGCCAGGAGAATATCAGACTACGCCCAGGATCTCATAAGCGAGCTGGAGAGGATCTTTACCATCATTGCCGGTAGGCTGGCCTACATATCTCATGTGCTGGGCGAGCTGGAGGAAGAGGTGCAGGCCAAAGAGCTGGGTTGTCTTCTGGACACCCAGTACATGGACAGTCTATTTGTTGACTTTCATGCTTTTGCCAGAGAACTTCATGCCGGAAAGAAGATGGACATAGAGATGGTGCATAAAACAGGACAGGTCGTAGGCAGGCTGGACAGGCTCTTCGCCAAGAGGAAGCTGGAATCGGTGCTAGACCAGTTACTTCTGGACAGGGCAGGAAGACTGCTCAGTGACTATGCGGCTACTTATCGCGGTTTTCGTCCTCCTTACATTGTCTCCCGCGTGAACGTCAACCGACTCATTGAGGTTGTTTTGGAGAATTTGTTGCACAATTCCGATGAAGAGGAGGCGATTATGCAGGCGGAAAGCGCTGAAGACTTTCTGTTGGCACTAAGGCATCGTATCGCTCAGGTAAACATATTCGAAGGCATAGACTTGGTCTTTTTGCCAGGCACCCAGGATGCTTTCGCACGTATGGATCAAGAGCGCTTTGCCGATATACTGATAGATATGCTGGAGCGGTTCGCAGGGGCGAGAATAAGAGAGATTGAAATCGCCACGGCATGCAACGACGAATGGCTGCTGGTACGCATCACGGGTAGAAGCGAGTGCATTTGTCATCCTCTAAGCCGATCCAAGAGATTCTTTGAACGCAATCTGGCGCTCTCCGGGGGGCTTTTGCACATCTCTCATGAGGCAAATCGTCCCTCTGTGGTGATCGAGTTTGCTGCATTTCAGGAAGATGGGTGACAGGGATCCGATGAAGGTCAATTTTGCGCAATATCTTGGATCATACCTAAACTATTAAACAAATATTTGACTCATGCGTTGCTCTGGTCCTTCCGGCACAAGAAGACGAGGAAATTGGCCTTTGCCGGGGCAGCATCCAACTATATTATCTGCAAACCCGATACCGCTTCAGAGGCTGGCTTGAGGCAGATCGCCGGAAAGAATTGGTCTACCAAGAGATATCCTCAAAATAGCACAATATCTGAATTTCATCTACCTGCGGAACCATCCTGAACCGTTAAATGGATTTTAGAACTCTATGGCACGATTTTTGTACCGAAGTATCAGTTCCAAAAAATCATCGTTCTGCTATATCTTTTTATATCGTTCAGAGATGGTGGATACTGGACAATTCACCAATCAGTTGAGTTGATCCTTTAAGGAGGTAGTGAAAAAATGAATAAGATTAGACTTTTTGTGGCATTAGTGGCTGCATGTATTCTTGTAATGCCAGCACTTTGCATGCCGAATGAAATGCGACAAGACCAAAAGCAGTGTGACTGCCCGAATTTTATGAAGGACTGTACACATGCGCAGATGGGTCACGGTCAGGATGACAATGGGAAAGCCTTTGATTGCCAGATGTCCATGATGGGAGACGGAAAACTGATGGGACAGGGCCAGGATGGCAAAGAGAAAGCCTTTGATTGCCAGAAGTCCATGATGGGAGACGGCAAACTGATGGGGCAGGGCCAGGATGGCAAAGAGAAAGCATTTGATTGCCAGAAGTCCATGATGGGAGACGGCAAACTGATGGGGCAGAGCCAGGATGGCAAAGAGAAAGCATTTGGCGGCCAGAAGTCCATGATGGGAGACGGCAAACTGATGGGGCAGGACCATAAGCACATCAAGTCCATGATGGGAGATAAGGGAAGAGAGGACAAAACTGAAATAAAAATAGTCATAATCAACGTGAATACTTGATTACGATAACCTCTCAAGAGATCCCATTATTTTTTCTGTGGAAAAAATATGCACATAAATATTATTCCTCAATTTATGAGGATAAATCTCAAGTAAGCATGGGCTAAATACCGAAAAAATAGAAATGATGAAATGGAGAATATTTGCATGACAAGAGGCTCTTATTTAGCAATATTGATGCTGCTAATAGGCAGTAGCTTGATGCTTCCTGCATCTTCCCAGGAACAAGTCTCACAGACGGTTTACGTTTATGATGGAGATTTTAACGGCAGCCTCCTCTCTGGTGTGCAGGTTGCCGGCCAGGATGCGGCAGGCAAGAGTTTTAACGGGATTACAGACTCAAATGGCGTTGCAGTTGTCAGCGGACAACCAGGAACCTGGCTGTTCGTATTCATAAAGGACGGTTATGAGACACTCGACTTGAGTTACAATGTAACCGAGACTGATGAAGGTGATGTTTATCTGGTGAGGTCAAATCAACTCACCGAGCAAATTGCACCATATATTAATAATCAGCAACCTGAGGCAATATCTAAGGCCAATACCGCATATCAAACGCAATTAGCGGCTAACGCAACTCCATTAGTGGAAACGAAATTAGATCAGGATCAAGTCTCCCAGACGGTCTACGTTTATGATGGGGATTTTAACGGTGCGCTCCTCTCAGGTGTCCAGGTTGCCGGCCAGGATGCTGCAGCCACAAGTTTCAGCGGGATTACAGACACGAATGGCGCCGCAATTATCAGCGGACAACCAGGAACCTGGCTGTTCGAATTCATAAGAGATGGCTATGAGGCACTTAAATTGAGTTATAATGTAACCGAAACAGGAGAGGGTGCTGTTTATCTGGTCAGATCGAAAGAGGCCCTGGAGCAAATTGCACCGTCTCCTAACAATCAGCAACCTGAGATAATTTCAGAGTCTAATGCGACCGATGTAACGCAGCGAGAAAGACAAAAACCCGCTACTCTGCAAGAGGCCGAGATCAATGAACCTGAAACTGCGTCTGCAGAATACTGGCTTGAAAAAGGCAATCTCCTCTATGAACAGGGCAGGTATGATGAAGCCGATGCGTCCTATGATCGATGCATATTGCTAAATCCACAACTCGAAGCTGCCTGGTTCAACAAAGGTAACGCTCTTTACATGCAGGGCAATTATGACAATGCCCTTTTGGCATTCGATAAAGCTATCGAGATTAGTCCACAAGATGCAAATGCATGGATCTGCCGGGGCTTGACTCTCAAAAAGCTGGATCGCAATTTGGAAGCGAACGCAGCGCTTATGCAGGCTAAAGGACTGGGGTATACCGGCTAATTCTGTGAACGGCTAATCATTCTTTGCGACAATCGTAGCTTCTGAGAATAGATTTCCCTTTCAGCGGGAAATTCTATCCCAGTTCAAAGCTCGTTACGCCATAGATCCGGTCCATCGGTAGGCTGGGATCCTCCTTGGTGTACATGCGCACTGTCTCGAACACGGGGTGCATATGGTGACGCCTGGCCAGTTCCAGAGCAGCAGAATTTGGAACCGGAGTATCCAGGAAGACCGGTGCACCCTGTGGAGCATGGCCGCAGAGAGCGCGAAACAGAGATTCAGCTACGTCCTCATCATCGGCAAAAAGCGGCCCGATTTTATAGCCAAGATGACATTGCCTGAGGATACCGTAGCCCCCCAGTTCGCCATCATTCACAGCGGCAAGGGCAATTCCTCCTATCTGCTTAATCCATAAATTAGTAAATGCATGCCTGGGCACAGGGAAGCATTGATCATCATAGGCCAGAAGACCCTTTAGGGGCACTTCAGAGAGATCTTTTATGCCCTTTGCGTTGTGCTCTTGTCCCGTCCCCAATCCCTGGTAGCGCACGCTCTTGTAGTACGGCAAAAACCCCAAACGTTCATACAATTTCTGCTGCTCCAGGACGCTATCAAGCCCAATGTTTCGGTCCTCCAGATACTTCATCCCAGCATTCCATATCTCGGTGCCTAATCCCCTACATCGAAATGACGGTTGGACAATGTAAAACCCCAGGAACCCGAATGATTCATTGTAGGCAACTGCTGATATGCTTGCTACTGGCCTGCCATTTAATATGCCCAGGAAGAAGCCGTTTGGATCCGTCCCGTAAAAGGTTTCGGCATCGTGAGTACCAGGATTCCACCCCTCCTGGTTGGCCCAGGATATGATGAGATCAACTTCATGCCTTTGTGCATTCCTAATTGTGTACCCTTCTATCGACATTATCGACACCTAATTATCATTTTGTTCCCAAACCCGACCGCGTTGGCGGCCTGATGGCTGATATTCAGTCCGTTGGGATTTTGTAAAGTTTCCCCTCAACGTCGTTGAAAGAGGTTATAGCCCCGAAGAAGCGCAGGTCGGCTAAGAAGCGCTAACCAACGTTTTGTCATTCGTGGTTCTCGCTAACCAACGATCCAGCATTTCTGCCAGTTCTATCATCAGGACTGGTTTTGCGATAAAATCGTTCATCCCTGCATGAATACACTTCTCCCGGTCTCCTTGCATAGTAGCGGCGGTCATGGCAATTATTGGAATGCTGGGGTTGATTGTTCCTGATGCCCTATTACGGATTATGCGAGTTGCCTCATAACCGTCCATCTCAGGCATTTGGCAGTCCATCAATACAATGTCGTAGGGAGTCATCTGGAGTGCATTGATGCCCTCCTGACCACCTGCCACAATATCTGCCTCAAATCCCATCTTTCTCAGCATTGCCTGGGCTACTTTCTGGTTTACGGGATTGTCCTCCACTACCAGAATGCGTATTTTGAGCTTGCAGTTTTCAGAAATAGCAGGCTGAGAGGCGAAGCGCTCATTAGCTTCCCCGCCATCAATTTTGGCAGACAATTCATCTGCCGCTCCAGACCTGGCTGGCTGCTTCTCAAACATAGCTGTGAACCAGAATGTAGAGCCTTTGCCATCCTCGCTTTCCAAGCCGATCTTGCCTCCCATCAGCTCGGTGAGCTGCCGGGAGATAGCTAGCCCCAGTCCGGTTCCGCCGTATTTGCGTGTTGTCGAGCCATCCGCCTGAGTAAAAAGCGAAAATAGACTATCTTGCCGGTTTGCCGGGATGCCTATGCCTGTATCTCTGACCGAGAAGCGAATTGTGACATTTCGTTCCTCTTCGCTCTCCAGACAGACGCGAATCGCTATCTCGCCCTTATCGGTGAACTTAACAGCATTGGTTCCCAGGTTGACTAGAATCTGGCGCAGCCTTCTAGGATCGCCCCGCAGGAGCGACGGAACTTCTGGCTCTACCAGATAGCTCAGCTCCAGTCCCTTTTCATGGGCACCGATGGCCAGGAGATCGACAGTATCTTTCAGCGTCGAGCGCAGATCATAGTCCAGTGTTTCCAGCTCCAATTTGCGGGCTTCAATCTTAGTGAAGTCCAGGATGTCGTTGATGAGAGATAGAAGCATCTTGC
>JBFYLJ010000113.1:0-7463 GCA_041305465.1 Methanothrix sp.
GACTTTTCGAAGACGCGTAGGCCCTCTGCTATCTCCTCCCCATCACCCCAGACCCTGGAAATCTCCTCAAGCCTTATGCGAAACCGCGGGATATAGACCCCATAACTTACAATACCGCAGACCAAGAGATGCTCACCCTTTGCTCAGTGCACAGGAGATCTCGTCAACGGAAAAATGTGTCGTTAAAAGAGGGATATTCTCGACCTCGGCGATCTTTTTCGCAATGGGGTCTACCTCCGCAGGATATATCCCCTGCAAAATCACTGCTCCCGGCTTGAGATTGCTCACCCTCACTGCCACCATCGGCGACTTGCCTGAATGCACTCCCGTGAATATCAGTGCTCGGGCAGTGCTGCGGCCATAGATCTTCTGGAACTGGTCCGGAAGCATCTCTACTATGGCCTTTATGCTGTCTATGACTGTGTATCCCCAGATGGTTATGTCCATGCGGCCCAGTATCACCTCGGCTTCGAGCTTATTTGCTATCTCTCCTAAGAGTATTGGGTCCTGATACTCGCAGACGCTGCATATGGAGTCTATTCCCAGGATGTCGCCCCACATGTTCTCATAGGCCCGCAGCACATTGCAGCCGCGACCCTCGTCTATGCGAAGCAAGGCATCGATGATCTTGCTCACGATCATTATGCCGGGAGACTTTCGCCTGCCGCTTTCGTAATCGGATATAACTGAAGGAGATATGCCTAAGTGATTGGACAGGTCGGTCTGAGTTATGGCGAAGTTGCGCCGCCATTTCCTCAATGTATCGCCTGGATTCTGGGAAAGGGTGATCTCTCCTGCGATCTTCTCTGCCAGCAGTCCTCTTGCGTTGGAGATCTCCCCGCGAGAATTCATAAAACAACGACAGGTCAAACTAGGATATAAATCTGACGAAAATAATTCGGCATTCGACGTAAGAATATACAAGGAATTGCAGCTTAAATCCGAAGAAAAGGCAAGTGCGTCGACCGGGATTCGAACCCGGGTTGTAGGCTTGCTTCGCAGATTACGAATCTGCCTGGAAGGCCCAAGTCATAACCACTAGACCATCGACGCCCGCCCTTAGGTGGAACAGCTTGAACTTAACTGTTTCGATCCAAATCTTGAGGAACCAAAGGAAAAAACGAAACCGCAAAGGTATTCGACATTAGAACCATCGCGAGAGGGGCCAGTTGAGTGCCATTTCCTTTCTGTAAAAAAGGTCGCTGCTGGCCAAAAAAGGTGGCCAACTAATTAATCAATTCTCATCGGTCGTTCCCTTGGAATATTCTAAATTCCTCAAGCACCTGCAGTCATTCCGTTAGCAACCAGCAACAAAAACGCCAGTGCCAGAAGCCCGATCACATAGGGAAACACATTGCTCAATTCCATCACCTTTTATGCTATCTTATTTGGCTGGTCATCAGCCCCTTGGCCAATTGGCTTTTTAGCCATTAACCTATTTACTCTTTTTGGTAATATCAATTTTTGTGTTTTATACCATGATTTCTTCGTCTCTTTTCCCTGGGCTAGGGGAGTTGCATATGTTTTGAGACCTAAAAAGCGCTGCAAATGGCGGTATGTCATAATTTGGATTGCCGAGAATTATTGCGTCGGATAATTTGATATAGAGGCGAGGCGGCGAGAGTAGCAGGCATGAATATATTGATAACTGCCTTCTGGCTGATGCTGCCCGCCTACATACCTAACAACTGCGCTGCTCTCTTCGGGGGCGGCACGCCACTGGACAGGGGACGGATCCTCCATGACGGTCGGCGCTTCCTGGGCGATGGCAAGACCTTTCGGGGAACCCTCGCGGGAACGGCCTGCGGCGTCCTGGCGGGCCTCCTGCAAAACCAGATCGCTCCAAGCTTAGGCCTGCCATCCTTTGGCAGCGGCTACGAGCAGTTCTCAATTCTCCTGGCCCTCTCATCGGGGGCCATGCTTGGGGATATCGTGGCAGCATTCTTCAAGCGTCGCATGGGCCTGCAGCGTGGTGCGCCTCTTTTTGTCATAGATCAGCTCGATTTTGTCCTGGGAGCATGGCTTATGACCCTATTTGTAGCGCCGGAGTGGTTTATGCAGCATTTCACAGCCACTATAATATTAATAGTATTATTAATAACTCCAGTCCTGCACCGGGTGACCAACATCATAGGCTATCATATGGGTGCAAAGAAGGAGCCCTGGTAGGCAGGCTTCTTATGGCCTATTCGGATGCGCTTTTAGCGATTGCAGCAAAGGGCGGTTCCTGCAAGGCTTCTCCTATGTTTTCTATTCGGCTATCGCGAAAGGTTTATAAGTTTAGGTAATTGATACCAAGAGCGTCATAGCCAATTTTATCGTGGAAAACCATGAAAATTGGTGAAATGAAAAGGAGGAGGAATAAATGGACGCATTTAGCATGGGGCTCGTAGCTGCCATGGGTGCCCTTGCGACGGTTGCCGGTGCTTCTGAGGATATAGAATCCGATATAGGATCCCAGAGCAATCCCAACTCGCAGGTTCAACTGGCCGCCCAAGTAGGCAACCCCCACAGGATCTATAACAAGGCCATCTCGGGAGAACCCCCGGCCAACGCCCTGTGGGCTGCCACTGCTGCTATGGTAGCCTATACGCTTATTACTGCCTTCCAGATGCCCGCACTGCTTGCCCTCGTGGCAGGCGCATCCGTTGCCGCTCTGTTCAACGGTGTATTTTCGATGAGCGCTTATTTTGGCAGGAACTCCAGCCAAGCTAGGTTCAATCAGTGGGTCTATCTGGACATCGTCAGGTACACAACGCCATCGATTATGGCGCATGCCTGGATAACATCGTTTTGTATTGCAACTATATCTTACATCATGGTATACATCTTGCCAACACCGCATCCCTTTCCGATGACGATCATCGCCTTGGTATGGGGATTGGCTGTTGGTGCCATCGGCTCATCTGTGGGAGATATTCACTACGGCGGCGAGCGCGAGTTTCAGAACAGGCAGTTCGGCTGCGGTCTGAATACAATGCTCTCCGGCCAGATTGTCCGCAAAGCCGAGGCGGGTTTGAGAAATTCCATAGACAACGCCTGGTTCTGTACCAAGTTCGGCGGACCGGCTACGGGAATGGGCTTTGGCCTGACGGTCTTTTTGGACAACTGGAGGACAACGGTCTTTGATCCCGTAACTCAGGCGTCTTATGCCATTGCCATGGGAATTTTCTTTATCATTGTGATGGTATCCTATAACTACTACATAGAAAAGTCCGCCAGAAGAAAGTATGGAGCTTATCCGGAATACAAGGGGGATATAGCAGCATGAACTTTGATGCTAATACTATTGTCTACATTCTGGAGATCCTCGTGGGCGGCTTATTGGTCGGCATCGGCGTTCACTTCGTGCCTGTGGGCGGCGCACCTGCTGCCATGGCACAGGCAGCCGGCATCGGCACTGGAACAGTGCAGCTCGCAGCAGGATCGGGCCTGACTGGCCTCTTGGCCGCCGGCCTGATGATGTCCGTCACAGATAACCTCTGGCTCATACTGGCCTCCGGAGCTGTAGGCGCAGGAATCATGATGGGCTCGACAATGCTCACAGGCTCCTGGATTTATGCTTATGCGGTAGGAGCGCCATTTGCCTCTGCCAAGGTCAACTACGATCCCATAACCGGATTTTCCCAGCCGCCTTATGTGGCCCCGGGAACAGTCGGCCAGGGCATTCCCACAGTCTGCTTCGTGTCAGGCCTTATCGGCGGCATGATGGGTGGACTTGGCGGAGCCATGATCTACTATCCGCTTTATCTGATCAACGGCAATGCATCTTTGAGCGCAATGTTCGCCATAGGCATATTCCTGGTGAACGCAGTTATCGCATCCTGGAACATCCAGGGAACAATCGAGGGCTTCCATGATCCCAAGTTCAAGAAGTGGCCCTTCGCCTTCAAAGCCTGCGCCATAGCCAGCATACTGCTCGCTCTGGCATCTGTAGTGATCACTGGAGGTGCCTGAAATGTCTCTAGGTGGAGGAGCAGGCGGAGCGCCGTCTGCATTTGATCCCAAGAAGCTGAGAATGTACGGCTTGATCGGCTCTATCGTGGGAATATATCTGGGCTCTATCCTTAACACAGCCCTGAACACCGAGGTGTTCTCCTTTATAGGAGCCGTAGCTGCAATCTTTGCCGTGGTAATGGGAGCCAATGCCGTTCGCAGAGTCTGCGCTTATGGTATAGGCACAGGAGTTCCGTCCATCGGCATGCTGGCCTTGGGAATGGGCATTATTGCGGTCATGTTCGGGCTTTCTGTAGCAGAAACCCTTGAATTTCCGCTTCTCGGCCCTATAATCACCCTGGTCTATGCAGGAGTCTTCGGCTACATCATAGGCGTCATCGCCAATAAGGTCATCAAGTTCAACATCCCTGTGATGGAAGAGGGCAATGCCGATCTGTCTATGGCAGGCGCACTGGCCATATTGGGCTGGAGCTTTGCCATATCAGGCACTCTGGGCTATGTCGACATCCTGACAGATGTTCTCATGACCGGCTATATCGCTATCATATTCATCGCCGGAGGCCTTGCAATCCTGCATCCCTTCAACGCCAATCTCGGCCCTGATGAGAAGCAGGATAGGACCCTGGTGAATGCGATAATGGTGAGCGGACTGGCCATGATAGCTACGGGTATTGCGGCCTTGACAACACAGGGCATAGCAGCCGGGCTATTGCAGCTTGTAATCGGCTTTGCCATATGGTTCTACTTCTTCAAGATGTTCTACCGTCTGGTAAAGAGAGATGCATCAGCAGTGGTCGGAACAGGACTATTGCCGCCAACGGTGCAGTAGGGAGGTCTAGAAATGGGATTTGTTAGAGTTTCACCAGAACTGGGCCTGATCTTCGACCCCATGAAAGGAGTGGTTTCGGAGCAGAGGGCGGACTTAGTTCTGTACACTTTCGACCCGATTTATGATAGAATAGACAAGCTGGACAAGGTCGCCGACGACCTGATGAACCAGCTTGTGCCGGATAACGAGCTATTGTCATCCTATGCCAACAGAGGCAAGGCCTCTTACATCGCCGGCCTCTACACCAACATCTGGATGGGCTTCATCATCGGCCTGGTATTGTCCTTTGTGTTGCTGTTGGCCATGGCATTCAACAATCCGGAGACATTTGATAAAATCGTTAGACCGGCATTAGGCGGAGGTGCTTAGAGATGGTGCTTAAGAAGAAGCCTTCCGACCCCTGGCCGGTGATCACCGGCGAGTATGAGGTGGGCAATCCTGAGAGCCCGGTAGCAGTATGCACATGCGGCTCGCACCTTCACAATGCCGATCTGATCAAGGCCGGAGCAGCTCTGGCCGGACCGTGCAAGACGGAGAACATCGGCATAGAGAAGATGGTGGCCAATGTCATATCCAATCCCAACATCAGATATGTAGTGATCACGGGAATGGAGGTCAAAGGGCACATCACCGGACAAGCGGTGGAGGCATTCACCCAGAGCGGAATCGACAAAGAAGGAAGGATCATCGGGGCCAAGGGAGCCATTCCCTTCATCCAGAACCTGGATGCAGCCTCCATTGAGCGCTGGCAAAGCCAGGTCCAGGCCGTCATGATGATGAACACCGAGGACATGGGTGCCATCACCGGCAAGATCAAGGAGCTGGCCTCAAAGGATCCCGGTGCTCTTGACGTCGAGCCCATGACCGTAGAGATCAAAGAGGGCGGCGGCGAAGAAGAGGCAGGCGGATTGAAGCCCATGGCGGCAGAGATGGTTGAGGTCAGGGGCAGGATGCGCGGCATTGCCGCATCTGTAACCAACGCCGGACTTCTCAACAAGCTGCAGGCAGGCATCTACGCAGGCAAGATCGAGGGCATAGCCTTGGGCATGACTGTGGTCCTGGTCCTCTTTGGATTGATTCTTAGGGTGGCAGGAGGGAAGTAAAAATGGCTGAAGAGATTTTATACGGCCAGGGAATTGCGTCCGTGGTCGAGCCGAACATGCCAATGGTCGATGCAATTGTGGAGGACGTCAAGTACAAGGGGCAGCTTCTGGCCAGAGAGACCAAGCTCAGCTCAGGCGTCATGGCCACAGTGTCTATAGGATTTGCAATCGGCTTTGTCCTTGCCATCTTGATGATGCTGGGGCCCTTCGCCTTCATGGGAGGGATGTGAAACTATGGCAGAGGATATAGCACAGAACAACAAGCCGGTAGTACCCGTTGCCGTAGTCGACTCTGAGCAGCTCCGAGAGGTGATGGCAAGGCTGGACAAGATCGAAGAGAAGCTGGAGTTCTATTCCTCAGAGAAGTACATGAGGGCAGGCAAGTCCATCGGCAGAGATCTGGGGCTGGCCTATGGAGTTTGCGCGGCTTTGATCTTGGTTTTAGCATACATACTGTTCGTATACGCAGGCAATTGGGAAGCGGTGATTTGAATGTTCAGATTTGATAGGAAGCAGGAAGTCTTCGATTTCGGTAAATTCAAGATAGGAGGCCAGCCGGGCGAGTACCCCACATGCTGCATAGGCACCATGTTTTACGCCAGGCACAAGATAGTCTCCGATCCGGAGCATGGAGTCTTTGACGTGGCAGCAGCCGAGAGGCTCTGGAATGCACAGCTTGAGATGAGCGACGTTACAGGAAACACCTGTATGAACCAGATCGTGGCCGAGAGCAACGAGGCCATGAAGAAGGAGATAGACTGGTTTGTTGGTATATCGGACTATCCCTTCCTCATCGACTCCTCGGCTCAAGAGGTTCGCGCCTTCGGTGTCAAATACGCCACTGAGATCGGCGTGGCCGACAGGGCAATTCACAACTCCATCAACGCCTCCATCACCGACGAGGAGCTGGCTGCCCTCAAGGAAAGCGATGTGGATTCAGCCATCGTGCTCACCTTCAATGCCATAGAGAAGGGAACCAAGGGCAAGATGGAGATGATGACCAAGGCGGCAGGCGGCGCCAAGAAGAGCCTCATGGATTATGCCAAGGAGTGCGGCATAACCAGGCCCCTCATCGATGTTGCAGCCATGCCCCTGGGAGCCGGATCCGGTGCAACCTATCGCGCCGTCATTGCGGTCAAGGCCCTATTCGGCCTGCCTGTAGGTGCAGGATTCCATAATGGTGCCTCTGCCTGGGATTGGATGAAGAAATGGAAGAAGACTCACAAGGAGGCTTTTGCACCTGTGGATATCGGCTCCAACCTGGTGGCTGGAATCGTGGGTGCAGACTACTACCTCTACGGTCCCATTGAGAACGCCCCCATGATCTTCCCAGCCGCGGCAATGGTGGATATCATGAAGGCGGAGTCCGCACAGGAGCTGGGACTGGAAGTTCTGGCCGAGAAGCATCCTCTGAAGACGACTCTGTAAGTCGCCTTCTTTTTCTCTCTTTTTTGGGGGATATTTTTCTGCCCCGCGTCATTGTTCGGGCTGTCTTCAAGGACATCCGATTCCAGTGCCAGAGGTGCGGCTCCTGCTGCCATCATAAGAGGCCTCATGAGTTTGATGATCTGGTT
>JBFYLJ010000114.1:0-3032 GCA_041305465.1 Methanothrix sp.
ATATCATCCTCTGATGGACGTCTCTTTCTCTGCCTGGCGGCATTCGCGAGAAGAGAGCTTGCAGCTCAAGGGAGTTGGTTTCTCCTTTCTCTTCGATAGGCGCTACACCAATCGGCTCAACAGAATGAGTCGTGTTTTCTTCGAAGCCTATGTTGTGGCCACTAAAGAGCTGGCCGCGCAGGAGGACCGCTTCCCTAGTCTCAGCGAGATAGACGCTAAGATGGAAAGCGGGGCGGTTTACGCCTTTAAGGATCGTTTGATGAAGAACACCGAGTTCTTCGAAGAGGTCAAGATCTCCGGTGTCTCCTACCTGGTTCCGCGGGCACTCAGGTTCGTGGATGTTACCGGAACCTATACCGATTTGATCCTGAACTTCGATGAGGGGACCGTGGTGCTGCCCACGCGAAGGAAGATGGCACCTCTTCCGGACAGCTCTATGCCGATAGAAGAGTGCGGGCCTGTACCATCGCGTGTAGTTGATGCGGCAGATGAAGCCCCCTCAATTGCTGAAGATAAGGTGGTAGAAGCAAAACCGCCGTCCTATCCTCTGCACACACCGGAGGCCTTCGAGGAGATCTCCCCTGCATCGGATACTTCAGATGCGTCATCTTCCAGTGATGATGCTGCAAAAATTGCCGCGCCAGTCCCATCCCCTAAAAACGAGCTTGGTATGTCGCCAATGACCAAGAAGAAGATGGCAATGCCTCCAAAAACTATCACATTGGTTGGCGGGGCTATCTTGCTGGCTCTTTTTGCTGTTCTATTCATGTATGGTCCGACGCTGGTAGAGGAGCCGATACCTCCAACGTTCCTGGTCAAGTATTGCGCAAACCTCTCCAATTCCAGCAACGAAAGCTATCTGGGCCTGAACATCACCAATCCTGAGGGAATGGCTAATGATATGCAAATAGCTCTACCTCCGAATATCGACCAGAGCATCAGTGCCAGAGGTGGAGTTGTGACCATTTCTCATGGAGAGAAAACACTTGTGAGAATGAACTCCACGGGAGACGCCAGCGTGAAGATATATCTGCAGGGCAACTGGACAACAATTCCTGTCGGCCTCAGCTTCTACGCGCCGCAGGGCTTTGACACCAACCTGCTGGTTCACGGATTGCCTTCCACTGTCACCAGCGGGAATGAGACATCAGTCTTGATGTTCAACCTGACCCGAGAAGGGGTAAGCTTTGAGCAGAGCTACACCCGAAAAAAATAGACTGGCGGTAATAGCCAATAATAAGGATGCAGATGCGTCTCTAAAAAAGGTAGTCTCTCTCGGTATTTTTGATAAAAGCCGCAAGATAATAAAGAGAGAAGACCATGTAGAGATCCCAGTCATTCGATCTGTCTTTGGCTATGAGCTCATCATGCAAGAGGAGCCTGCCTTTTACAGGAAAAAGCCGGATCTATTCCATGCCTTGCGAGGAAAGCTTCCCCAAGAATGCATTCATCTCGTTCCACGCGGCTGGTTCCTGCTGGGTGAGGTAATAGTAGTCAAGATCCATCCCAACCTCAGGGCGTATGAGCACCTTATCGGCCAGGCACTTTTGGAATTTTATCCACGATGCTACACGGTTTTGGCTGACGAAGGGATCGCTGGTCCCTTTCGCGAGCCCATGCGAAGGGTTATCATCGGCAACAAAACCCAGACAGTGCATAAAGAAAATAGTGTGGTCTTTAATCTGGATGCTAGAAAGGTGATGTTCTCGCCCGGGAACCTTATGGAGCGCATAAGAATGAGCCGTTTCGGCAAGGACGAGTATGTAGTGGACATGTTTGCCGGGATTGGTTACTTCACCCTTCCCATGGCCGTCCATTCCCGGCCCAGGAAGGTAGTGGCCATTGAGTTGAATCCCAACGCTTACCATTATCTCTGCAAGAATATCCTGCAAAACCATGTGGAAGATATCGTGGAGAGCGTCCTGGGAGACTGCGCGAAGGTGACTCCTGACGCAGTGGCGGACAGAGTGGTGATGGGCATGGTACAGGTAACCGACCAATATCTGCAAAAGGGAATTTCCGCTCTGAGGCCGGGTGGCATACTGCATTACCATCAGACCATTCCCGCCAGCATGTATCCCGCCGCAGCCATCAGGGATGTGGTGCAGGCGGCAGCGGCATTGGGCTGCAGGGCTGAGATCCTGGGCCATGTGCTGGTCAAAAAGTTCTCTCCTGGCGTAGTTCATGTCGTGATCGATGCTCGAATCGATAAGGATTTTTAGCCAGGGCGATTATTTGCTTCCATGATTGTCACCTGGCTGGGACACTCCTGCTTCGTCCTGAAGAGCTGCGAAGGTATTTTGGTGCTGCTTGATCCGTTTCATGAGATGGAGGTGGGCTATGCCATGTCGCCAACCAGGGCGGATATTGTAATTGTTAGCCACGATCACCTGGATCACAATAATGTCGATGCAGCGGGAAGCGAAGCGGATGTGATCTTCGGACATGGCGAGTACATTTCCAGGGAAATGGAGATCCGGGGCATAGAGTCATACCATGATGCACAGAGAGGAAAGCTGCGAGGCACCAACACCATATTCTGTTTCGCGCTGGACGGCATTAATGTCTGTCACCTGGGCGATCTGGGGCATACTCTGAGCCGGGCACAGGTAAAAGCGATAGGCACGGTGGATCTGCTCTTTTTGCCTGTTGGGGGAAGATATACCATCGATGCAATCGACGCGAACAAGGTGATGAAGATGCTGCATCCGGCCGTGACTGTGCCCATGCACTATAAAACTCCTGCCTTAAGCTTTGAGCTTGATCCTGTAGACGATTTTCTCAAAGGCAGAGGGCCAGTAGAGCCGCAAGAGAGACTGATCTTGGCTAAAGAGGATCTTTCTTGTGAAGGCAGGTTTTGCGGTGAGGGTAAGGTTGTGCTCCTTAGCTGCCTGGAGGCAGAAGGGCTGGCCGATCGATAGATTAATAACTACCTGCTGCAAGGGTAGAGGCGAAGCCCGGTAGTGTAGCGGTCAATCACAGGAGGCTCTGGACCTCCCCACCCAGGTTCGAATCCCGGCCGGGCTACTATC